>JAEDLZ010000025.1 GCA_016303265.1 Clostridiales bacterium
TTTTTATATCCTGTTTCGTTCTCCGCAAGCAAAATCAGGTGATAGTTGGTCGAATCCAGCTCATGAACCTTATCAAAGCGGCTCCGCTGTGCAACATAGACCTCACAGCCGAGTATTGGCTTTATTCCGATTTGCTTTGCATATTCGTAAAAGTCAATAACCCCGTACATATTACCGTGGTCGGTAATCGCCATGGCTGTCTGACCCAGCTCCTTGGCGCGGTCAAGAACTTTTTTGACAGTTCCCTCGCCGTCAAGCAAACTGTACGCCGTGTGGGTGTGCAAATGTACGAATGACATAGGTTTCCTTTCTCCTTTGTTAAAGATTTTCCGAAATTTTAAGAATACGGTTTAAGCGGTGGTTGACCCCCGACTTGGTAAGGGGCGGCGTAAACAGCTTGCCCAGAGCCTCAAGGCTCAAATCTCTGTTTTCAAGCCGAAGAACGGCAGTTTCCCGTAAATCGTCGGGGAGGCTGCTTAGTCCAATTGAATTTTCGATTTTATTTATGGCGTGAATGTGTCTGGCGGAAGCAATAAAAACCTTGTCCATATTAGCGGTTTCGCCGTTGGAGGTTCTGGTAAAATCGTTTCTGACCTCACGCTCGATTTTAATGTTCAGATACTCCATAAAAGAGGCCGACGCCCCCAAAAATGAGAGAATATCGCAGATGGTTTCGCTGTTTTTTGTGTAGACAACAAGGGAGCCTTTGCGTGTTACCTTTTTGAAGCTAAAGCCCAGACCTTTCAAAAATGCAATAAAATCTTCCGTTAAAAGCGGGTATCGTGACAGAAATTCCATATTATAATTTTTATTAGGGTCGATAACCGTACCTCCGCCCAAAAACGCCCCTCTGAGAAACGCCTTTTTGCAGCAGGGTTTTTCGATAATTTCGGGGATTATGCGAAAGTTAATATTATTCTCGCAAAGGCGCAGCGAATACAGACATTTTGCAACAATTCCCATATCCGTGCACAAAACGGTATAAAATTTACCGTCCTTCTTAGGAGCGCCCGAAAATCCGAAAAGCCGGGATAAAAGGCCGCAAAATTTCTCTGCCGCAAGAGGACTTTCGCTGACCATGCGGATTGAACGGGAATTTATGTTTCCCGCAAATAGCAGCAGTCCGAAAAGCTCCGCTCTGTCACAGCATGGCGAAAAATTTTCTATCTCAAAAAGAGGTTCTTTTGTTTTCTGTGAAAAAGACTTCATATTTATTATCCTTTTTTAGCCGTAAGTTTTGCGATTGTTTCGGCGAGAGCGGCGCTGTTGTGACGGATAAGCCCCATGGAATTTATTTCAACAAGGTCGCTTTCGATAACCTCAATTCCCTTGGCGCGTATTTTATCCGCATCGCTTTTTACAATGCCTGCCCCGTCCTCTATGTATTTGAACAAAAGGTCTTTCGGGACGCTTCCGCAATTGACAATGCAATAATCTATAAAATCGGGACAGGTGTGCTTAAGAATTGCATTAACATGATCGGAGGCAGTGTAGCCGTCGGTTTCGCCGGGCTGGGTCATTATATTGTTTATGTATATAACCTTTGCTTTTGCACGGTGAATTGCATCGGTAATTTTGGGTACCATAAGATTTGGCAAAATACTCGTATAAAGGCTGCCGGGACCGAGAACGATAATGTCCGCTTTGCCGATTGCTTCGATAACCTCGGGAAGAGGTGCGATTTCCCGATTTTCGTCAACGGATTTCAGAAATACATCGGTGATTTTGCTTTTATATTTATGGGTGCTGTGGCCTATGTCGGATTCTCCGCAGACGGTCATTCCGTTTTCCAAGGCGGCGCAAAGGCAAACATCGCAGTCCGTAACGGGGAGAACCTTGCCCGTTACCTTAAGAACCTGACTGACCTTGCGTACGGCGTCTATAAAATTGCCGCCCGATATTCCTGTCATAGCGGCTAAGAAGAGGTTGCCGAAGCTTTGCCCGGAAAGGCTTCCCTCGTTAAAGCGATACATAAGGAGCTCTTCCATAAGCGGCTCTGTCTGGGAAAGAGCAAGAATACATTGCCGAATATCTCCCGGAGGCAGCATTTTAAGGTCGCTGCGCAGCACTCCGCTGCCGCCGCCGTCATCTGCAACCGTCACAACTGCGGTAATGTTTGGGGAAAGGACTTTAAGCTTTCTCAGAATAACGGAAAGCCCCGTCCCGCCGCCTATACATACAATTTCGGGCGCAGTGAAGGTCGGTGCACTGTGGGTAAATTTAAACATATCGTAGGACAAATTCTTCAATTGAATCAGACACCTTTCGCAATACAGATTCCCGGGCTGAATCGGACATATTTTGCCGTACAGCCCTCCGGATTAAATCAGACGCCTTTTTGAATATCCCTGTGGGTTGAAACTGCGTTGTGGTGATTTTGCTTCAGGCTCTTATAAAGCGCCTCTGCAATGGTAACGCTTCTGTGATGACCGCCGGTGCAGCCGATTGAAATAACAAGCTGCGTTTTGCCCTCCTCGATATAGTGAGGGATAAGATATTCCACCATATCCGTAAGCTTTGCAAGAAATTCACGGCTTTGTTTAAAACTCATAACATAGTCGGAAACGCAGCTTTCCATACCGGTGTGGTTTTTAAGCTCCGCGATATAAAAGGGATTGGGCAGAAAACGCACATCGAAAACCAGGTCGGAATCAAGGGGGATTCCGTATTTGAAGCCAAAGGACATAACATTTATAATAAGTCCGTCAAACATTGAATTTCCGGTATAAATCCGGGAAATCTGCTCGGCAAGCTGAGAGCTTTTCAGCATAGAGGTATCCAAAATGTGGGTCGCCTTCAGCCGCACCTGTTCAAGCATTTTGCGCTCTTTTTTGATGCCGTCAATAATTCTGCCGTTTCCGGCAAGGGGGTGATGGCGGCGGGTTTCCTTGTAACGCTTGATAAGAGTTTCGTCCGATGCGTCAAGAAAAAGCAGGTCGTAGCGGTATCCTGCGGCAGTAAGCTCATCAAGACTCGACAAAAGCTGTGAAAACATATTTCCGCTTCGTATATCGCAGACTATGGCAATTCCTTTTGCGTTTTCGTTTGAACGATAAAGTTCGATGAACTTCAAAAGGAGCTGAGGCGGCATATTGTCAATGCAGAAATAACCTATATCCTCAAGGCATTGAATAGCCCTTGATTTTCCGGCTCCGGAAAGGCCTGTAATTATTATTAAATTCATTAGTATCACTCCTTAAAAATCCCCGATGATTTTTACCTCGGGCTCAAGCCTGACTCCGAATTTTTCTTCAACCGTTTTTTGGGTGTATTTTATAAGCTTTAAAATATCGGCAGCGGTGGCGCCGCCGTCGTTTATTATAAAGCCTGCGTGCTTTTCCGAAATTTTTGCCCCGCCGATGGAGAAGCCTTTAAGATTTGCCTGCTGGATGAGCGCCCCCGCAAAATAGCCTTCGGGACGCTTGAAGGTGCTTCCTGCACTGGGCTTATCGAGGGGCTGTTTTGAAAGACGCCGGCTGCGAAGCTCCTCGGTCTTAGCGCGGATTTCATCCGGATTGCCCCGTTTAAGCTTGAGGGTGCATTTTGTTATTATATAATCCGTTCCTGTAAAAAAAGTCCTTCTGTAGCCGAAATTGCAGTCCTTGGCGGAAATGGTTTTAACGCCGTTTTCTGCGTCAACATAGGTTATGTCGCTTATGACGCCGGACATTTCCTCTCCGTATGCGCCTGCGTTCATTGCGGCGGCGCCGCCGAGAGAACCGGGAATCCCCGAAGCAAATTCAAAGCCTGTGAGGGATTTTGCCGCAATCTTTGCCGCAAGCTGCGATAAAAGAATACCGCTTTGTGCTGTAACGGCGGTTTCGTCAAATGTGACATTGCTCATTTTTCTTGAAATGAGTATAACAATGCCCCGTATTCCGCCGTCGCCCACCAAAAGATTAGAACCGTTGCCCACGACGGTGACAGGCACATTCTCGCTTTTTGCCAGCCTCAAAACTGTTAAAAGCTGCTCCTCATTTTCGGGCATAACAACAAAATCCGCCTTTCCTCCAACTTTGAAGGTGGTGTGATTTTTCATAGGTTCGTCGGGGAAAACATTGCTTTCTCCAACGATTGAAATAAGCTTATTTATCATAAATTCTCCAATCTGAAACGCATATTAAAAATATTGGCTTAGTGCAGGACAAAAAGGTCTGCTAAAATGCATAGTTAAAATACTTATTTTTATTTTTAAGATGCTTAAGAAGCGAATCGGCATTCCGGCTTACAACAAGCTCTTCCGGATAGTCAACCTCCGAAAGAAGTGATAACGCATTGTCAAAATCACCGATATGGCCGCAGAAATGAGAGTCTGAGCCAACGGTAATTTTCGTGCCGTATTTTTTGCAGCAGGCAAGCACATCTGCGCAGATCTCCCGCGAAACAGGGCGTGACAATGTTTTGCTGTTGATTTCAATGCAGACATCGGCATCCCTTGCCGCCTTTGCCACAGCGTCATGGTCAAAAGGAAAATTTCCCCTTCCCGAATGACCTAAGATGTCCACATAAGGGTTTTTCAAAACATTAAGCCATGTTTTTGTGTGGTCTGTTTCCCCGCGGGAATCGTAGCAGGGCTCGTGCAGTGACGCTATGTGCAGCCCTTGCGTATTAAGGGTGGACTCGGGAAGGTCAACCTTGCCGCTCGGGTCGGTTATATTAAGCTCTGCACCGTAAAGCATTTTAACACCGTCAATAACATCGGGAAGCTCCCTTGTGCAGAGGAAATGCCACTCATGAGCGCCGTCGGGAATTGCCGGCGCATGGTTCGTTATTGCCAAAAGCTCCAGATGCCGCTCCCTCGCGGCACGGACATTCTCCAAAAGCGTTGAGTATGCATGTGCGCTGACCATTGTGTGGGTGTGGGTATCAGTTAAAATCTTCAATTTGCAAAATCCTTTCATTTATTCAATTATTCAATTCATCGGCAACTATACCGTTTTAATTAAGAATGCGCCGCACAAAAAGAATATATCACAAATTTTCCGTAAAATTTTGTACAGCGCCTGTTTGGGGCTTTGCGCATTTAATTGCAAAACCAAAATTTTAAAGCCGCTTAAAAATCCATTTGGTCCATAATCCGCTTGTTAAGCTCCTCGGCGGCGTTATAGCCCATGCGGCGCTGACGATTGTTCATTGCGGCAACCTCGAAAATTATAGCAAGGTTTCTGCCGGGGCGTACGGGAATGGTAAGAGAGGGAATGTCAAGCCCTAAAATGTTTGTATATTCGTCCACAAGCCCCAGACGGTCGTACTGCTTGCCCTTCTGCCAGGTTTCCAGATGAATAACAAGGTCGATTTTTTCCGTGTTTTTAACAGCGCCCATACCGAAGATTTTTTTGACATCAACAATGCCGATGCCTCGGATTTCGATAAAATGGCGGATGATTTCCGGGGACGAACCCACAAGGGATTTTGAGGAAACCTTCTTGATTTCCACAGCGTCGTCCGCAACAAGCCGATGACCTCTTTTCATAAGCTCAACCGCTGCCTCGCTCTTTCCCACGCCGCTTTCGCCGAGAATGAGAATGCCCTCGCCGTAGACCTCAACCAAAACACCGTGACGGGTGATTCTCGGAGCAAGCTCAACGCTGAGAAAGGCGATAAGCGCACTCATGAATGCGGAGGTGGAGGCTGTTGTCCGAAGAACCGGAGTTTCAAACTCCTTTGCAAGCTCAAGCATTTCGGGATTTGCCGGGGCATTTCTTGTAAGGATAACAACGGGCACCCGCTTTTCAAAAAAACTGCGCAAATGAGCGTATCTTTCCTCAGAGGTCATGTCCTCAAGATAGGAATTTTCAACCTTGCCGAATATTTGCACGCGGCTTGAGTCAAAGTAGTCGAAAAATCCTACAATCTGAAGCCCGGGACGGTTAACATCGGCGGAGTCGATTAAAATATCTCCGTCGGGGGCATAAACCGTTTCGAGCTTGAACTCATCAATTATTTTACTAAGGCTCACTGTAAAATTTTCTGCCATTTTCAAACCTTCTTTGCTTATGTATTAAAATATTCCATCTTTATTATACTATATTTTTTTGATTTTGCAACGAAAAATACTAATTTGAACAGAAAAAATAAAAAAATTTAAAAAAGTACTTGCAATTTGGTAAAATATCTGATATAATGTTTCAAGTTGATATGGACGAAAGATTTAGGAGGTGTTTTATATATGGCTAAGTGTGATGTTTGCGGCAAGGGCGTAACCTTCGGAATTAAGGTTTCTCACTCTCATCGTCGTTCCAATAAGGCTTGGAAGCCAAATGTAAGAAGGGTTAAGGCGGTTGTTGACGGTACACCGAAGAAGATGTATGTTTGCACAAGATGCTTAAGATCCGGAAAAGTTCAGAGGGCTGTTTAGTTTTAACCGGCTGTTTGATAAGCGTAAAATTTAACAGGCATAGGAAAATCCTATGCCTGTTTTTATCATGATGAAAACCATACAAGAAGCATTTTTGTGTACCGGAGCTTAGCTGTCGGGTCGGATTTTGAAAATGCATTTTAAGATTCCCTTAATAAATTTCGGGGGTCTGACTACAACGACTTTCATAAAATATCATTCCTTTCCGTGCCATAGGCACAAACTGAATTTTTTTAACGGTCAGTGATGCAGAAGGCAAAATATGCCGAACGCCATAATCCCCAATCCTAAAAGAAATATAAGAAGAAAATAGGGGATAAGATGAGCAATAAAAATTCCAAGCCCTAATGCTATCAGCATACAGCCTATCATTCTCGGCACACAGACAGATTTTCTTCTCGGCTTCATCAATGCTATTACCACCTTTGCCTTTTACTTGTAATATATTCAGCGGAGGGAATTTTGTGCCGAACAGCAAATTACGGGGGAAACAGAAAATTTTCAGATATTATTTGGAGAAAATTCAGCAAAAATATTGTATTTTAATTTAATTTGTGCTATAATGAATCTCATTGGAAACAGTGACCGATGTTTTCGGCAAAATGAATTTTACAGCTTTTAGATTTTATAAAATCTGAGGGTATTGCGTTGCCGGATATTGCTGAAATTGAGGTTAGGCGTATATAAAAATGTTATCGGCTTCAGTATGACGGCTTAATATAATTTTGATGAATCGTTAAGAGGCATGTTATATGAAAGAATCTAAAATTGAAAAAAACGGACAAACAGGGAAATGGAAGGCTTTTCTGACTGACAACCGGAAAATATTCTTTTTCCTTTTTGCGGCGCTGTCGCTGATAATACCCGACCTTGTGCTTAGGGCAAATGTATTTTTTGTTGATTTTCGCGTTGACGACAGTGCGCTTTTGAGGTTTTTCCTTTGCCATGGCGTAGCGATTATATTTTCGGCCTGCTGGATTGGACTTATAATTTTTCTGTGCGTTTTCGTTATGCCGAAAAAGGCGGGAAGAATCGTTTTTGTTGTGATTGCTGCTCTGGCGGATATATTCATGATTTCCGAGAGCGTTTATTACACAATGTTCGGCAGGTTCTTTATGCTGAGCAGCATATTCCTTGTAAATGAGGGCGCGGCGTATTTCGACATTCTTTATCAGTATATAACGCCATGGCACATTATCTATTTGGTAATGGCAATCGGCTCAATTGTTGCCACCTGCTTTTTCTGGGAAAAAATTACCGTAAGGAAGAGGTTTTGGGCTATAGGACCGGTATTTATTGCGATTTGTGCAATACTTAATTCTTATATGACTGTAAGTCCTGCCGAGAAGAATAATACAAAAATCTGGTCCACATGGAAAAGACCCAGATATGTTTACTCCGATATGGCGGACCCGGACAGATGCATAAGGGTTATGGGGATGTACCAGTTTATAGCGAGAAGTATCACCTATCCTCTGTTTTCGGATGACGGATATTCGGAGGAGGATTACAAAAAGGTTGACGAATATATAGACGAAAATGACAAGCCTGAGATTCAGAAGTTTGAAGATAATGAAATGACGGGCTATTTTAAGGATAAGAATGTCATTGCCATAATGCTTGAAAGTATGGACGACTGGGTTCTGAGCGAGGAAACCACGCCCACAATCTGCCGCCTTATGCGGGAGGGAATCAACTTTGACAGGCACTCTGCGGCAACCTTCGGAGGAGGATATACATTTAATTCCGAGTTTGCCTTTAACACAGGCTATTATACGCCAAAGTCCAGCTCAAGCGCGTCCATTTACGGCTATAATGAATTTCCCTATTCACTGCCGAGGCTTTTTGAGGAGGCCGGGTACACTGCAAAACAGTTCCACTACAACAAAATGGAATTTTATAACAGGGGAACGATGCACAAGGCATTCGGCTATGAGGAGTATGTTTCGTTTATGGATTATATGAGCGAGGCGGAGGCGGAGCTTGACAGCAATGCCATGCTTCTCGAAAATGAAGAAATTTACAAAAGTATGGTGGAGGAGCCTAAATTTTTTGATTTTGTGATAACTTACACGGCGCATCTGCCCTATAATACAGACGATAAGATTGACGCGGCAAAGCTTAAGTATCCGGAACTTGCGGATATGGTATCTGTGGAGGATTTTAAGGCGATGATGCGCGGAATTGACGAGGCGAGCGACGAGGTTGACTATTCGCTTTATACTGACGAAACATGGCAGAACCTTACGCAGGAATACAACAATGCAAGGCTGCTTGCCCACGATACGGACGAGTTTATAAGGCTTCTTCTTGAAAAGCTGGACCGTGACGGCTTGCTTGAAGATACGGTTATTGTATGCTTTACCGACCATTACACCTACGGATATTCGGACGAGAATATAGTTAAGGGTTTGTCCCTTTTGGGCGGAGAACAGTTTATCCAGGAAACGCCGTTCTTTATATATCTTAAGGGCGCACCGCCAATGACGGTTGAAAAGGTTTCGAGTACAAAGGACATTCTGCCCACAATGGTTAATCTGTTTGGACTCAGAAAGTTTGGCGGATATATCGGCGATGATATTTTTGACCCGAATAATAAGGGGTTTGTTTATTTCAGCGACATGACATGGTTTGACGGCGAGATTTACCGTGACGACAGCTACGAACCCAACGAGGAAAACCGTGAATATGTTGAGGAAATGGACAAGAAGATGATGGATTGTATAAATATAAATGACATAATTATTGCCGGAAACTATTTTGCGCAGCATAAGTAGTGCAAGATAATTTCCGGGCAGAAGAATTATAGGACAAAGGTCGGCCGCAAGGCGGAATAGTTTTTGCCGGCCGAGTCAAAAGGAACACGGTGCAGCGTGCTTGATAAAGGAAGGAAAGGGTATAATTTATGAAAGAAAAGCTGAATCAGATAAGACAGAGTGCACAAAAAGATGTGAGTGAAATAAAATCACTTGACAAAATTGAGGAATTCCGTGTTAAGTATCTCGGCAAAAAGGGTGAGCTTACAGCCGTTATGAAAGGCATGGGCGCGCTTAGTCCCGAAGAAAGAAAAGATGTGGGAAGAATCGCCAATGAGGTGAGAACCTTTATTGAGAGTACGATTGAGGAAAAGAAGAAAACCATTGCCGACGCTGCTCTTAATGCAAGGCTGAAGTCGGAAACAATAGATGTCACCATGCCGGGGAAAAATGTGCAGCATGGGACGCTTCACCCGCTGACGAAAGTTTTAAACGACCTTGAGGATATATTTATCGGAATGGGCTTTTCCATTGCGGAGGGCCCTGAGGTTGAGCTTGATTATTACAACTTTGAGGCGCTTAACATTCCGAAGGACCATCCGGCAAGAGATACCCAGGATACATTTTATATAAATGATGAGGTTGTGCTGAGAAGTCAGACATCCCCTGTTCAGATAAGAACAATGGAAAAGCAGGCGCCGCCTATAAGGGTTATTTCTCCGGGCAGAGTGTACAGGAGCGATGCGGTTGACGCAACACATTCACCGGTTTTCCATCAGGTTGAGGGACTTGTCGTGGATAAGGGGATAAAAATGTCCGACCTTAAGGGGACCCTTGAGGTGTTTGTTAAAAAGCTTTACGGAAACGATACAAGACTCCGCTTCCGTCCTCACCACTTCCCGTTTACGGAACCCAGCGCAGAGGTTGATATTTCCTGCTTCAACTGCGGCGGAAAGGGCTGCCGTTTCTGTAAGGGCGAGGGCTGGATTGAGATTTTGGGCTGCGGAATGGTTCACCCGAAGGTTCTCAGTAAGTGCGGAATTGATCCGGATGTGTATTCGGGCTTTGCTTTCGGAATCGGACTTGAAAGAGTTGCTCTTTTCAGGTATGATATAGATGACATAAGATTATTATACGAAAACGACACAAGATTTTTGGAGCAGTTCTAATCGGACACCGCGTTTGAAAGGAGAAATAAAAAATGAATTTACCCATGTCATGGCTTCGTGACTATATGAATATAGGCGAAATTGAAACAAAGGAATACGAACACAAAATGACAATGTCGGGCTCAAAGGTTGAAGGGACAACCCGGCTTGGCGGCGAATGTGAAAATATAAGAACAGGAAAAATCTTAAAGGTTGAAAAGCACCCCGATGCGGATAAGCTTGTGGTGTGTCAGGTTGATGTAAATGGGGGCGAGCCGATTCAAATTGTTACGGCGGCAACCAATGTTTTTGAGGGCGCAATCGTTCCTGTTGCAATGCATAAATCGACGGTTTACGGCGGACAGAAAATAACTAAGGGCAAGCTCAGAGGCGTTGTTTCAAACGGTATGTTCTGCTCAACGGATGAGCTTGGAATAACTAAAGAAAGAGCAACGGGGATTATGATTTTGCCGGAGGATACCCCAATCGGCGAGGATGTCTGCTCCCTTTTAGGTCTTGACGAGAGAGTGGTCGAGTTTGAGATAACCTCCAACCGCCCCGACTGTATGAGTATTATAGGTCTGGCAAGAGAAACGGCGGCAACCTTTGGCTGTGATTTCTCGGTTCCCGACCCGACAAAATATGACAAAATTCCTGAAAAAGCGGAAGACTATGCAAAGGTGGAAATTGAAGATTACGAGCTTTGTCCCAGATATTTGGGCAAGGTTGTAAAGAATGTTAAAATCGGACCTTCGCCGGAGTGGATGCAAAGACGGCTTACCGCCTGCGGAATAAGAGCCATTAACAATGTTGTTGATATAACCAACTATGTTATGCTGGAGTACGGTCAGCCCATGCACGCATATGACCTTGACTGCGTTTCAGGGAGGAAAATCATCGTAAGACGGGCAAAGGACGGCGAAATCCTTGAAACTCTCGATGAGCAGGAGCGCAAAATGGATTCCAGTATGATTTGCATTTCCGACGGAGAGAAGGCAATCGGCGTTGCCGGGGTTATGGGCGGCGCAAACTCGGAGGTAACGGAAAATACGACCACAGTTCTCTTTGAGGCGGCAAACTTTAACGGCGCCGCCGTCAGAAAAGGTGCAAAGGCTCTCGGCATGAGAACCGATGCCTCCGCCCTTTTTGAAAAGGGACTGGATGTTTATAACCTTGACGGCGCAATCGAGCGTGCCTGTCAGCTTATGTCAGAGATGGGCGCAGGCGAGGTTTTAGACGGGACAATTGATGTCCACGGCGCTCTTAAGGGCGTTACAACTCTTCCGCTTGAAACTGAGAAAATAAACAACTTTTTGGGTATGGACATAAGCCGCAGTGAAATGATTGATATACTTAATGTTCTGGAATTCAAGGTGGAGGGCAATACAATAATCGTTCCGTCCTTCAGAGGCGATATTGAAACGATGGCTGATATTGCCGAAGAAATTGCAAGAATATACGGATATGACAAAATTCCCACAACTCTTATGGACAGTGCGGTTGTAGCAGGCGGAAAGACGGCTGAACAAAAGGCTGAAGATAAGGTCAAGGAAATTCTTGTTGCCGACGGTTTTGATGAAATTATAACATATTCATTCACAGACCCGAAAGAAAATGAACTTTTGAAAATTCCCGAGGGCGATAAGAGGTACGATTTCGTAAAAATAACCAATCCTCTCGGCGAAGAAAACAGCGTTATGAGGACATCTATGCAATCTTCAATGTGCGAAGTGCTTAAAACCAATTATAACAAAAGGATACCTGCGGCGGCATTATTTGAATTTGGAAGAGTATATATAAATAACGGAGAAACACTTCCTGATGAAAGAAAGATGGTTTCCGTGGGAATGTACGGCAGCGGAGATTTCTATACAATCAAGGGAACGGTTGAAAATATTTTAAACGGTCTCGGCGTTAAGAAGGTCAAGTTTGTCGCACAGACGGAGAATCCCACATTTCATCCCGGCAGATGCGCAGATGTTCTGGCAGGGGGCGTGAAGATAGGGACAGTCGGTCAGGCTCACCCTCAGGTTGTTAAAAATTATAAGCTGGGCGGAGAGGTTTACCTTGCGGAGCTTGATTTTGCCGTAATGCTTGAAAATGCGGACGGCAAAAAGACATATAAGGCTCTTCCTAAGTTCCCGGCAACAACGAGAGATATTGCCATGGTTGTTGACGAAAATGTAACAGTGGGAAGCATTGCCGAAATATTTGAAAAGGAAATGGGCGGAATCCTTGAAAGCTATGCTCTCTTTGATGTGTACCGTGGCGAACAGCTCGGCGAAAACAAGAAGAGTGTTGCGTATTCACTTTCGTTCAGAGCAAGCGACAGAACATTGACTGATGACGAGGTCAATGCGGTTATGGAAAAAAT
The DNA here is from genome assembly GCA_016303265.1 of Clostridiales bacterium. Lineage (GTDB taxonomy): Bacteria > Bacillota > Clostridia > Monoglobales > Monoglobaceae > SIG454. Next base: position 12,637 of record JAEDLZ010000025.1, read on the forward strand.
TCTCGACGGACTTAAGAATAAAGTGGGAGCAGATTTAAGAGAATAATTTAAAGAAAAATTTTTGCGGGGGGTTGACAAAATGAATGACGATCTTAACAAAACAGTCAAGTTTACGGTAGAGAAGAAGCCGATGGCAGTAGAAGAGATAATATTGACGGTGCATAATGCCTTGGTGGAAAAGGGATATAATCCAATAAGCCAGATTGTCGGATATATAATGTCAGGCGACCCGTCTTATATAACTGCGCATAACGGCGCGAGAAGTCTTATCCAGAAGGTTGAAACGGACGAAATTCTGGAGGAGCTTGTTAAATATTATGTAAACAGATAAGAAAGGGACTGCAATTTTTGAACAAAGCCGAACCCGCTGATAGTGGAAAACGGCTTTGTTCAATTTTTGCGGTCCCTTTTAATTTGTACCAAAAATCAATATTACTTCGGGAAAATAGGTCACAGAACTCCAATAGGTCAGAACCCCACAAATAGGTCACGGTGCCGTAAAACCGCAGAATAATGAAAAGCGACTCCTTTTCAAGCAGCTTAAATTTCTCTCGTATAAATTTTTTTATTTTCGATTCGGATTTCTTTGTCGCAAATATCGTATGCCGCTTTTTTATGAGAAATTATTATACAGGTCTTATTTTCCATTGCGCGAATATTTGTCAAAAGCTGCTTTTCGGTTTCCTCGTCAAGAGCGGAGGTTGCTTCGTCAAGAAGAATAACAGGCTCGTCCGAAAGGATTGCGCGGGCAACGGCAAGCCGCTGAACCTGACCCTCTGAAAGCCCGAAGCCCTTTTCGCCGATGACGGTTTCAAGCCCCAAAGGAAAATCCTTAATAAATTTATCCGCACAGCTTATTTTAAGGGCACGGTCAATTTCGTCATCGGAGGCGTCGGGCTTTATAATGGTGATCGCCTTGCGAAGCGTTCCCGAAAGCAGAAGATTGCCTTGAGGAACATAGGAAAACAGCGGTCTTGTGCTCTTATCTGCGATTCGCCTTTCTCCGTCTTTAAAGGAGAGAAAGATGCTTCCGGAATCGGGATTTATGACGCCGAGGAGAAGCTTCATAAGCGTGCTTTTCCCTATCCCCGAAATGCCCGATATGACGGCAAAATCCCCTTTTTTGATTTCGAGGGAGGCGCAGTTTAAAACAACATCGCGGTCGTAACTGAAGGAAATATTTTCAAACCTGATGGAATCCAGTTTTTCATATGCTGCCTGAGGGTCAATTGCGGCTGAGGCTTCGCCTTGTTCGGCCGGCATATTTTCGATTTCCATAATGCGCTCGGAAGAGGCAAGAATACTGTAATATTTCGGCAAAACCCCGGACATACCTGCAAAAGGCGTCTGAATCTGGTTTACAAGCTGAAGTATCGCTGTAACCATTCCGGCAGTAATTGTATGATTTATAAGCCTGAATGCGCCCCAGCCGAAGGCGAAAACATATCCCAGCTGAAAAACAAGGCTAAGCCCCGTGTTCGCCGCAATGCTTATGGTACGGCGCTTCATTTTTGCCTTATAGTTTTCCTCCTGATATGCCGCTGCGGTTTCGTCAATTTTGTCCTCAATGCCGAAAACTTTAATCATCAAAATTCCGCCGATTGACTCCTGCAAAAACGAACGGAGACGGCCATCGGTTTCCTGAACCAGCTTATGAAGCCTTTTCATGAGCTTTTTAAAAAGACCGCTGATAAACAGTATAAGGATTCCCACCGCAACAAAAATCAGTGCAAATCCGGGGTCAAGCATAATAAGCGCCGCCGCAGCAAATATAAGGCGGGTTACCATTGCAACAACGGACGGAAGAAGGGTAACAACCCCGTCACTTACAATAGAAACATCGCTTGTGAGCCTGGTGAGAAGCTCGCCGCTGTGGAAGGCTGTAATCATGCTGTAATCCTTACGCATAATATTTGAGAAAAGCTGGCTCTTAAAAGCAATTTCCGTTTTTGCGCATATGCGGACGGAAAGATTCTGACAGACAATTTTAACAATAATCTGGATTCCGATAAGAAGGAGCAAAAAGCAAAGACTTGAAATAAGCCCGTGCCTGTCGCCGGAGAGCGCCGTATCGATAACGGCGCTGCATTTAAAGGCAAAAACAACGCCAAGCGCCGACATAATAGCATTTGCCAGCACTAACAAAAAAACAGCGGGAAGCTGTTTTTTTGTTGATTTATAAATCCATTTTAAGGTGTTACGGTCCTTTATTTTATTAGTCCGCATCGACGCAAAACCCCCTTAAATGCCCGCCTTATAAAGCTTTTCCTCCAAAGTCGTCTTATCCATAGAGAGCGGCTGTAAATTTTGTATACGAAATTTGAAACGGGGACAAGCTTTTTATCCCTGTAAATACCCGCAACAACGCCGATAATCTGTTCGTCTTTAACGCCGTACTCCTTAACCGTCTGATTATCCCCGCAAATGACATAGGTTCCGTCACTGCGCACCTTTAGTATGCGGTGCAGGATAAAGCTGCCGTCATTACGGCGAAAAAGCGGAATATCGTATTTTTTAAGCGGAAATTCCGGCTTTTTGATTAAAACACTGTCGATTCCCTGCCTGATAAGCGGGAGCATACTAATCCCCTTGGGCTTGAAAATTACATTACCGCCGTTTTTAAGCTGTTCCTCCATAACGGGAAACATATCGGCAAGAGAAACCTGTTTAATATCATTATTCATCAAGAAGCTCCGCCTCGCGCATTTTATTTAAGAAAGCGGAAATGTCGCGCTTTGCAGTATCCTCGTCCACATCATACTCATCAAGCATAGCAGAGAGCAACTCCTCTTCTGACGCACCGTTTTCAAGAAGCTTCCACAAAAATGTTCCGCTTCCGTTTAAGTTTATCATTCCGTTAAAGTCCAAAGTATCGGCGCCGACCGCAACAACCACGCTGCATCCGGCAACCTCCCGAAGCATAAATCCTGATTTAATCTTCATAAAAGTCCTCTCTTTCTCATATAAATTTACTCATATATTCATAGGCGCAAATTGCCGCACTGTCCTCCATATTGCAGCCCATTGTGAAAACGGGAATATGCGGGATGGCCTTGTCAAGAACCTCAAGCAGAGCTTCCATTGATTTCGGATAGGGAATACGGAGAGTTTGGCTCATAATAAGATGAACCGCGCTTTTTATATCCGTCGTTTCAATGTGATTTTCTGCACAGCGCTCTATAAAGCATACTCCTCCAAGGGGTACTTGCACATTTTTGTTTTTGTCGGTTTTTCCGCTCCACGGCGTGCCGTAAACATAGACCTTCCCGTCAATGAGCCGAAGCGCCGGCTTATCATCGTTTATTATGACTGCCTCGTCGCCGTAAACCCTTTGCCAGATTGAGGCATGAGTGGATTTTCCCGTTCCGCAGGGTGCAGAAAAGAGATATGCCCTCCCTCTATAGGCAACGGCGGAGGCGTGAAGCAAGTATCCGTCATGCAGGAGCAGCTTCTTCCCGAAATCATAGCCCGTCCATATGTATTCATGCTCGCATAACGGAACAGATGGAATTTCTCTGTGCCGATCCTCAAGAAAAGCGGAGTCAAATCCGATTTTTATTTGAGGACTTCCCTGAAAATCACAAAGATAGCTGCGTGATTGGGGAATTACCCGGCAATCGGAGTTTAAAACATTTATTAAAACATTAAGTCCGGCAATTTTGCATTTTAAATCATATCTGTTCATCTGCTATTCACCAATGTCAAAGTCTATGGTTTCGCTGAACTCGGTATCCTCAGCGCCGTAAACAATATCACGGGTAACACCCTGGGCGCTGACCATAACATCGGGTCTTAAAAGCCGTATTGAACCGCATTTTCCGCCGCTTATGGCGTTCGCCTTGCCTGACCGTGCAACATATCTGCCCGTAACAGTAGAATCAATAAGGATTGCTCCGTTGTGCGCGCCCTCTCCGACGATAAGATCACCTGCAACCGTTGCACCGTTTAATTTTACATCATCGCAGCGGATTACAACATTTCCCGCAGGAAGCGTTGTATAAGTGCCGGGTGCGTCAATATAGGTTTCAACCATTCTGCCGATAACTGCCGCAAACTCCGCTCTTGTTATGTAAGCGTTCGGGTTGATTTTGCCGCCGCTGCCGTTAACATAACCGCTTGAAATTATCGCCGCAACAATATCTCTTGCCCAGGCGGCAACATCATTTCCGTCCGAATAATTTGCAAGAACCGCGTCAGCACTGTAATCTAAGCCGAAATGCTCGGCTATTTTTGAATCAATGTCAAGAGAGAACAGTCTGCCGAGAACAACAAAGGTTTCCTGCCTGGTGATATTT
>JAEDLZ010000140.1 GCA_016303265.1 Clostridiales bacterium
AGGGTAAAGAAATCGTTGAAATGAACGAAAAGGCAATCGACGCCGGTGCAACCGCCTATGTCAAGATTGATGTTCCCGCTGATTGGGCAAACGCAGAGGATTGCGCTTGCGAAGCAAAGAGCGAGGGCGCTGAAAAGCTTGTCAAGATGGTTGACGAGATCATGAAGCCCGTTGGCCACATGGACGGCGACTCACTTCCCGTTTCCGCTTTTGAAGCTCACGCTGACGGAACATTTGAACAGGGCGCATCCGCTTATGAAAAGCGCGGTGTTGCCGTTATGGTTCCGGCATGGGACGGCACAACCTGCGCACAGTGCAACCAGTGCTCCTATGTTTGCCCGCACGCAACAATCAGACCGTACTGCCTCACTGAAGAGGAAGCTGCAAACGCTCCCGAAAACGCAATCATCGTTGACAAGAAAGCCGGCAAGGGCAAGGGCGTTTATAAGTACTCCCTCGCCGTTTCACCGCTTGACTGCATGGGCTGCGGCGTCTGCGTAGGCGTCTGCAAGACAGGCTCCCTCAAGATGGTTCCCCGTGAAAGCCAGGATAACATGCAGCCGGTATTTGACTATATGGTCAAGAACGTTACCGTTAAGGAAGACGTTGCCGACAACACCGTTATCGGCAGCCAGTACAAGACTCCGCTTCTTGAGTTCTCCGGCTCATGCGCAGGCTGCGCAGAGACTGCATATGCACGTCTCATCACACAGCTCTTCGGCGACAGAATGTATATCTCCAACGCTACCGGTTGTTCCTCAATCTGGGGCGGCCCGGCGGCAACCTCACCCTATACCGTAAACAGCAAGGGTCACGGTCCGGCATGGGCTAACTCCCTGTTTGAAGACAACGCAGAGCACGGCTTCGGAATGTTCCTTGGCCAGAATGCAATCCGCAACGCTCTCATCGCTAAGGTTGAAAACATCCTTTCCGCAGAGAAGGCTCCCGAATCACTCAAGGCTGCAGCAAAGGCATATCTTGACACCGTAAACGACGGCGAAAAGAACACCGCCGCTTCGGACGCACTTGTTGCAGAGCTTGAAAAGGTTGCGGACGGCTGCGAAAACTGCGCTTCAATCCTCAAGGAGAAAGAATATCTTTCCAAGAAGTCCGTCTGGATCTTCGGCGGCGACGGCTGGGCATACGACATCGGCTTCGGCGGTGTTGACCATGTTCTCGCTTCAGGCGAAGACGTCAACATCATGGTCTTCGATACCGAGGTTTACTCCAACACCGGCGGACAGGCTTCCAAGGCTTCTCAGATCGGTCAGGTTGCACAGTTTGCAGCTGCCGGTAAGAGCATTGCAAAGAAGAGCCTTGCCGAGATTGCAATGAGCTACGGTTATGTCTATGTTGCACAGATCGCTATGGGTGCGAACATGAACCAGACCATCAAGGCTCTCACCGAGGCTGAAGCATATCATGGCCCGTCAATCATTATTGCATACGCTCCGTGCGAAATGCACTCAATCAAGGGCGGCATGGTTAACTGCCAGAACGAGATGAAGAAGGCTGTTGAGTGCGGTTACTGGAATATGTTCCGCTTCAACCCGGCTCTCAAGGCTCAGGGCAAGAACCCGTTCACCATCGACAGCAAGCCCGGCGTAAGAGAAGACTATCAGAAGTTCCTCCTCAACGAGGCTCGTTATTCAGCTCTTACCCGCTCCTTCCCCGAAAGAGCAAAGGAACTCTTTGCAGAGGCGGAGCAGAAGTCTGTTGAAAGATACAACCACCTCAAGAGACTTGAAGCACTCTACGCTCCGGATGCAGAGTAATTCAATAACAAAACGCACCTCGGCTGCCCATTCGGGCAGCCGAGGATTTTTTGTGTGTATAATATTGTAAAAACAAATACATTATGCTATAATAAAAAAAGGAGGCGATAAAAATGAAAAAGAATTTGAAAACTAGAAAAGTCGCTGTGTTCTTCACAACAATATTATTTATTTGTATTGCATTCACAGTCTATTCTTCTGCAACAGATGATAAGTACATACGTTCAGGTGCTTGCGGAGAAAATCTAACGTGGGTTCTTGATATTTCAACCGGAAATCTGAAAATATCAGGCGAGGGAGATATGAAAAATTATAGCTATTCTTCATACTCTCCTTGGTATGATGACAGAGCATATGTTAAAAGCATAGATGTTGAAAAAGGAGTCACTTCAATTGGAAATCGTGCTTTTTATGATTGTTCATATGTTGAAAGCGTTAAACTTCCAGATACACTTTTAGAGATTGGCGAAAATGCTTTTTATGAGATGCGTTCATTAAACAATATCGATTTGCCAAATAACATTGAAAAAATAGGAAAAAGAGCATTTGCTTTTTGCACAAATATTGAATCAATAAAAATCCCGGATAAATTGCAAGTTATAGAAGAAAGCGCATTTTACGGTAGTTATAGATTAAATAAAATTGAAGTTTCTGCTAGTGTTAAAGAAATTAGGAAAGAAGCTTTTGCTAATAATATGTCATATCAGAGAGAAGTATATTTCTTAGGAGATATGCCAAAGTTTGATTCTGCGGCATTTGAAGACAGTAGCAATACTACTATTTACTATAATTGCAATAATAAAACATGGGATAAAGTTTTGTTCAATAATTTCGGCGGGACATTGAAATGGAGTGAACATCATTTAATTAAAGATTACTCAAAGGTTGTTGCTGACGAAACTAACAATACTATAACCGCTGTTTGTAGTCGTTGTAGTAAAAGCGCAACTATTAAGGTAAACTATATTTGCTGTCCGAATGAAGTCTTTTCACTTGGCGTAAGTGTTAAAAAAGCACAAACTATTACTGTTTCATGTGAAGACGGCTGTAATATTAAATATAGTTATGGCGGCAGCAGTGGAATAACTATTGGAGACGATTTCAGCGGAACAATATATACTAAAATAAGTATTCCTAAAACCGGGTTGCATAAATTGACGTTAAAGGGCAGTGCCGGTGGAAATGCGCTGTTTTATTCGATATTTGTTACTGATCACAATTATAAAAAAGAATCCATTGCGGCTACCTGCACAGAATCTGGAAAAGATATTTATACCTGTACTCTTTGTGGAAACAAGGAAGAAAAAGTCGGTGCTGCTCCTCTCGGACATAATTTTGAAAAGTATGTTTCCAATAACGATGCAACCTGCATAAAGAACGGCACTGAAACTGCAAAATGTATGCGCTGTAATAAAACAAATACTCGGGAAGCAAAAGGAAGTGCTTTGGGTCATAAACCTATTGCGGACAAAGATGTTGAACCTGATTGTGTGAACCCGGGAAAAACCGGTG
>JAEDLZ010000002.1 GCA_016303265.1 Clostridiales bacterium
GTCATAACGCTGTATTTGTCGTTTTTATCCGTCAACTCAAGGATTTTCCCGTTGTAGTCGATAAGGGCGTACTTCTTTCCCACGGAAACATATGCCCGGGGCGTACATTCCGTAACCGTTATCTTTATTTTGCCGGGGAAAACCCTTTTTACCTCAACAGTGTTAACATAGGCAAGCTCCGATATTTTTTTTGCCGCATTCGACATACTGATACTGAAAATATTCTGTCCGGCAGTTATTTCCGACTTTTTTACAATTTGTTCCCCGGTGAGCGTTTTCTGACCCGTACAGCTTACCTCCGTTATATAAAAAAAAGGGGCCTTGAACACAACCAGAATTATGCCTATGCAGCACAAAATAAAACACATAACGATAAATGCCCGTTTTCGTTTTTTCTTTTTCTTACGCTGTCGGATAGCAATTTTTTCATTACGAATGTATCTCTCGTCCATAGCTTTCGTCAACTCTCGCAATTTCTGCTCCGAAATCGCCAAAACTCCTTTCTATATTTTCATATCCGCGGTCTATATAACCTATATTTTCTATAATTGTTTCTCCCTTTGCGGCAAGCCCTGCCACTACCAGCGCGGCGCCTCCCCGCAAATCCTTCGCCGTAAGCACTTCGCCGTGCAGTCTTCTTCTGCCGCAGATTTCGGCTTCGTTGCCTTCCGTTTCTATTCGTCCTCCGAGTTTTCTTATTTCACTCACATGGCGGAATCTGTTCTCAAAAATATTTTCCTTAAAGCTGCTTTTTCCTCTTCCGCGGCTTGCCGCCGCCATAAAAATAGCCTGAGCGTCTGTGGGAAAGCCCGGATACGGAAGGGTTATAATCTTGCCGTAGCTTTTCGGCCGGGATGGAGCTTTCATAATTATAAAATCATCACCGCACTCAATTTCGCTTCCGCCTCTCTCAAGAATTTTAAGCGGCAAAACCATATGTTCAGGACGGACGCTGTTCAGTTTTCCCATACCTCCGCAGGCGGCAATCCCCGAAAGATAGGTCAGCGCCGCAATCCTGTCGGGCATTATTTTGTATTCTGTGTTGCCCAGTTCTTTTACGCCCTTTATGAAAACTTTTCTTCCTCCGCTGCAAATATTTCCGCCCATGGAATTTATAAAATTCTGCAAATCCAGTATTTCCGGTTCTGCCGCCGCATTATCAATTTCAATCTCGGCGTTCGACACCGCAGATAGCAGCATTATATTTTCCGTTGCTCCTACGCTGGGAAAACCAAGATTTATTTTTGCACTTTTAATTTCATCTATGGTACAGATTATCTTGTCGCCTTCCTCTTCTATTTCCGCGCCCATTTTCCTGAACGCTTCAAGGTGCAAATCAATAGGTCTTGCACCTATGCTGCATCCGCCCGGATATGTTATTTCCGCCCTTTTGCATTTAGACAAAATTGCGCCGAGGAACATAACCGAGGAACGCATTTCCTTCATTAAACCGTCAGGGATTCGGCAGCTTGAAAGAGAACCGCAGGAATGCGTCCTGACAGTATTATTTTCAAACTCCGTACACACTCCCAGGCTTTCCAGTATTTTCAGCGCGGCATGTGTATCGGTTAAATCGGGGCAGTTATGTATTATGCAACTTTCTCCGAGTGCCGCCGCCGCTAAAATCGGCAAACAGGCGTTTTTCGCACCCTGAACCCTTGTTTCACCGCGAAGCTTTCTACCGCCGTTTATTTTCAGCTTTTCCAAAATCCGCACCCCCAAAATATTACTGCACCGGCGTACAAGATATACGCCTTTCTCTTGCCGAAAATCAAGAAAAGTCTGCCGCAGCTTAAAGCTCCGCAAACGGAGGCCTTGCCCATATCCGCCATTATCTTGGGATATTGTCGGCGCCGCCTGCGAAATAAGGATTTTTCCATCAAAAAATCAACCCTTCTTGACAGGCATCCGAGCCGAAGCCTAAGACATCTTAATTCCGTTATATCCTATGCAGGAATATTTTAGGTGTTACTATTCTGTTTTCTTTGTTTCTATATCTTTGGTTTTATATGTTTGTATATTTTGTCTGTTTCTGTATATTTTATTATATTCGTTTTGCCGTAAGCTCCTTTACAATTTTATAAAGTCTGTCCGCCGCGTCGGTTATCCCCACTGCTTCGGCACACCTTGCCATACGGTCGTAATTTTCTTTGTTGTCCATAATTTCACTTACCGCTCTGCCGAGAGTCTGTTCCGTTAAATCCTTTTCAAGGATTACCTTTGCCGCTCCCGCCTTTTCCATAGCCCTGCCGTTATATTCCTGATGATTTCCCGCAACATTTGGGGATGGAACGAGAACCGCAGGCTTTTTAAGAGCCGTCATCTCACTGACGGAGCTTCCGGATCTGCCTATTATCATATCGCAGGCGTTCATTGCCGCCGCCATATCGTATATATATTCGAGAACTCTTATATTTTTATGCTTATCAAGGTCTATGCCGCATTTTTTAAATTGCTCCAAAGCCCTTCCGATCTGATTGTTTCTTCCCGCACTCATTATAATCTGGTATTTATCCAAATCATCAAGCCCGCTTATCCAGCTAACCACCTTTTCGTTAAAATATGACGCTCCCAGACTTCCTCCAAAAATCAGAATAACTCCCCGTTCGTCAAGTCCAAGCTTTTTCCTCGCTTCGCCGCGGTTTGTTTTAAACAGCTCCGGTCTTAAGGGATTGCCTGTAACCTCAATCCGCCTTGCCGATTTCACATATTGCTTTGCCCCCTCCATTGCAAGGGCGACAACATCCACTTTTTTCGACAACAGGCGTACCGTTACCCCCGGAAATGCATTCGACTCGTGGACCATTGTGGGAATTTTCATATTTGCCGCCGCATACAGAACCGGGCCGGTCACATATCCGCCTGTCCCTATCGCTATATCCGGCCGAAATTCCCTTATTATCTTTTTCGTTTTTCTTACGCTGCCCAAAACATCAAAAATATTTTTTATATTGGAGGGACTAAGACTGCGTTTAAAGCCGTGTACCTGTATGAATGTTATATCGTAGCCGCTTTTCGGAACGAGAGTTTTCTCCATTCCTTCTTCCGTCCCGATAAAAAGCACCTCGGTTTCGGGCTCTTTTTCTCTTATGTAGTTTGCCATGGCAAGAGCGGGGTTTATATGTCCTGCTGTTCCGCCGCCCGTCAAAAGAATACGCATTTTCTACCTCCCAAAAATCATTTTGACACAACCTCCGGAATCGTTTTTTTGTGTTTGGATACATTAAGAACAATTCCCATTTCCGCCATTGTTATTGCAAGTGCCGTGCCGCCGTAGCTGAAAAACGGCAGAGGCATTCCCGTAACCGGCATTGACGAGGTTACAACCGCAATATTGACAAGCGCCTGAATTGCTATAAGGCTTATTATTCCTACTGTGAGAAGCGTCCCGAATAAATCGGGGGCTTCCATGGCAATTTTTATGCCGCGGTAAATTAAAAACGCAAAAAGTGCAATAACTATTACAGCTCCCACAAGTCCCAATTCCTCGCAAACTATGGCGAAGATAAAGTCGTTCTGCGGCTCCGGAATGTTGAGATACTTCTGCCTGCTCTGACCTATGCCCGCGCCGAAAATTCCGCCCGAACCTATTGCGTAAAGAGATTGGACTATCTGCCAGCCGTCGCCTCTTATATCTTTGAACGGGTCTAAAAAGGTTGTTACTCTTTTTAGTCTGTACGGCGCCGCAATTACCATTCCCACAATTCCTATAACCCCGGGAACTGCGAGGGTTAAAATATGTTTCCACTCCGCTCCTGCCACAAACAGCATTATTGCCGCCGAGGACAGTATCAGCATTGTACAGCTGAAATGCGGCTCCATCATTATTACCAATGCGAAAATTCCTAAAATTGCAAGATAGACCAAAAGTCCCCCGAATTTTTTCAGAACCTTATAATTTTTTGAAAGACTTGCCGCAAAAAACAGCACTACACCGAATTTTGCAACCTCTGAAGGCTGGAAGTTAATCGGGCCCAGCTGTATCCAGCGCCTTGCATCGTTAACTACAACGCCGATTCCCGGGATTAAAACTACAATCAGGAGCAAAAAACTTCCCAAAATTATAATTTTCGCCCAACGCTTCCAGTTTTGATAATCATAATTCGATGTGAAAAACATTGCAACTCCGCCGATAACCGCCCACATCAGCTGTTTATTGAAATAATAAAAGCTGTTATGGTTGGTCATTGAACTTGCATAGGCAACAGGACTGCTTGCGCTCAGTATCATTATAAGCCCGAAAGCCAGCAGGATTAAAACTACCCCAAGAAACCGATAGTCCATTGTGCCAAGCTTTATCTTCAGCAAGTTCAGCTTTTTCTTAGGTTTACGCCTTGCCGCCCGCATATTCTATTCCTCCCGATTAAGTATAAGTTCGCAGAGAGTTTGATTCTCCATGCTTAAGCATAAAAACCTATTATGCACAAAACCATTGTGGCAATAACAAAAACCGAAACAATTTTCGATTCTCCCCAGCCGCACATTTCAAAATGATGATGAATGGGGCTCATTTTGAAAATTCGCTTGCCGGTTCTTTTGAAATGCGTTACCTGAATAATAACCGAAAGCGATTCCATAACATATACGAAACCCACAATAATAAGCGTTATCGGCCGTTTCATATAAATTGCCATGGCGCAGACCGCTCCCCCGAGAAAGAGCGAGCCGGTATCGCCCATAAAAACTTTAGCCGGATACCGATTGAATATCAAAAATCCTGCCAAGCCGCCGATAAGCGCCGCCGCAAAAAGCGTAACCGTTCCTGAGCCGCCGATACTTGATGTTATAAGATAGAAAAATGCAACTACCAGCGTCACGCTTGCAGCAAGACCGTCAAGGCCGTCCGTTAAATTAACGCTGTTTACCGTTGCAAGCATTACTATAACCGTGAAGGGAAAATATACATACCCGAAATCAACCGTTATCTTCGCAAAAGGAATTATTATCTCCGTTGAAACTGTTCCCGACGCCACAAACCAAACAGTAAATACTACCGAAACAATTGTCTGGAGCGAAAATTTCTGTATTGCCGTAAGTCCCAGATTACGCTTTAAGATAACCTTTATATAGTCGTCCAGAAAGCCTACCGCCCCGAAAGCGGCCGCCATTCCCAGCATAAGGAAAAGTCCGTCAAAATTTTCATCGGGACATACAAAATTTAAAACTATTTTTCCGCCGATTAAGGTCAGTATCATCGCCGCTATAAAAATAAATCCGCCCATGGTCGGCGTTCCTGATTTTTTCTTGTGCCATTTCGGTCCTTCCTCGCGGATTTCCTGTCCGAATTTCAGCCTGTGCAAAAACGGTATCAGAAAAACCCCGCATACTGACGCTATAATAAAGCTTATTCCCATTAAACATAATCCTGCAACCATATTTTTATTCCTCCGTAGCTGTTCCCTCATACAGGGCATCCGCAATTTCCTCGAGCCTCATTCCTCTTGAGCCCTTTATGAGTATGCAGTCGCCCTCCTCCAGGATTCGCTCAAGCCCCGAAATTGCCTCTGCATTCGTATCGAAGCTGTATATTTTTTCTCCGTCAAATCCGGATTCTATTGCCCCTTCGGCTATATTTCTTGCCATATCGCCCACCGTAACCAGACAGTCTATATTTTCTTCACAGACCCACTTGCCTACATTTCTGTGGGACTCGACCGCAAAATCGCCAAGCTCCAGCATATTCCCCAAAACCGCTATTTTTCTGCCGCCCTCTGTCTTAGGTTCAATAACCCCCAAAACATTCAGCCCTGACCGCATGGACGCCGGGCTTGCGTTATAGCAATCTTTTATAATTGTATATTTTTTCGTTCTTATTATGTTCTGTCTCATTCCGCCGGGAACAAATCCGGCTATGCCATCGATTATTTCTCCTCCGCTCATTCCGTACTGCTCGCCCACAAGAATTGCGGCAAGGGCATTATACACATGGTGCGCCCCCGGGACCTTAATTTCCGCCATGAAGGTTTCATCGTTTAACTTGAAATCAAACAGGGTGGAATCGGAAAAACTCCGGATATTTTTTGCCGCAATATCACATTCCTCATTTTTTATTCCGTAATACAAAAGTTCAAAGGGCAGCGTCCCCCGAAGTCCCCAGAGGAGCGGGTCGTCACCGTTTAGCACGACTGTCCCGCCTTCATCCATCCCCTCCAGGATTTCAAGCTTAGCCTTAAGGATATTTTCCTGGCTTTTAAGATTTTCTATATGTGAGATTCCTATATTCGTCATAACCGCAATATCCGGACGGACAATCTCCGTAAGGCGGGAAATTTCTCCGAAATTACTCATCCCCATTTCAATCACGCCCACCTTATTTTCGGAGGTCATTTTGAAAATCGTCAGGGGCAGTCCCACCTCATTATTAAAATTCCCTATGGTCTTAAAAGCGTTGAATTTGTGGCTTAAAACGCTGTATATCATATCCTTGGTACTTGTTTTTCCCACACTGCCAGTCACCGCAACAATCGGGATGTTGAACTGACTTCTGTACAGTTTTGCAATATCGCGCAGAGCCTTATATGTATCGTCAACCACAATTACCGGATATGTTCCGTCACTTTGGCTCCAATGCTCAACAACAGAACAGACCGCTCCCTGTTCCGCCGCACGGCTTACAAATTTATGCCCGTCAAAATTTTCACCCTTTAACGCAACAAACACTGCTCCCTCAATAATTTTTCTGCTGTCGGTTATTACATCCTTAACTATCTCGTCGCCGTCAGCATACCACAGCATCCCCCCTGTTGCCTGGGCTATCTGTTTAAGAGTTAATCGCCATTCCATACTTTTCTCCTATCTGCCATGAAGTTAATTTTCAAATCCGCCTATCAGTTTCTGGACAATTTCACGCTCATCGAAAACGATGGTTCTGTCCTTTAAAATCTGATATGTTTCATGTCCTTTGCCGGCAAGCAGGATTATATCATCCTTTTTCGCATGGTCAAGGGCATATTCAATTGCGTCAAAACGGTTTTCAACGACTTCATACTCGCAGTCGGTTTCGTCTATTCCCACTAAAATATCCTTTATTATATCGCCCGGATTTTCGCTCCTCGGATTGTCGCTCGTCACTATGCAGAAGTCCGAAAGCTCGCCCGCTATTTTCCCCATAACGGGGCGTTTTGTTCTATCCCTGTCTCCGCCGCAGCCGAAAAGGGTCACGATTCTGCCCTTTGCAAAGCCCCGGATGGCATTTATTATGTTGAGCAGGCCGTCAGGGGTATGGGCATAGTCGATTATTACCGTATAATCCGTATTTGTCTTGACAACCTCAATTCTGCCCTTAACTCCGTCTGCCTCCGAAATTCCCTCCGCTATATCCGAAAGCGTAAATCCCAGTCCTATGCAAATTGAGATTGCCGTAAGCGCATTATAAACCGAAAATTCACCCGGTATACCCAGTGATATTTTAACCGTTTCGCCGCCATAGGTCAAGTCAAACTTAACCCCGTCGGCGCACAGCTCCACATTATCCGCTTTAACATCTCCCGCCTTGTTTTTCCCGTAGGTTATAACTTTTTCACAATTTTTCGCCTTATCTTTAAGATATTCCGCCGCTTCAACATCGTTATTTATAACCCCTATGCGGCAAAGAGAGAACAGCTTTGATTTTGCCTCAAGATAGTTCTCCATTGTTTTATGAAAATCAAGATGGTCCTGAGTTATATTCGTAAATGCACCCACCTCAAATTTGCAGGCGGAAACCCTGTCAAGCGCAAGAGAGTGCGAAGAAACCTCCATTACCGCATACTCCGCCCCTTCTTTGACCATTGCCGCAAGAAGCTCCATAAGTTCAATAAAGTCGGGAGTTGTATGGTGGGACGGCAAAACGGTTTGCCCTATAAGGTTCTGGTTTGTTCCTATAAGTCCTGCCTTTTTGCCCGAATGCTCCAGCACCGACTTGACAAGATAGGTTGTCGTTGTCTTTCCGTTCGTTCCCGTAATTCCTATAAGCTTCAGCTTTTTATCGGGGTGATCATAAAAATTTGCCGCGGCTGTTGAGGTCGCTTTCCGCGTATTCTTTACTATAACGGTTGTTGCTCCAATTCCCTCAATTTCGTGTTCGGCAAGGATTGCAACCGCTCCCTTTTCAACCGCTTCTGCCGCAAAATCGTGACCGTCGGCTTTAAAACCCGATATGCATATGAACAGAAATCCCGCCTTGACCTCTTTGGAATTAAAGGTTATTCCCGAGATATTTATTTCCTCGTTTCCGATAATTTTTTCCGTTTCAACATTATTTAACAATTCCTTAAGCTTCACTTCATATCCCCCTTTTTGGGTTAATCCCTGACCTCAGAATATGTGAAATCAAGGGTTATAACCGTTCCCATTTCAACAGATGTTCCGGCGGCAGGCGACTGTCCTGAGCAGACGGCAGTTCCGCTTGCGTCCTTTACGCCCTTTATTTTTACATTCAGCCCTGCGTCTGTCAGGAGCTTATTCGCCGCTGCCGGCGTACAGCTTCGGACATCCGGAACCGTTACCATCTGTCTTTTATCATCTCCGTCGGTATAGAGAATTATATTTGAGTTCTTTGATACCTTTGAGTCTGCAATAGGCATCTGGGAAGTAACTTTATCTCCCTCGCCGTAAATTTTTACCTGCAGTCCCAAGCTTTCTATTGCCTTTTGCGCGTCCGTCTTTGTTTTTCCTATAACGCCGGGAACAAGAATATCGACAAACTGTAATTCGTCCTCTGTATACTGCGGCTCTACATTAAGATATTGGAGTGTTTCCTCCAGTATATTCTTTACAACCGGGGCAGCAATCGTTCCTCCGTAATAATTACGGCCCTCTCCCGGCTGGTCAAGAATTACCAGACACACCACCTGCGGGTCATCGGCAGGTGCAAAACCTATAAATGACGCTACATATTTTCCGTTTCCTCGGGGCTGCTTTTCTGAAGTACCCGTTTTTCCGGCAATTCTGTATCCTGCCAGATATGCGTTCTTACCTCCGCCCTCAGACACAACCGATTCGAGAATGGTCCGCATTGTGTCGCTGGTTTCCTTTGAAATAATCTGACGCACCTTTGTAGGCTGTATATCCTCAACAACATTAAGTTCCTTGTCTACTATCTGCTTTACAAGGTGCGGCTTCATAAGATTCCCGCCGTTCGCAACCGCCGCCGCCATGGAAATCATCTGAAGAGGCGTTACCGTAAAGCTCTGACCAAATGACGCCGTTGCAAGGTCAATTTCCTTGAAGTTGTCCTCGTCATGAAATATACCCGTTGTTTCACCCGGCAGCTCTATTCCTGTCTTTTGCAGAAATCCGAACCCCTTCAGGTACTTAACAAAATTTTTTGCTCCCACCCTCGCACCAATCTGTATAAATGCCGGATTGCAGGAATTTTGAACCGCCTGCTGGAAGGTTTGGTCGCCGTGGCCGTTGCGGTTTGCACAGGATATGCTCCTGTCCGCAACCTTTATGCTTCCTCCGCAGTAAAAATGATCCGAGAGCGATACTGCTTTTTCTTCAAGTGCCATGGAGGCAACCGCTATTTTAAAGGTTGAACCCGGCTCATAGCTGTCCACAACCGCCTTATTTCTTCTTAAAAATTCGGTTGCTTCGGTAACCTTTGCGTTATACTCGCTGCCCTCAAGTTCCTTAAGTTCATCGGTTATGCCCGGATATTTTTCTTCCACTGCCTCCGTTATCGCAAAGGGCTCATTCAAATCATAATCCGGCTTTGTTACCATTGCAAGAATTTCTCCGCTTTTAACATCCATTACAATTGCCGCCGCGCCCTCTTCAAGTTCATTTTCAATGCGGGCATTTTCAAGATGCTTCTCTGCAAAATGCTGAATCGTTTCGTCTATGGTAAGAACAACGGACTGTCCGTCCTCTGCCTCGATATAGCTTTCATAATTGTCCGGAATATCCATGCCGGAAACCTGGTCTGCCGACACAATTCTGCCCGGCACTCCGCTTAAAACATCGTCATATACTTTTTCTATGCCCTCAAGACCTTGATTGTCCGAACCAACAAAGCCTATAACATGAGATGCAAAGCTTCCGTAAGGATAATACCGCTTCGTATCCTCCGAAAAGCGAAAGCCGCTCAAATTGTAATCGTTTATATATTTGCGCAATTCGTCCGCCCGGCTTTTTACAACTTTCTTCTTTATATACTCAAAATTTGTGTTACTGTTGATTTTATCAAGCATGGCGTCCTTGTCTGTTTCAAAAATTTCCGAAAGCTTTTCGGCAATTTCGTCTGCGGTCTGCTTGGTATTATCCCGCACATCCGCAGGAGAAATACTCACTGTTTCAACAGTCATGTTGCTTGCCAGTACCTTATAATTTCTGTCATATATTTTACCCCGTTCGGGAGTTATGACATTATCTACGGTTTGCTGCTCCCTTGCCGCAATGGTCAGTTTCTCGCCGTCAACTATCTGAAGCCAGGCAATACGGAATATCAACAGAAAAAAGCATAGTAACACTATGCTAAGTACCGCTATTATTCTTTTCTTCTGTTTTATAGAGCTGCCAATTTTTTGCACCTTATGCGTTTCGGCAGGGATTATTGCTCCGAGCCGCTCTCCTTTCCGACTTTCTCATATCAAAAACAGTTGTCAATTCAGTTGTCATTATATACAATTATATTTTTCTTCAAAATTTTTATAACAAAATTTCTTTAAAACTTCTGCAAAATCAAATGTTTCCCATCAGCATTTCCGCCCCGTCATTAAGAGAATATGCATCCGACATACGCTCTAAAAAGCAGGCTATGCCGTCAATCCGACTAAGGTCATTGTAAAAGGTTACAGCCGCCTCAGAAAAATCAGTCGAAAATTTCCATTGAATCAACAAGCATACCCGACGCCCCCGTAAGCGACGGTTCATCCTTTTCCTTCTCGGTTTCGGCAACTACCGTCCCGGAATCCGAAGAACTCATATCCACATAAAATATCTGATAATTTTCGGGTCTTATCATTCCGTATTCCTCTGTTGCAATCCTTTGCAGTTCCTCAAGGTCAAGGCTCTTGTCAATCTCTGCCTGAATCGCCTGATTTTCCGCCGTTATTGAATTATATTCACTTTTAAGAGATGAAATGTCACCGCTAATCTCGTCAAGCGCCACATATCCTCTTACCATCATAAACGCAAGAATCATTACTGTCGCAATCATGGCGCACCGTTTAACTTTTCGCATAAACTGCGCCTTTTTATTTATTTTCTTTCTTCGGGTCGGTCTGTTATGAGTTTCGCTTTGCTTTTCCGTATAGTCAGGTCTGTCAAGCTTATACGCACTGCTTGTGTTCCAGCTTTGATAACTCATTTTCCGTTCTCCCTTTCTATAGTTTTATAATCGCTCTTAGTTTCGCACTGTGAGCCCGGTTGTTACGGTCAATCTCCTCTTGTGCCGCAACTATGGGTTTTTTGTTGTAAAGCTTCCCTATCGGTTTATTATTGCACACGCATACGGGAAAGCTCTTAGGACAGGTGCAGCCCCGTGAAAGATCCGCAAACGCCGTTTTAACTATCCTGTCCTCAAGGGAATGAAAAGTTATAACCGCCAAAACTCCTCCGGGCTTTAACACTGATACAAAATCACGAACCGCCTTGTCCAAAATTTCAAGTTCATGATTAACTTCAATCCTTATTGCCTGAAATGTTCGTTTCGCGGGGTGCTTGTCCGTATATCGAGCCTGCTTCGGCATGGCGCTCTTTATTATGTCGCTGAGTTGAACGGTCGTTTCGATTGGAGCTTTTGCCCTTTCAAAAACAATTCTTCTCGCTATCGCAGGAGCAAACCGTTCCTCCCCGTAAGCATATATTATTCTTTTTAAGTCCTCTTCCGAATAGGTGTTAACCACCTCATAGGCAGAAAGTTCTGCGTCTGTGTCCATTCGCATATCAAGTCTTGCGTCTGTGTTATAGCTAAACCCCCGGCTGACCTCGTCAAGTTGGTGGGAGGACACTCCCAAATCCAGAATTGCACCGTCAATCTGTGAAATATTCAGACTTTTTAAAATGTTCTTTATGTTGGAAAAATTATCGTGTACCGCTGTAACCGTTTCGCCGTACTCCTTAAGTCTTTCCGTCGCCGCCGCTATCGCCTCACTGTCCCGGTCAATCCCGATAAGCCGCCCGCTCCTAAGCTTTGAACATATCAACGAGGCGTGTCCGCCTCCGCCCAAAGTCCCGTCAACATAAACTCCGTTTTCGACAACACCCAGCATCTCTACACTTTCATTAAGCAAAACCGAAATATGTTTAAATTCCATATTGATTTCCCCTGCTCTCTTTAAAGTCCGAGATTTTCCATAAGCTCTTCTATGCCCTGCGGAGTAAACTCAGGTTTTGCTGTCTGGGCATCCCATGCGCTCTTATCCCATATTTCGACATGGTCCGACATTCCGATAAACGCAACCTCTCTTTTAACGCCTGCATAATTTCTGTAATCAGCAGGAAGCAAAACCCTGCCCTGGGCGTCAATTTCGCACTCGGTTGAATTGCTGAAGAAAAACTGTTTCAAAATATTAGCTTCTCTGCCCTTAAGCGCCAGAAGCTCTGTTTCAAATTTTGTCCATTCCTCTACGGAATAAACCTGCAGGCACTGCCCTCTTCCGCAGGACAGAACAAATCTGCCGCCCAGGTCATCTCTGAATTTTGCGGGCATACTTACTCTGCCTTTGGCGTCTATATTATGAAAATATCTTCCGATAAGCATGCCGCAAACCTCCCCTACAGACAAAATTTTAAATCAAAGCGGTATGTAAAAACCTAACCGTCCGCCATCTACCGGGCACATTCTGCCGGTCAACGGGCTCATTCTGCCAACTAATGGGCACCTTCTGCTAACCAACAGGCACATTCGGCTCAAAGTTTATTTATGTCCATGATAAAATTCATTGATTATTTTATTCATTTTACCACTTTAATGATTTTTATACCACTTCTCACCACTTAAGTAAATTTTACTACACTTTTACGGGAAATGCAAGCATTTTTTCAAAAAAAATTAAATTTTTATTACAAAACGGTTAAATTGTGGTTTCAAATGTTTTATAATACAAGATATTGTATGAAAAGCCTGAAATTTTTTTGAAATAAGTTTCGAAGCAGAAAAAATAGGGGCTTTAGCAAAATAGTTTCTTGACAAAACTCAAAACAAAATATCCCCGAAAACAGCTAAATTTAAACTGTTTTCGGGGATATTTTCATTGGTTTGGGATACCATTGGGTTCAATGCTGTTTGAAAATCATTTTGCCGCAGCCCTTCCCACTTTGTGCCACAGCCGAAATCTTATACCAAGACAAGTTTATAAAGTTTTGCCGACAAACAGTCTGCCGCAACGCAAGCAAACCGAAAAAAACTTCGGCAAACAAAATTCATATAAAACGATAATAAGTCTTATTTCTTAAAACAAAATTATAATTTATCGGTTAAATCAACATCATAATTTATCGGTTAAAACGATAAAATTGTTTATCCGTTTTTATAGGTCTTCGGCTCTTTGGCAACCGTTGCAAGGGTTATTGCGCATACATATTTCGCACCGCCCTCTTTTAAGACCTCCGCATTTTCATTAAGAGTTGTTCCCGTAGTCATAACATCATCAACAAGCAGAATCCGCTTACCCTTTATATCCGCCTTTGGATTCATTCCTATTGCACCTTTTAGATTTTTAATTCTTTTTTCATAAGCAAGTCCGCTTTGCTTGGGAATCCTCTTTGTCCTCAGCAGAATGCCCTCCTTATAAGGAATTCCCGTCTCTGCGGACAAATATCTGCAAATCACCTGAACGGGATCTATTCCTCGTTTCATCGTCCGCATCTTACTTGGGGCAACGCCTGCAATTATGTCAAACTCCGTATCCGGATAGACCTCTCCCATGCGCTGAGCCATAAGCACGGCAAAAACCTTGCCGGAAATTTCACTTTCTCCGTTTTTATAGCGTTTAATCCCCGCAGAGGACATGGAATCATATTTTATGACCGACTCCGCTCTTTTAAATTTTTTTGGCAGCCTTGACGCACAATCATAGCAAATTCCTCTTTCACCAAGACTTATCTGCGGTTTTCCGCACTTTTTGCAACAGGAAAAATCGCGGCAAAATTTCAGCCTGTCTCTGCATTCATTGCAGATATACCTTTCTTCGCCGAAATCTGTCACTATGTTACAGAAAATACATTTTGTCGGATATATTAAATTCCTTACATTCCTTAAAATTCTGTTCATGTATGTCTTTCTCTGCCTTCTCACAATAAGAGCCCGACCCGTCAGCGCAATCAAAGATTGCGGTCGGGTACCCCAAAGCCTTGTTGTTTTCACAATAAAACCGTAAAATATGTATGACATACTTTACGGTTTTATTTCTTACTTTGCGTAATCAATGGCTCTGGTTTCCCTGATAACATTGACTTTAATCTGTCCGGGATATTCCATTTCAGCCTCAATCTTTTTAACAATGTCCTTCGCAAGAAGAACCGTTTCCTCATCTTTAACCTTGTCGGGCTTAACGATAATTCTGATTTCCCGTCCCGCCTGTATTGCAAATGAGCGCTCCACTCCGTCAAACGAGTTCGCAATACCTTCAAGATTTTCAAGACGCTTAATATATGACTCGAGATTTTCGCGCCTTGCCGCAGGTCTTGCCGCTGAAATCGCATCGGCTGCCTGAATAAGACAAGCCTCAACCGAATTGGGCTCTATATCTCCGTGATGTGCCATAATAGCATGAACGACCTTATCGTTTTCCTTATACTTCTTTGCAACATCTGCACCGATTGTAACATGAGAGCCTTCTACATCATGGTCAATAGCCTTGCCCACATCGTGCAAAAGTCCGGCACGCTTTGCAAGCGCAACATCTGCGCCCAGCTCTGACGCCATCAGTCCCGCCAGATGAGAAACCTCTATGGAATGCTTCAGAACATTCTGACCATAGCTCGTTCGGTAGCGGAGCTTACCGATAAGGCGGATAAGTTCGGGATGAAGTCCGTGGACTCCTGTTTCAAATGTCGCCCGTTCGCCCTCCTGCTTGATAATCTGCTCAACTTCTTTACGAGCCTTTTCAACGGTTTCTTCAATCCTGCCCGGATGAATTCGCCCGTCCGTTATGAGCTTTTCAAGGGAAAGCCTTGCAATTTCCCTTCTTACCGGGTCAAACCCCGAAAGAATTACCGCTTCCGGAGTATCGTCAATAATGAGATCGATACCCGTAAGGTTTTCGATTGTTCTGATATTTCTTCCCTCTCTGCCGATAATGCGGCCTTTCATTTCATCATTGGGGAGATTTACTACCGAAACGGTTGTTTCTGCAACATGGTCGGCGGCACAGCGCTGAATTGCCCCCGTAATGATATTACGAGCCTTATTTTCAGCCTCCTCCTTCGCCTGATCCTCTATGCTCTTTATGAGCATTGCAGCCTCATGACGGCTGTCGCTCTCAACCTGCTTCATAATAAGCTTTTTCGCATCATCCGCCGAAAGTTCGGCAATCTTTTCAAGCTGGCTCATTTCAAGCTTTTTTACCTGCTCAATCTCCGCCTTCGTTTCCTCAAGCTTTGCCAGTTTCTTTTGTATCAGAGCTTCCTTCTCCTCAATACTTTGTGTCTTTTTATCTATTGTGTCTTCCTTTTGCTGAATCCTGCGTTCCTGCCTCTGAATTTCGTTTCTTCTTTCCTTTATTTCTTTATCCAGTTCAGATCGTTCCTTATGTATTTCCTCTTTTGCTTCCAATAATTTTTCTTTTTTAGCGTTTTCGGCGTTTTTAACCGCCTCTTTTTTTGCCGATTCTATAAGCCTGTTTGCCTCTTCCTCAGCACTTCCTATTTTCAACTCGGCAATCTTTTTACGGTATGCATATCCGTATTTGAATGCCAGGATACCAACTACAACTGCAACAATAACTGCCGCAGCAATTGTTATTATAAGAGCTATGACAAGCACCTCCTTATTGATTTTTCATTCTGCAATCCGCAGTATGCAATATATAAAACTAATACACTAAAAGAAAATACATACATTCATATTTGTTAAAAGGTACACAAATATTTAAAAATCATACATTTTAATTGTAATAAATTACACCAAATATGTCAAGTATTATTTTTCACTTTTTGAACTTTTTTTCACTTTTTGAGTTTTTTCTCTTTTTGAACTTTTTTATTCCACAACCTCATATAATGTCGATGCGTCATTTTTATTGACTGTTTCCTTTATATCGGTTACTCTGATGCGAAATGCCTTGTTTCCGAATCCGACCTCTATAATATCGCCGATTTTTACATTATATGACGCCTTTACCGTCTTGCCGTTAACGCTTACCCGTCCGCCGTCCGCCGCCTCATTTGCCACTGTCCTTCGCTTGATTATTCTTGTAACCTTTAAGTATTTATCAAGTCTCATTATTTTGTCTCTCTTTCGTATTTTTCAAATTCGGAAATAAATCCCGATATTTCACGGCTTAACGCAACCTCTGCGTCAATGCCGGCACGCTTTGCCACTGTAACTATATCAAACAGCGCCTGACCGAGATACTTCTCCGCCACTATTTTATCCGCATTTTCGTCAATCATTTTCAGCTTATTTGCAACGCTGTCCGCAATATTTTTCGTATCATTGAAAAAATATCCTGTTTTCTCTACCTTGCCCTGAATCTTTTCGGCTCTCGTAAGAGACGGCAGGTACTTCGATATTCCCCGAAGCTCCTCCGCAACAGTCTTTTGCTCGCGGTCCTGCCTCTTTATCTGATCCCACGAATCAAGAACCTCGTCAGAATTTTCTGCCTTTGCGTCACCGAAAACATGAGGATGGCGGTGGATAAGCTTTTTGCATATCGCATCCGTTACATCGCTAATATCATATTCGCCCTGTTCCTTGCCGATTTGAGCATGGAAAACTACCTGAAGAAGCAAATCGCCGCTTTCGTCCGCCATCTTTTCCGGATTTTTCCCGTCAATTGCCTCTATCAGCTCATATCCTTCTTCCATTATGCTCCGCTTTATGCTCTCATGGGTTTGTTCTCTGTCCCAGGGGCAGCCGTCCTCACTGCGGAGCTTTTCCATAATTTCAAGTAAGTCCTCAAAACTGTATTTTTTATCCATATTTTCTCCTTATTCCCGCAAACCTATTTAATAAGCTTCCACTTTTCAAGCAGGTCCGCTATTTTATCCCCTTTCGGAAGAATCAATATATCTTCGCGCTTTATTGCACGGACAATAAAAGCGGAAACAACATACACTATACCGCCGACTGCGATTGACAGAACCGTTGATATGCTTCCCGTTCCTAAAGCCCGCACCGAAAGCATAAGCACTCCGCCCATAACCAATGCGGAAAACAGCGGTTTTATTATTAAATCCAAAGCGCTGAATTTTATTTTAACAACTCTTATTATGTTGATTATATTTATTACGGCAATTATTCCATAGCACACTATTGTTGCAACCGGGGCGCCGTCTATACCGAGTATCGGTATAAAGGTATAGTTCATAAATACTTTTGCGGCTCCGCCCGCTATCATGCTGAAAACAGGGTAATACACCTTGCCGTAGGACTGAAGAATCGCATTTGTTACCTGAACAACGGAAACAAAAATTATTGCAATCGCAAGCTTCTGAAGCAGCATATATGCATCCGCATCGCTGTACAAAAGTCCGAGGATTCCCTCAGAGAGGGTCGACAGACCGATTGCGCAGGGCATTGCAAAAAGAACCGTGATTTTGATAAGGCTTTGCGTTATGCTCTTTGCCTCCGCGTCCGATTTCTTTGCAATCGCCGAGGAAATTGCCGGCACGGCGCTCATACTGAGTGCGACAACTATGGTAAGGGGCAGATTGAACATAGTCTGCGCCTGACCTGTATACATTCCGTACAGGGTGTTTGCCTTTTTTTCAAGCATTTCTATACCGCTCCAACCCATTTGTGCGGCTTCCTTTGCAAACTCCGTGCCTTCCTTGAACAGAAATCCGTATCTGTCAAACACCGCCGGATTTACAACAAGCCTGTTCATGACCGTTGCAAGGTCTACAAGGCTTGTAAGCGACGAAACCGACGCGCCGATTGTTATGGGAATTGCAATGGCTACCAATTCTTTCAATATGCTTCTGCGGCTTCTCTCATTTTTTATTTCCAATACCGCAGCCTGGTTTTTGCGTCTTGAGAAATTATATACAGCCATCATCAATATAAGGGACATGACTGCGCCTGATGTGACGCCCAGAATTGCGCCCGACGCCGCAAGAACAGTCCGCTCCGCACTCGACCGGACGGTACGGGCAGCAAGGTCAACCATTTTGTTAAGGCTGCCGTCAAGCGCCATATTCGTGAAAAACATAGCAAAGACTATGCCGACTATCAGTTTGGAAAACGCCTCTATAACCTCCGACGCCGCTGTCGGATACATATTCTGCCTGCCTTGAAAATAGCCTCGGTAGGCAGACACTATAGAGGTGAAAAATATGGTCGGGGCAATCATTTTTATGCAGAAAGCCGCATCACGGTTGCCGAGAAGCCGGGCAAGTTCGTCCGAAAATATATACAGCACCGCCGTGCCTATAATTCCTATCGTTCCAAGCAAAACCGCAGCAGACTCAAATATTTTTCGCGCTCCCTTTTCATCGTCACGGGCTTTTGCCTCCGCAACCATTTTGGAAACCGCTGTGGGAAAGCCTGCCGTCGCTATTATGAACATAAATGTATATATCTGGTACGCCACATTGAAAAGACCGCTTCCGTCCTTTCCTATAAGCTCATAAAGCGGTATCTTAAACACCGCTCCGATAACCTTAACCAAAAAGTTGGCTACTGCCAGAATCAATGCGCCCTTCATAAAATTCTGTCCGTTATTCTTCAAAAGCTTCAACCCCTTGTTATCTGTTTTTTCAAACATTAAGATGCCCGTCTTTATATATTACGGTCTTTACTTCGAAAAAACAACCTGTCACACCTAACTTTTATTCTTTTATGTCCATTATTACTCCTGTCGTGGCAACATACTTTGTTTCAAAATACTTAACGCTGCCCACGCATATCGGCTCATTCGACTGTGTATAATAGCCGTTTGCGTTTACATTCCCGTCCACCTCTATGGTGAGAATTGCCGTATAACGCTCCGGATATTCCACCTCAACGGCTTCTCCCTTATCCGTAAGATTTGTCATTTTGGCAGTATCAATCTTAACATCCTTGATTGTGCCGAGCTTTTCCTTTGTGTCCGCATCATATATGTCGCCCTTTTCTTCAAGCGCTTCCATTGTGTATATTCTTGCATCCGTTACCTTCATTGTGTAGGTCAGCTTCTCCGTTTTAACCTCAACTTTTTCGGGAGTTTTGAAAAAACGCATATATACTCCTGCCGCCATTGCTGCAATCACCGCAATAACAAGCAAATCTATTATGCTTATTTTGCCGAACAGCTTTCCGTCCTTATTTATCATTTGCGTCCGCCCCCTTCTTTTCAACTTTGATTACGATTCCGCTGCCTGCGTAGCCCTTGCCTGAAAACACAAGTGTTTTGCCTACCTTCACCTTAGAAGAGCCTGCAAGAAAATCGGTTTCCGTTTCGTCAAGCTCAGCCTCAAAAACGAATTTCATATCATAGACGCCTATTTTCTCTACCCAGCTCCGCTTACCTGTTTTCGGGTCGTCAAACACCATTTTTGCCGGCTCCGCTTCAACCTTCTTGAGGGTTCCCGTAATCTTTTCCTTCTCGCCAAAAGTTATGATATCGCCTTTTTTCGCAAGCGTTTCATAGGACTCCTTGCGGCTGCTGTCCACATTCGTTTCTTCAATGACAAATTCAACCGTCACTTTATTGTCCTTTGACGACGCCCCTTCCTTTTTGCTCGAAATAATATAAACGCCTGCTGCAATAACTGCTATTACTACCACTATTATAAGTAAATCTATAATATTGAATTTAGGCTTTCCCATTTTTTCCGCCTCCCAAGCTCAAATAAATTTTTTCTATATTCTTTGTATATACGCTCTCGGTAAACTTTTCATTATATATTCTTTTTGAATTTTCCGATAATGTTCCGTAAAGCTCATCGCTTTCAAACAAAAGTTTGATTTTTTCCGCCATTTCCCCGGAATTTTTCGTAGGAACCAAAAATCCGTTAACTCCGCTTTCTATAACCCCGGGATTTCCTCCAAAGTCCGTTACAACGGCAGGCTTGCCTATGCTCATTCCCTCAAGGAGAGAAAGGCTTGTTGCCTCCGTCCCGAAGGAGCAGTTAATCTGCACATCCATCACATTCATAAGCGGCTCCACATTATCCATAAAGCCCAGCATAATCACATTTTCCGAAAGCCCCAGCGAATTTATCTGCTCTTTGATTTCATTTTCGGTATCGCCCGTCCCCGCAATGAAGAATTTAGCGTCAATACCGCTGTCTATTACCGCTTTTGCCGCTTCCACAAAATATTTGTGACCTTTTACGGCGTTCAGTCTGGCAACGATTGCCGCTGATTTTTGGCCTTCTGCCAGTCCGAATTTGCTGCGGACATTTTTAAGTTCCTCCGGCGCGTATTCCCTCAGCGGACTTACTCCGTTTAATATGACATCTATTTTATTTTCGGAAACTCCCGTTGCCGTCAGGTTATCCTTTGCCGCCTGTGCTACGGCTATAATTCTGTCTGCCGTCCTATTGTTGACAAAGCCGTTTATTTTTTTGCCAATGCCCTTTGAAATTCTCGCAGACGGCGGAAAAACGCTGTGACGGGTGAAAACCGTTTTTATGCCGCACATTTTTGCCGCAATCCGTCCCGACATCGCCCCGTGGGTATGGACTATTTCGGGCTTAATCTCCCTAAAAATCCTCCGAAGCTCCAAAATTCCTTTTATGCTCAGGGATTTATCCGCTATATGCTCCGCTTCGTAAATCTTAACTCCCGTTTCTTCAAGCTTAGGCTTTAACAGACTGTTCCTCGGAATAACCGCACAAATTTCAAATCTCTCTCTGTCATAATTCTCCAAAAATGTCAAAATGCATTTCCCCGCTCCACCGATATTGGTATCGGAGGAAACCTGTACAACCTTAATCTTTGTCATTATAATCATTCCTTAACATTTTCACTTTTTACCGTTCGGGCTTACTCATTCCCGCGCTCTTCCTTTGCGATATTGACCGCCGCAGCGCCCAGTGCCAGCACAAACCAAAACAGCATAAAAACTCTGTAATTATAAAAGCAGTTATCAAACATCCCCTGAACCATAAACGCAAGAACTGCCGCTCCTATTGAAACCAATAGGACCTTCATGCTTTTATCGGCCGTTTTCCTATGCCCGTAGCAGAGCTGTTTGAAAAAGAAAAACAAAAGCAGCAAAAATGCAAGTATTCCGCCGATTCCCGTTTCAACCCACACCTGCAAAAACATATTATGTGTGTGAGGGGCAACGATTGCACTGTACGAATAAAACGGGTATACCTGCTTGAACGCCGCCTCGCCCATGCCGACCCCGGGAATCCAGAAATCCTTGAGCATATTCAGCGTTCCCAGCCATATATAAACTCTGTATGAGGTTGAGGTGTCCGTCATATCACCGATACTTGTAAAACGGCTGATAATAGATTCCGGGATAACAAACGGCACAAGGGGAAGCGCAATCAACGCAAGCCCCCAAAGCTTTCCGCAAACCAGAGTTATATAAAGAGCCGCCGCAACAATAACCGCTATCCAGCAGCCTCTTGAATAGGTCAGCACAAGGGCATAGCCGTCCACCGCCGCAAGAAGGAAATAAAATACCTTGGAAAGCGGCTTTTTCGCCGTCCACATAAGTCCTATTGTAACAGGGAAAACCAACAGAATATACTCGCCCAAAACATTGGGATTTTCGAGAGTTGAATAAATTCTTACCGTCATCCCTTCAAACATTTCCTCGTCAAACCATTTTTCCGTGCCGGCAACACCGCTGAAATACTGATATAGTCCGTAAAGGCACACCAAAAATCCCGATATTGCAAAGGCGCGGCAAAGGTCCTTGAACATTTTCTTCGTTTTTATCGTGTTTATAACCACAAAGAAAAACGACATCATAACCGCATAAACCGCAAAAATTTTGATACTGCTTGTCTTGGCAAAGGAATTAAGCGCTGATATCGCATAAACAGCCAGCATAAGCGCAACAAACATTCCCACAATGCCGAATTTTTTATTAAAGCTTTTGCCGGTAACCGCTTTTACAATAAAAGATAAAAAGCAAAGCGCCGCAAGCGCTGCAAGCGCCATGGTGGGAACAAAAGGGGCGAGCATTGCCGTTAAAAAAACGCCAAACTCCGTTTTATACATAACCATACTGCTCAGCAGTATTCCCGGAACTATAACAAGTCCGGCTGCCGCTCCGAGGAAAGCCCCCGCGGCTCCCGATACAACTCCAGCCAGAACGGCAACTATATATCTTGCCACGGATTTGCTGCATTTCGTCATATAATAAAACTTATAGTTAAGTTCCGTATCAAGCAGATTTTCCGCAAGGCATGAAGCCTTTGACACCTTTATATAGTCCGTCAGATTAACATCGAATATTGAAATCACAGCAAAAACAACGCACATTACGGCTGAAATTTCAGAAAATCCGCCTCCGCAGATAAGTCTGAGCAAGGTATATGTGCCAAAGCCCGACGCCGACAAAATTCCTATAAATCTGAGATTGACCGCAAGAAAATTATGGAGCAGATACTTACAGATATTGACTGCAAGCGAATTTTCCTTCCATTTTGTAAAAACCTCATTGTATTTCTTTTGCAGCGCTGACAAAAAGGTCAATATACAGCCCAATATACCGGCGCAGCGGCTCTTGTCCTCAACATCGCCGTCAACTCTCCTGAACCAGCCGGGAATTTTACCGTTTTGCCACTTGGATGAAAAAAAGTCGTATATTCCCCGTATCAGTTTATATATGACGCTGTTTTTAATAAACCTGTTCCATATGAGAAACCACAGGTACTGAAAATATCCTGTTTTCATGCTTTCCTCCTTATATTTTTAAGCAGTTCAATGCGGGTTAAAAGCGCCGACACGGCGTAAACCAAAACAGAAGGCACAGCCGCTGCGCAAAGCTTCATAAGAGTTATAAACATTCCGCCGTCCGTGATTTTGTCAACCAATCCGTAGACAAAATGCGCCGTAACCGCCGCTGCGGCGCCGCAGATCACTATCTTGACCATATCGGCAACAAAGAGCGCCGTTATCACATTCTTCTTTCGGCGGTTTATCATAATCATAAGGCACACTGCCATAAATATTGAACTTATCGCGCTTGCCAGGGCAAGTCCGCCTATTTCCATATGCGCTGCGGAAACTAAAATATATGCCGATGCACAGTTAACCGCCACTCCCAAAACGGAAATTATCATTGGGGTTATGCCGTCCTTTATTGCGTAAAAGCTCTTATTAAGAATTTCACATACAGCGTAGCCGAGCATCCCAAAGGAATAATAAAACAGTGCCTTTGCCGTAATTTGCGTGCTTTTTGCCGAAAACGCTCCATGTTCGAAAACCACCTTTATGATGGGCTGAGAAAGCGCTACGAACAGGGCAGATATAATTCCTATTATAATCATAACCCAGCCGAGGGAGCTTCTTGTAGTTTTTGCGAAGCCTTCATCGTCATCGCCTGCGCTCTGCCTCGAAAGCTTGGGAAATATAAAATTCGTTACGGCATAGGCAAAAACGCCGACCATTATTATATAAATCTTATTTGCCCAGTTAAGTGCGGACACCGCCCCGTCGCCCATTCTTGAACCGAAAGCAGTATTTATAACCGTGCATATCGGCTGAACCCATGAACTTATGAGAATCGGCAAGGCAAGCTTTGCCACATCCTTTATTCCGCTGTCATGAATATCAAACGAAAGCCTGTACTTAAAGCCTTTTTTGCGAAGGGCGGGAAGCTGTATAACGAGCTGCATAACCCATGCAAAAAACATTGAAACAATAACTCCCGTAAGTCCCAGCCTGTCCCCGAAAATCACAAGATATGCAATCATTATGAGATTTGAAACCAGACTTATTACGGACGGGATATTAAACTCGCCGTATGACTGCAAAAGTCCCACACAGATATACGCCACCGCCGTAAATATAATGGACGGGAACAGTATTCTGAGAAGCGTTGCCGTTTCGGCAACCTTTTCCGCGCTGTAGCCCCCTGCGATAGCTCCTACTATCTGCTTCGAGAAAACGATGCCGAGCAGGGAAACCGCCGCGGCAACAACAGTTATAACGCTTATAAAGTTGCAGGCAAATTTTTCCGCCCTCTCTCTGCCGTCCCTGCACAAAAAATTATTGAAAACAGGGACAAATGTCGAGAGAATGGCAACTCCCAAGGTCATATCGAACAGCAGAAGCGGGATTTGCGTTGATGTATTCAGCACATCCGACTTATAGCCCTGTCCGTAAACAGAGCCGATAAGAATCTCTCTGAACAGCCCCAAAAATTTCGCGCAAAAAACTATAACCGTCATAAAGCTTACGGTTTTTACAGCTTTTGTTGATTTTTCTTCTACCATTGTCTTTGTCACTTCTTTTATCTTTCCATAATTTGCGTAAATCTAAACTAAGTTCCATTATACATCATATTTGTATAAAAGTAAAGAAAAAAATTAAGTTCCGGGGCTGAATTGCCGTTTACCTGCCGATAAGGCAGGCCGTGCTTTACCCAAAAGACTAAAAACTTCATAATTTGAGGCGTTCGCCTTTCAAACGGGTTGCATTTTGTCATATGTTGTGGTATTATGTAGATATAATCGGATTCGGCGGTGATATTATGTTAAAAAATCGAAGTGTTCTTGCCGGGATATTTATAGGAATAGGCGGATATGTATTTTTGAGCGCATCGTATAAGGAGCTTGGGGCATTTTTATTTTCCTTAGGGTTGCTTACGGTTATTATCCGTCAGTATAGTCTTTATACCGGCAAAATAGGTTATCTGGGCAGCATAAAGGAGCTTCCCCCTTTGCTCCTTATGTGGGTCGGAAACGCTTTGGGGGCCTGTCTTATGGGGTTTCTTGCAAGTTTAGCTCTTAAGGACTGCGCCTTTAACCTTATTTCAAAAAAGCTGGAGCTTGATTATCTTTCGGTTTTTCTCCGCTCCGTTATGTGCGGCGTACTCATATATATTGCTGTTGAGCTTTATAAAAAAACGCAAATGCCCATTTTGGTAATTCTTCCTATTATGGTATTTATTCTCTGCGGATTTGAGCATTGTATTGCGGATGTGTTCTACTTTTCCGCGGCGCTTTCATTTAATATTGAAAGTCTTGTTTTTATTATAATATGCACTTTCGGAAACAGCGTCGGCTCAATAGCCTTAAGGCTGCTTGAAAAATATAACATATAGCACAATTAACCGATTTAATCAGTCGGGCGGCGTACGGACGGCACACAGTCGGCTCACGGGCGATCGGCGGTCGGCGGCCGGCGGAACGGACGGCGGTCGGGCGGTCGGGCGGTCGGCGGAACGGGCGGCCGGCGGAACGGACGGCGGTCGGGCGATGAATCAATATAGGCTGTATCACGCTCGTGATACAGCCTCTTTTTGCCTTTTTGCTGTGCAAGGACAAATTCATTTATCACTACGCACTATCGCAAATCTGTTTATCCCTGCTCCTGTGCCTTTTTCTGCATTGTTTCAGAACTTTTAAATCTGATTGTAACCTTAAACAAGTCGCCATCCGTTGTAACTTCAAATTCCCCTCCGCAAAGGGTCACATAGCTTTTTGCAATTGCAAGTCCAAGTCCGTTTCCCTCCGTGCTTCTTGCCTCGTCGCCGCGGACAAATCTGCCTGTTATTTCCTCAGAGTCAAAATTCAAGGGATATGCCGATATGTTTTTTAGCTCTGCCGTCACAGCTTCCCCGTCAGAATTTGTCTGAATATACACTCTTGTATCCTTCATTGAGTATTTCACTATATTGCCGATTAAGTTTTCAAACACTCTCGACATCTTCTTTCCATCCGCCCATACAAAAGCATTTTCCGAAAGGTTCATAATAAAATCAAGTCCTGATTTTTCTATTGTTTCGTTAAGCTCGCCTACGGTCTGATTTATCAGCAGCGATAAATCCAGATTTTCGCAGTTTACCGTTTCGTTTCCGCTTTGAGCCTTGGATATGTCAAATAAATCCTGAGTGAGATTTTTAAGTCTTTCGCTCTTTTGCTTGATAATCCCCGCATAATCGTTTGCCTCCTCCGGCTTAAGCTCCATTTCGGAAAGAAGGTCGGAGTAGTTGATAATCGAGGTGAGCGGTGTTTTTAAATCGTGTGATACATTTGTTATAAGTTCAGCCTTCATTTGTTCCGCCTTAAGCTGCTTGCTCACGGCAATCGAAAGCCCGTCGCCTATATTGTTAACCGCCTCCGCTACCTCTTTTAAAGTTTCTCCCTCTGCCTTTTCTATTTTATAGTCCGTATTTCCGTTTCTTATCTCGAAAATGCCCTTCTTTATTTCCTCCGCTGACCTGAGGTACTTTAAACCATAGTACATAATCGCCGAATAAACCGCAAGACCCAAAATTACCGGAAATACTCCGCCGTGCGACCCGACGCACCATGCAACCATCAGAAATTCAAACAGAGAGTATGCCGTAAACAGCAGGGCGCCGATTTTGGAGATTTTGTTTGCGCATACCGTTTTTATCAGCGTTTTAATCTTTCTGCATACCCATTTTATTCCTCTTATAATAATCGAGCGGTTTACAAAGGTTTTGTTTTTAATATTACGGATAATCGAGAGGAAAAGCGTCATAATTGCGGCTCCGCACAAGGTTTCAATAAGTGCGAAGATAAGGTCTGCCGCCGGAATCAAACTGACGGAGCACAAAAGTTCCGCCATAAACGCAAATCCACATATCATCAGAACAAGACATATTCCGCCGAGGCACAGATTAAATTCCGGATACATACGGTCAATCAAAAGTGTATGGATTTTATCGTCCTTTGCGTTTCTTCCGCAGGTAAAGAGCAGATATACGAAGGCTAAAATCCAAACAGCAAGCAGAGCAAGAATAATTGTAACCATTTTACTTGTGTATGCCTGAAGGCTGCTCCACTCTTTTTCGTATCTTTCCGCAATTTCGTCTGTGATTGACATATAAACAACCCAATTATTCTGTCTTACAGTTTCAACCAGTTCATTCGGAATGTAATCCGCAATATCTGCGGTATATCCTTCATTGTTACTGTCTATTACTATACAATAGGGGTCGTTCATAAAGCTTTCTGCGCTTATGTCCTCCGTGTTTGTCAGTATGC
The DNA here is from genome assembly GCA_016303265.1 of Clostridiales bacterium. Classification (GTDB taxonomy): domain Bacteria; phylum Bacillota; class Clostridia; order Monoglobales; family Monoglobaceae; genus SIG454. The sequence goes on from JAEDLZ010000002.1 coordinate 27,220, forward strand.
ATTCCGCCGAAACGCCGTCTGTGCTTTCGGTATACACATTTATTATTTCGCCGTCGCCGATGGAAAACTCCTCCGTGATTTCGTATTCTGTATCCGCACTCACGCCGCTCTCCGGTATGCGTATATAATATCTCAGCTTGTCGCTGTACATTCTGTCAAAATTGCTCTTTACATATTCAATATGGCTGTTCGTCACATACCACGGCACCAACATATAAAACGGCTCCGTGAGGCAGCTCCTCAATCCGTAGTCGCTTGAAAAGGCGCCTTTGGCATATTCGGAGTTATCACGAAATTCACGGGCAAGGTTTGACCCTGCAACCGCCATGGAAAAAATGCATACCGTGCACAATATAAATGCTGTTACCTTAAGGGCTGTGCTGTGCATAAATCTTTTCATTTTCTCACCTCCCGGCAGTCTACTTTATAGCCGATTCCCCATACCACCTTCAGATATTTCGGCTCCTTGGGGTTGATTTCAATTTTTTCTCTTATATGCCGCACATGAACCGCTATGGTATTATCTCCCACCACGGTATCCTCGTTCCACACATTTTTGTATATATCCTCAGCGGAAAATACCTTGCCGCGGTTTCTTGCCAGAAGTTCCAGAATTTTGTATTCAGACTTCGTAAGCTTTACATTCTCGCCGTCCACTTTAACGGATTTCGATTCTGTATCTATCTCCAGTCCTCCTATCGCAATCACTCCCTTGGGCTTTTCCATACTTCCCAGCACTGTGTACCTTCTTACTGCCGATTTTACTCTTGCTATAAGCTCCGACGGGTTGAAGGGTTTTGTTATGTAATCATCCGCTCCTGCCGTAAGACCCAGTATTTTGTCATTATCCTCCGACTTTGCCGATATCATAATAATGGGTATGTTTTTTCGTTCTCTCACCTTCATAAGAGTGTCTATCCCGTTTAAATCAGGCATCATTACATCAAGCAGCATAAGGTGAATTTCTTTTTCCATAACCTTATCTATTGCCTCAAGTCCATTATACGCCTTTTGCACATTATAGCCCTCTCCTTTAAGAAAAATAGCGATACTGTCCACTATTTCCTTGTCGTCATCTACGACAAGGACGGTTAAATTGTTCATGCTATTCCCTCCCTTTGCTTCTAATATATCATAAAATTCTTAAGATTTAAACCATAAATTTATTAAGACTTTATTAAAAAATAGCCCCCTGCCGCAAAAACCCCTTTCGCCGGGACTTGTTTTGTCCGGCAAAAGGGGTATACATTATGCATCGCGCGCTTATTTCGCTTTTTAATTTTACATTTTCGGCTTCTTTGTTCCGAAATACGGATTATATCTTATTTTTCGGAAATTTGACTGTTATCGTTGTGCCTTCGCCCATTACGCTGCTTAGTTCTATTTTGGCGTTATGTATTTTGGCGGCATGTTTTACAATCGAAAGTCCGAGCCCTGTTCCGCCCACCGCCTTGGAATGGCTCTTATCCACACGGTAAAACCGCTCAAAAATGCGGTTCTGGTGCTCCGGCAAAATGCCGATTCCCGTATCTCTGACCGATAAAACAGCTTCCGCAGCGCCGTCGGTTATCTCCACCTCAGCTTTTCCGCCCCGACGGTTATATTTAACCGCATTATCGCATAAGTTATAAATAATGCTCTGCAAGAGCTGCGGTATGCCTGTTAAAAACACATCCTCTCCTTCAAGGGACAGCGCAACTCCGGCGCTTTCTGCCTCAGGCTCCAGGCTCTTTACCGCAGCCTTTGCCAAAGTATAGAGATTTACCTCCTCACGCTGCATCCCGACTGCTCCCTCGTCAAGATGCGAAAGGTTAATAATATCATCCACAAGCTGCACCAGCCGCCTTGTTTCGGTATGAATTCTTTCGGCAAACCGGACATAGTCCTCCGGTTTTGCTATGCCTTTTGCCATAAGCTCTGCATAGCCCATAATGGAGTGCAGCGGCGTTTTCAGCTCATGGGAAACATTTGCCGTAAACTCACGGAGCATCTGCTCTGACTTTTCTTTTTCGGTTACATCGAAAAACAGCAATGCAATTCCGGCTACACGCTCTCCGGAACATATCGGACTTGCGTCCACCTGATAATAACTGTCGGCAAAATCAATTATCTTCTCGGTCCGAACTCCATCCTGCGCTTTTGAAAGCAGCTCCTGCAACGCAAGATTGCGGCAAACCTCATAAATATCCTCGCCAACAGGGTCGGAGGATATTCCCAGCAGGTTGCTTGCAGTGTGGTTTATACTTAAAATCTGATTCCTTGAATTAAGCAGGATTATACCCTCATTCATGCTGTCTACCACCGTATCCAGCTCGTTTTTCTTTCTTTGCAGTTTGTCTGACTGATATTTCAGTTCCTTTTGCTGGCTGTCTATGCGCCGAAGCAACAGTGACAGCTCGTCATAGCCTTCGTTTTCAAGCGGCCGTTCAAGGTCCAGCGAATTTAAAGGGTTCACGATTGATTTTGAAAGGCGTTTCGCCAGCACAACGGAAAGTATCAGTATAATAATAATTATTATACACATCGGATAGGACATTCCCAAAAGAAGCGCCGGCACGGTATTTTGCGAAACGGAAAGTCTTAAAACCGTACCGTCTTTAAGACGCTTGGCATAATATAATGAGCGTTCCATCAATGTGGAGGAATACCGCTTGCTTTCCCCCTGTCCGGTTTCAAAAGCTGTCTTTATTTCTTCCCTCTCCATATGATTTTCCATATCCGAGGTGTCACTGCGGCTGTCATACAGGACGCTTCCGTCTTCATCTACCCATGTAACTCTGTATTTTTTGGTATCAAGGCCATTGAAATAATCCTCTCCCGCAATGGAAACGCCCTGCGCCGCCATATCGGTCTGTACCTTTAACTGCGAAAACTGCGTTTCGGAAAAATAGTTATACAGCACGCATAAGAAAAGCACCACGGCCGCCGCAAGCACAGCTGCCGCCGCTATACATATAGAGTGAAATATCCGTTTTGTCATTTTTTCGCCTCCATTCTGTACCCGACTCCTCTCACGGTTTCAATGTATTCGCCGCACTCGCCCAGCTTTGTACGAAGGGTTCCTATATGTACATCAACCGTTCTCGTCTCACCGATATAATCTGTTTCCCAAATTTTTTCAAGGAGCTGATCTCTTGTAAACACCCTGCCGATATTCCCCATGAGCAACAGAAGTATCTCATATTCCTTTAAGGTAAGCTGTACCCGCTCGCCCTTTACGGTAACTATGTGCTCTATAGGATTTAAACACAGCTCACCCACGGATAAAATTCCGGCATTCTCCCTTGGCGCCGTCCGCCGAAGCACAGCCTTTATGTGCGATACCATTTCCATCATGCCGAAAGGCTTGACAAGATAATCGTCAGCCCCTGTATCAAGTCCGATAACCTTGTCGTACTCCGTTCCCTTTGCTGTCGCCATTATAACCGGAATATCGGCAGTTTCTCTTTCCCTGCGCAGTTTTTTGAGTATCTCTATTCCGTCCTCGCCGGGAAGCATAATGTCAAGCATGACAAGCTGCGGCTTTTGGATTTTCAGCTCCTCCCAAAACTCCTTGCCGTCGCAAAATCCCTTTGCCTCAAATCCGGCGGAGTTTAATGTATAGAGCATTAAATCCCTTATGCTGTTGTCGTCTTCAATGCAGAAAATCATATCAATCCCCATAGCCTTTCTGCCCACTGTATATTAACTTGAACTCTTTAACTCCTTACCGTGGGCAGACGAGGCGTTAAACGGAGATGATTGCCCGTGTGCGGCTTTGTTTTGCAGGCATATTAAAATACCGCTCGGGCAATTGAATACGACAGCGTGATTTTTCACGCTATCCTCCGCGGCGTCCTGTAATTGAAAACAGTACCCATTCCGCAATATTTGCCGCATGGTCGCCGATTCGTTCAAAATATTTTGCAATCATCAGCAGATCTATTGCGTGCTCACCGTCGGTTTCAGGTCTTGAAAACCGTTCAATCAGCACAGCCTTTACCTTGTTGAAATATTCGTCCACAGTATCATCGTAATCAATAACTGCGTGCGCCGCAGCTGCGTCCTTTTTCACGAAGGCGTCTATGCTGTTTGTCACCATTTTTATAACCGACTCTGCCATATCGTGAATATACAATATATCCTCTCCTGCCGAAATATTTGCCATAGTTATAATCTCGGCAATATCGGCTGACTGGTCGCCGATTCGTTCCATATCCGTCACCATTTTAAGAGCGGAGGATATAACACGCAAATCCTTTGCAACCGGCTGCTGCTGGAGCAGCAACTTCATACAAAGCCCCTCTATTTCCCGTTCCTTTTGGTCTATCCGGGTCAAAAGCTCCGGCACACGGGTGGCAAGGCTTGTATCCGCCGTATCCAGCGCCCTGACGGAAAGCGCTATGGCTTCCTCGCATAAGGCTCCCATTGTTATCATTTCCTTATTCAGCAACTTGAGCTGTTCGTCAAATTTAGAGCGCATTATCCAAACCTCCCTGTGATGTAGTCTTCAGTCCGTTTATCCTGCGGCTCGGCAAACATTTTCTCCGTTTCGGAAAATTCTATTAAATCGCCCAGCAAAAAGAACGCCGTATGATCCGAAATCCTGACCGCCTGCTGCATATTATGCGTGACTATAACTATTGTATATTTCTTCTTCAGGTCCATTGCCAGCTCCTCAATACGGGAAGTGGAAATAGGGTCAAGTGCCGAAGTCGGTTCGTCCATCAGAAGCACCTGCGGCTCTACCGCCAATGCACGGGCTATGCACAGTCTTTGCTGCTGACCGCCGGAAAGTCCGAGGGCATTTTTCTTCAGCCTGTCCTTTACCTCATCCCATATGGCGGCGTCACGCAAGGAACGCTCAACTATATCATCAAGCTTTGCCTTGCCGGTGATTCCGTGAGTGCGCGGGCCGTACGCAATATTGTCATAAATGCTCATCGGGAAAGGGTTTGGTTTCTGAAATACCATTCCTATATTTCGCCTCAGTTCGTTTACATCTACCGATGAATCAAAGATGTTTATATTATTATAACATACTTTTCCCGTAATTTTAACCCCCAAAATTAAATCATTCATCCGATTCAGAGTTTTCAGAAAGGTTGACTTGCCGCATCCGGACGGTCCGATAAGCGCTGTTATGCTTTTTTCGGGGATTTCCATATTTATATTTTTAAGCGCCTGCTGCGCCCCGTACCACAAACATAAATTTTCTACCGTTATTACGCTTTTCATATGCTCCTCCTTTTCTTGAAGTACCTGCTCACCAGCGCCGCTGCAATATTAACAATAAATGTAAGTATCATCAATATGGCGGCAATGGCAAAAGCAACTTCAAATTCTCCCTGTTCCTTGGCATACACATAAAGAGCAACCGTAAGTGTTGCGCCTGCGCTTTGAAGACCTGTGAAAAATCCGTTCAGGGCATGAGCAAACCCCGCCGTAAAAAGCAGTGCTGCCGATTCGCCTAAAATTCTGCCCACCGAAAGGATACATCCGGTAATAACGCCGTCCACACAGCCGGGCAATACCACCGTGCGGATTACCCTCCATTTCCCGGCGCCCAGTCCAAACGCACCTTCCCGATAGCTTTGAGGAACGGTTTTAAGACTTTCCTGAGTCGTACGCATAACGGTCGGCAGATTCATAATTACCAGCGTCAGCGCTCCGGCAAACAGCGATGTTTTCATATTCAAAAAGCTGCAGAAAAAAAGCATACCCACAAGGCCGTATATAATTGACGGAATTCCGGACAATGTTTCCGCCGCGTATTCAATCGCCCCTACCAGCCTTTTGTTCTGCGCATATTCGGTTAAATATATCGCTGCGCCTACACCCAGCGGTATCACTATAACAAGCGTTGCCGCCACTATGTACAGCGTATTTAAAATATCCGGCAAAATTCCTATTTGATGGGTCAGATAGCTGGGCTTTTCGGACAGCAGTTTCCATGTTATGTTCGGGACGCCTTTCATCATCACATACCCGAGCATAAACAGCAAAAGCGCCGCCGTAATGCCTGCGGATACCCACATCAGCACCCGCATTATACCGATATATATACTTCTTTTTAATGTAATTTTATCTTTCATAATGATTATTTCTCCTTATCGCGCTTTAAGAAAAAATTCAGAGCAGCGTTGATAAGCATTATAAACAGAAACAGGACAAGCGCTATTGAAAACAGTGCCTGCTGCTGCAGTCCGGAAGAATATGACATTTCACTTGCAACGGCAGTTGTCAAAAAACACACACTTTGAAACAGCGACGGCATATTCGGTGCATTTCCCGATACCATCATAACCGCCATCGCTTCCCCGATTCCTCTGCCGATGCCCAGCGCAACCGCTGCCGCTATGCCGCTTTTCGCCGCCGGAACACTTACCCTGAAATAAGTTTCAACAGGCGTTGCGCCCAGCGCCAAAGATGCGTCCTCATATTCCTTCGGAACGGCCTCAAGCGCCGTCACCGACACCTTGATAACAGAAGGCAAAATCATAACCGCAAGCACTATAATAGCCGCAAGCAGGCTTGCTCCGTCCGGAATATTAAATATTTTGCGGATAGAGGGCACGAGCACAAGCATACCTACAAGTCCATATACCACAGACGGGATTCCCGCCAAAAGACTTACCGCCGATTCCATTACCGCCTTTACCTTCGGCGAAGCCAGTTTGGCAAGATAAACCGCTGTCAGAAATCCAACAGGTACTCCTATCAGAATTGCTCCCGCCGTTCCGTAAACACTTGTGAGAATGAAAGGCAGAATACCATACCGGGGCTCTGCCGCAGTAGACGCCCATGTTTTGCCGAACATAAATTTAATCAATCCAATCTCTCGGATAGCCGGTATTCCCGATATAACGAGGTACACCGTTATAAGCAGAACAAAGCCTACGGTGATAAGACCAAAAACGAGAAATATCCCATGTATAATTCCTTCAAACAATCTTTTATTCTTCATGGCTATAAACCTTTCAAGTGAGCTGAAGCGGCGGCTTCATAAATAGCTTTCCTCCGCCTGAATTGGAAAATTTCCCAACCATCTGTGGATGAAGGGAAATTTCCCGGCGTGCGCCTATATGCATCCGCCGCTATTATATATTTAGTCCGCCGGAACAACCCCTGCGCCGTAGATGATTTCCTTCGCATCCTCGGAGGTTGCATAATCAAAGAATTTCTGTGCGGCAGAGGAAAGCTTTGCGTCTGTCTTTGTTACCAGTACAAACGGACGCTGTACAACATAGCTGCCGTCTTTAATTGTTTTTTCAGTAGGAGTTACGCCTCCGACCTTAACGGCTTTTACGCTGTCCTTTACAGACGCAAGGGACGCATATCCGATAGCGTCGGGATTCCCTGCAACTGTTGTTATAACATCGCCGGTTGATGAGAGCTCCTGGCGATATTTGCAAGCATCTTCCGTGCCCGTGATGGACTCAAAGCCATCTCGTGTACCGCTTCCTGCTTCACGGCCAATAAGTACAATTTCAGCATCCTTGCCGCCAACTTCCTTCCAATTGGTTATCTCCCCCGTATAGATTCCGGCAATCGTTTCAATATCCAAATCCGAAACGGTGTTTTCGGGGTTTACTATAATCGCAATTCCGTCGTATGCAAGCACCGTAGAGGTAAGCCCCTGTGACTTTTCCTCATCCTTTAATTCACGGCTGGAAAGTCCTATGTCGCAGCGACCCTCCGCTACCGCTTTGATTCCCGAACCGGAACCGGTGGGATTATAAGTAAATGTAACGCCGCCGTTATCGTTTTCAAATGCTTCGCCGAGGGCTCCTATTACCTTTTCCATTGAGGTGGAACCGTCAGTTGCTACCGTACCGCTGACCTCTGCGCTGCTTCCGCCGCTGTCTTTACCGCCGTCCGTGCTTTTACATCCGGCAAACACCGATACCGCTAAAGCTGCCGCCAACATAAGTGTAACTATCTTTTTCATTTTACAATACTCCTTTGCCTTTATTGTTTTATAATTTACAGGTATATAATACCTATTTATTATCAAATCTGTTATCTTGTTTTTGTAAAATAATTGTAAAATAAATAAATCGTCGAAAACAGGCGGTTTTTTATAGGCACAGAACGCAAATTTTGCTTCACTTTTGTAATAATTACATCCGCGCAAGACGCCGTTGCCCCTTTCAAAGATGTAACTATTATAATGCATTGGAAGATGTTTGTTTGTCAGTTATGCCGATATTGAATCTCTGCCAAGACGAAATAAGTTTTTATCCACCCTTTTTTCGATACTTATTGTATGTAGACTTATAGTATTCAATAATATATAATATAAAATCAGGAGGATTGCAACTATGGATATTGTGAAAGTTTTTGGAACTAATTTAAGAAAATACCGAACCGCAATAGGAATATCACAAGAAGCATTTGCCAATAAATGCGGTATGCACCGAACTTATATAAGTGCTATTGAATGCTATCGTCGCAGCATTTCGCTTGAAAACATTCAGCGAATTGCAGATGCGCTTGAAATTGAAACTTATAAGCTTCTTCTCGAAAATAAGGAGGTTACAGAAAATGACAAATGAAATCAAAGAATTCCGTGATGGTATCTTTGCCCTTAGAACTCGTAGATTTGGCACAGTTGCAGAGCTTATGATTGAAGCGCTCTACAACTTCTCGAAATCTCACAACCAATTTCACGACCGCTATGACGAGGTCGGACACCCATGAATTGAAAAGGCTTGAAATTATAAATAGTAATACCGATGTGCTTGACAACATAAAGTACATAGTTGAACTTATTTATAAAATGACTGTGTGACATAAAAACGAGACTTTTTCGCATCTTGTGTAAACCTCAGAAATGGTATAGAATAGAAATATCATTTTGGAGGTTAAAGAAATGCCAAAGTACAAAGACAGCCCGGAGGTACGGGCAGCCAAAAAGGAGAGAAAAGAAAAATTACGGGAATTCTTGTCGCTGCTTGATGTGGAGGATATGAGCGACTTGCGTTCGGTATTCAAGGAGATGGTGGGAGAGGTTCTCGAAAACGGACTTGAAGCGGAGCTCGACGATGAGCTTGGCTACAGCAAGTATGACTACCGCAACAAGGATACCGAAAACAGCAGAAACGGATACAGCCGAAAAACAATGAAAACCAGCGCCGGAGAGGTTGAAATTGCAGTACCGCGCGACCGAAACGGTGAGTTTGAACCGCGGCTTGTAAAGAAGAATGAAACAACACTAAGCGGGGATATAGAAGAAAAAATCATATCTATGTACGCTAAGGGGATGACAACGAACGATATTATCCGCACACATTGAGGATATATACGGGTTGGAAGTATCGGACAGCCTTGTCAGCCGTATAACGGATAAAATTCTGCCGGTGGTAAAAGAATGGCATCAGCGACCGCTTGAGAGTATTTATGCCGTAGTCTTTATGGACGCCATTCACTATCACGTCAGAAGCGAAGGCCGTATTGTTAAAAAAGCCGTATACATAGCAATCGGAATCAATATGGACGGAATCAAAGAAGTTCTCGGAATGTATGTAGGCGAAAATGAAAGCGCAAAATACTGGCTTTCAATACTTAACGGACTGAAAAACCGCGGCGTAGAAGATATTTTAATCACCTGTATCGACGGGCCTACCGGATTTCCCGAAGCCATATCTGCGGTATATCCGAAAACCGAGGTTCAGCAGTGCATTATTCATCAATTACGAAACAGTACAAAGTATGTTTCATACAAGGATATAAAAACGCTTATGTCGGATCTAAAAAAGGTTTACGGCGCTGTAGATGAAGAAACGGCACTTTATGAGCTTGAGAATTTTGCCGCGAAATGGGACGTCAAATACCCGAAGATTTCAGCTTCATGGCGGGCACACTGGGCGGAACTGTCGACCTATTTCAAGTATCCGCAGTCGGTCAGAACGCTTATATACACAACGAACGCAATTGAGAATTTCAACCGCCAGCTGCGTAAGGTAACAAAAAGCAAAGCAGTATTTCCGAACGATGACAGCCTGTTAAAAATGCTCTATCTTGCCCAAATGGATATTACCCGAAAATGGACCGGGAGACGCCGTGACTGGGGAGAAATTCATTCACAGCTGGAAATTTTCTTTGCGGACAGACTGCCGCAATAGCAGAAATTCCGATTCCCGTCAAGGGTATATGAACGGCTACCGTAAGCAGCCGCCCTTGACATGCCCCGTTATTTCTGCTAATATGCAAATATGGGCGGATAAGCCGCTTCACGACTTACCGCCCGATTCCCATTCTGTATTTTATGCCATTTTCAGTGTTTACACAAATCATGAAAAATAGCCATAAAACCTGCTCTGCCGAATAAGCAGAGCAGTTTATGTGTTTTTATATTATTTTCACAGTATCAAGTGTTGTCAAAGTGTTGTCAAACCTTGACTACAAACCCTGAAAATGGCTTAACCAAACCATTTTCAGGCTGTGAGAAAATATTTCCACTCGGCAAAGGTATTTGTAACCTAAAACACATTAGTTAATGTGAGAGGGGGTGCGGACATATTCTTGGACCGTTTATGTTGATAATCCAAGACTATGTCTGTACTCTACAGGGCTCATATATCCCAATGACTGTTTCATTCTTTTTGTATTATACCAACTGATGTAGCTGTTAATTTCACCGATAAAATCGTTAATTGTAATATCTACCATAGTCTTTGTAATATTCGTATTATACTGATTTTTCAGACTTCATAACTTTTTGTTGCCATATTGTTGCCACGGTCAAAAATTAAAGTGGTAAAAATTCATATTCGAACTTGCAATTTGTTTTTGCAATATATGAATTCGCTCATTTCAGCCATATGCCCCTTTACAAATAGTTTTATAATGTAATTCTGAATTCCGTTCCTTTGCCGGGTTCACTCTTTACCGAAATGGTACCACCATGAAGCTTGATTATACTTTTTACCATGGCAAGTCCCAAACCGCAGCTGCCGTATTCATCGTTTCGGACATCATCAACCCTATAAAAACGCCGCCAAATTTTATCAATATGTTCTTTTGCTATTCCTATTCCGTTATCTTTAACCGTGATTACAGTTGTACCTTCCGCTTTTGAAGCGGCAACTTCAACATATCCGAACTCTTTACCGTATTTAACAGCGTTGCTGATAAGATTTGTTAAAACACTTAAAAGCAATGATTCATCAGCATCCACAACTGTGCCGTCAGAAACATTTGCCGAAAGCGAAATATGCTTTTGTGCAGCTAACTCTCTCATACTGTCTATTGCAATATCAACCAAAACTCCGATATCAACCTGCTCTTTAACAAGCCTTTGTCTGTTTTGATCAATTCTCGAAAGAATCAAGAGCCTTGATACAAGCTTTGACATTTGATTTGCTTTGGCAACAATATTCTGCGCCAGTTCTTTTTCCTTCTCATCGGCTGCAATATCAAGAAGATACTCCCCTTGTGCAAGAATTACGCTTATAGGTGTTCTGAGTTCGTGTGAAGCATCTGATGTGAATTGCTTTTCCTGAACAATAAGGTTTTCGATTTTATCAAGCATTTTATTGAGTGTAACCGAAAGGTGCTGCAATTCATCCTTCTTGGCATTGGGCACCATTTCTATTCTTCGGCTAATATCATTTTGGGCAGAAATATCATTCGCGGTTTTTATAATATTATTTACGGTTAAAAACGCTTTTTTGGTAATATAATAACCGCCTAATGCCGTCAAGAGCAAAATCAACGGAATTATAACAAGTATAATTATAAATGCAGACTGCCACAAAAACATTACCGAATTGACGGATTCAACGCCTCTGATCCAAAATCCGCTGCTTTCTCCGGGAGCGCTGCGCTTAAACATATCATAAACAATATAATCTTTGCCGTCAACCGTTTCTCTGCGGGGACGCCCCTCTTTAAACTCAATATTCGCAATGTCATATATATACTGTCCCACGATATATTCGCCGTTTGCATTATAAATTGAAACATTTTTAAATTCTTTATTATTATCATTATTATCTATCGAATAAAAAACATCCTCTTGTCTTTTGCCGATTTTTTCGGATACTTGTGCTACTTGCAAGATAATATCCTTTTCCATATTGTCCATTGAAAGCCGGTAAGCCTACCACAATTAGGCAATGGCAAAATGAGTTGATAAGTAAAGGATACTCGGAAACCTATCTAAAATCAATAAACAATCAGCTTTGTGCGATGCTTAATTATGCCAAAAACTATTATGGATTGCAAGAGAATCCGTGTCATAAAGCCGGCTCAATGGGCAAGAAACACGCAAAAGAGAAACTATTTTGGACTAAAAACGAGTATCTGCAATTCTCTGAAAGTATTACAGACAGACCGCGAGCACACATTATTTTTCAGCTTTTATATTGGTGCGGTATCAGAGAGGGCGAATTACTTGCTCTTTCTATAAAAGATATTGACTTTGAAGAAAAAGTGTTGACAATAAATAAGTCATATCAACGTATCAATGGCGAAGATATTATAACTGAGCCGAAAACGCCGAAAGGCAACAGAATTATCGCTTTACCAGATTTTTTGTGTGATGAATTAAAAGCCTATTTTGCTTTGCTTTATAATAAAAATCCGAATACAAGAATTTTTGATATAACAAAATCTTATCTATATCGTGAGATGAACAGAGGCTGCGCTTTAAGTGGAGTCAAGAAGATTCGCGTGCATGACCTCAGACACTCTCACGTGTCTTTACTTATCGAGCTCGGATTTTCGCCTCTGCTTATTGCTGAAAGGCTTGGACACGAAAATATAGAAACTACTCTAAACACGTATTCGCATTTATATCCGCACAAACAGGCCGAACTTGCGAATACACTTGACTCGATTCTACTATAAGAGGTTTTGATATGTGCTTAACAGAAGAAGAATTAAAAGTGATAGAGCAGAAAGAATTACGGCCTCTTAAAACTGTACTATGTCCGCGTTGTCATAGAGAGTTGATATTTCGTTCGGTCGGTAATTCGTATGAAATAAAATGTCAGACAGACGGTTGTATAAAATATTCTGTTAGAGGCTTATAAACAAAAGTACAAATGCTTCTTGCTTTCCGCCTTTGTGGGAGAAAATGCTTCCTGAAACGCTTGCATTTTGCACAGAAAAGGCTTGTTTTAAGGAAGAAATGCCTATGCAAAGCGCACGAGTTTTCTTCCCAAAAGCTCCTTTGTGGGAGAAAATGCTTCCTGAAACGCTTGCATTTTGCACAGAAAAGGCTTGTTTTAAGGAAGAAATGCCTATGCAAAGCGCACGAGTTTTCTTCCCAAAAGCTCCTTTGTGGGATATAATCTATTAAATAAATACGTGTTTTGAGGGGTTTGACATGAAAGTAAAGTATATAGGCCCAGACCTTGTATCTATTGTTAAGAATAAAGCTTATGAAGTTATTTCAATTGAAAAGGGCTGGTATCGTATTATGACTGAAATTGATGAAACGTATTTACTACCGCCGAAAGTATTTGAAGTGTTAGAAACAGAAAAAGAACATCACAATTGACTTTTAGCATCATATCAGCATCACAGAGTAAAAGAAAGAGCTCAAAAAGCCTTATATATCAAGGCTTTTTGAGCTTTTAATCATTATTCCCACTCGACGGTGCCGGGGGGTTTGGATGTTATGTCATACACTATTCGGTTTACTCCGTCCACCTCATTCGTTATTCTGTTTGATACCGCTGCCAGTATGTCATACGGAATTCTCGCCCAGTCTGCTGTCATGAAATCATCCGTCGTTACGGCTCTTATGGCTATAACATTCTCATATGTTCTATGGTCTCCCATAACTCCCACTGACTTTGAGCCTGTGAAAACGCAGAAAAACTGGCTCAGATTTTTTTCGTAGCCGTTTTTAGCCATTTCATCACGCAGCACAAAGTCTGCGTCTTGCAGTATTCTTATTTTTTCCGCTGTTATTTCTCCGATAATGCGCACTCCAAGTCCCGGGCCCGGGAACGGCTGCCGCCACACAAGCTCATGAGGTATCCCCAGTTTTTCTCCCACTGCTCGTACCTCGTCCTTGAACAAGTCTTTAAGAGGCTCTATTACGCCCAGAAATTTTATATCCTTTGGAATTTCTCTCTGATTATGATGAGTTTTTATTACATCACTTCCCGCTGTTTTTCCCAGCTTTCCCTTTCCGCTCTCAATTCGGTCAGGATATATCGTGCCTTGAGCGAAAAAGGCGTCTCCGCCTGCTCGGGTCTTTATCTCGTCCCAAAAGGCATTATAAAATTCATCGCCAATTATATGGCGTTTCCTTTCAGGGTCCGTTACTCCCTTTAATTTTTCAAGAAACACCTTTTGACAATTTACACGGACAAAATTCATATCGAATAATTTTGTAAAGGTCTGCTCAACAAAATCTCCCTCGTTTTTCCTCATAAGTCCCTGGTCAACAAATACACAGGTCAGATTTTTTCCGATTGCCCGGCTTAACAGCCCTGCCGCAACAGAGCTGTCCACTCCTCCGGAAAGACCCAGAATAACCTGCTTATCGCCTATCTGCTCTCTTAAGGCGGTCACGGTTTCATCTATAAAGCTGTCCATTTTCCAGTCCCCACTGCATCCGCAAATGCCGAGAACAAAATTTTTCAGCAGCTCCTTTCCGAAGCGCGTATGATTGACCTCCGGATGAAATTGAACTCCGTAAAATTTCTTCTCCTCATTTTCATATGCGGCAACGGGACAGTTCGCCGTTGTTGCAATTACCCTGAACCCTTCGGGAAGCTCAACAATCTTATCCGTATGGCTCATAAGACACACATTTGGCGTACTTATTCCCTCAAATATTTTGCTGCTCTTCATTTCAATCTCAAACTGTCCGTATTCACGGGCGGTTGCACTTATAACCTTTCCCCCAAGAACATGGCTCATGAGCTGCGCTCCGTAACATATTCCCAATATCGGCACTCCAAGCTCAAATACTCTTTCATCAACCTTGGGAGCTTCTTCCTCATAAACGCTTCCCGGTCCGCCCGTAAATATTATCCCCTTCGGGTTATATTCCTTTATCCTTTCTATATCCGTGCTGCACGGTATAATCTCGCAGTAAACGCTTGCCTCTCTTACCCGGCGTGCAATAAGCTGGTTATACTGCCCTCCAAAGTCAATTACAAGTATTGTTTCCTTCGCCATTTCTTCCTCCGTATTTTAATTATTATTCAACAGTTACTGATTTTGCCAGGTTTCTCGGCTTATCTATATCAAGACCCTTAAGCGAGGACACATAATACGAAAACATCTGGAGCGGTACAACCAATTCCGACGGAAGGATATTTTTATCATTCTTTGGAATATAGATTACATGGTCCGCTTCCTTTTCAATTTCCGTATGCCCCTCTATTGCAATTGCCAGAACAACTGCTCCTCTGGCTTTCACTTCCTTTATATTGCTCAGCATTTTTTCAAACAATTCCTCAACTGTGCACAGGGCAACAACCAATGTTCCCGGTTCTATCAGTGCAATTGTGCCATGCTTAAGCTCGCCTGCCGCATAGGCTTCCGAATGGATATATGAGATTTCCTTAAGCTTTAAAGACCCCTCCAGCGCCACAGCATAGTCAAGCGACCTTCCTATGAAGAACACGCTCTTACTGTTATAATAAAGCGAGGCGCAATGCTGAATCTTGTCCTTATTCTCAAGAATTTTTTCTATTTTTTCCGGCAGGGCAAGGAGTCCTTCCAGCATTGACTTGTACTCATCCTCACTTATCCGTCCCAGTATATCGGCAAAGTACATTGCCGCAAGACACATTATATTAAGCTGGGTGCTGTATGCCTTTGTTGTCGCAACCGCAATTTCAGGTCCTGCCCAGGTGTATATAACCTCATCTGCTTCGCGGGCTATACTGCTGCCCACAACATTCACTATTGCAAGCGCCTTTACGCCCTGTTTCTGAACCTCTCTCATTGCCGCTATTGTATCCGCCGTTTCTCCCGACTGGCTTATTACTATCACCAATGTTTTATCATCCAGTATCGGTTGGCAATACCTAAACTCTGACGCAATTGCAACCTCTACCGGTATTCTCGTCAGCTTTTCAAATATATATTTGCCCACAACTCCCACATGATAAGCGCTTCCGCAGGCAACTACATAAATCTTATTTATATTCTTTATATATTCTTCACTCAAGGAGAGCTCCTCAAACACAACCCTGCCGTTTTGGATTCTCGGCGCTACGGTCTTTCTTACCGCTTCGGGCTGTTCCATTATTTCCTTAATCATAAAATGCTCATAGCCGCCCTTTTCTGCCGCCGCTATATCCCATTTTACCTCTGAAACCTCTTTATGTATTTCTTCCTTATCGAGGTCATATATTTTTACATCGTCCTTTTTGACAACAACTATCTCGTTATCGTTTAAATAATAAACCTTTCTTGTTCTTGAAAGAATTGCCGGAACATCTGACGCTATAAAATTCTCTCCCTCGCCCAGCCCCACTATCAGCGGGCTGTCCTTTCTCACGGCTATGAAACTGTCCGGACACTCATCACACAAAATTCCGAGAGCATACGACCCCTTCAGCTTTCCTATAAGTTTTATTATCGTTTCAAGAATATCTCCCTTATAGTAATACTCAATCAGGTGAGCTATAACCTCTGTATCCGTTTCCGACAGAAATTTAAAGCCCTTTCCTTCAAGATATGCGCGAAGTTCAAGATAATTCTCAATTATCCCGTTATGGACAACTGCGAATTTGCCGCTTTGGCTAAGGTGTGGGTGGGAATTCATATCAGACGGCTCTCCATGAGTTGCCCAACGGGTATGTCCTATACCCACATTTCCCAAAACGCTCTTACCGCCGGCGGTTTTTTCACTTAACACGGCAAGTCTGCCTTTTGCCTTTGTCATACTGATTTTTCCGTTATTGCAGACAGCTATCCCTGCAGAATCATACCCTCTGTATTCAAGCTTCGCCAGACCCTCAAGCAGTATGGGAGCTGCCTGTTTCTCACCAACATACCCTACTATTCCACACATAATATTTTCCTCCGTTTTTGTATGATAACAGTATATTACAAAGTTAAGCCTCTTTATGCTTTGTAATTTTTTACTACACTTTATTTTACACTTTTGATTTCTTCATGTCAATACAAAACATAGATTTTTATCTTATTTTTGCCTGTTTGGGGTTATTTTTTGCCGTTTTTTTGCTTAAATGCAGAAAGATTGACAATTATGTCAACCTTTCCCTGATATTACATTATTTCTGTGCCGGTGCTTTTATACCTATTGCTGTAAAGCATTCCTTAAAATTTCAGCTTTATCGGTTTCCTCCCACGGGAGCTTGACATCCTCTCTGCCAAAATGTCCGTATGCCGCTGTTTGCTTATATATCGGGCGTCTTAAATTCAGCATCTTTATGATTCCGTCAGGGCTTAAGTCGAAATTTCCCCTCACCGCATCAAGGATTTTTTCCTCGGACACTGTTCCTGTGCCAAATGTATCTATTCTAAGCGATACGGGCTGTGCCACTCCGATTGCATATGCCAACTGAACCTCGCAGGATTTTGCAAGTCCTGCCGCAACTATATTTTTCGCCACATATCTTGCCGCATAGGCTGCACTTCTGTCAACCTTCGTCGGGTCCTTGCCCGAAAAAGCTCCGCCGCCGTGACGGGCATATCCGCCATAGGTATCTACTATAATCTTTCTCCCTGTGTGCCCCGAATCGCCCTGGGGACCACCTATAACAAATCTTCCTGTGGGATTTATATATATTTTTGTGTTTTCATCCATCAATCCTTCCGGGATTGTAGGAATTATCACATTTTCCGTTATTTCTTTTCTGAGCAGCTCTATCGCTACGCTTTCGTCATGCTGGCTGGATACGACAACAGTATCAATTCTGTTTACGCTTCCGTCTTCATTATATTCTACCGTTACCTGCGTCTTTCCGTCGGGTCTGAGGTAGGGAAGAAGTCCGCTTTTCCTTACATCGGTAAGCCTTTTTGCCATTTTATGCGCAAGGTAAATTGCCATAGGCATATATACCGGTGTTTCGTCACAGGCAAAGCCGAACATCATGCCTTGGTCGCCTGCTCCCAAGCCTTCTCCCTTTTTTGCGTCCTCCTTGTACTCATACGCCTTATCGACCCCCATTGCTATATCTCCGGACTGCTCGTCTATTGCCGTTATTACCGCACAGGTGTCGCAGTCAAAGCCGTATTTTGCTCTGTCATATCCTATTTCTCGGATTGCGTCCCTTGCAATTTTCTTGATGTCCACATAGGATGTTGTACTTATTTCACCCACAACCATTACAAGTCCGGTTGTTACCGTGACCTCGCAGGCAACTCTTGCATTGGGGTCTTTTTCATAAATTGCATCCAAAATCGCATCAGAAATTATATCCGATATTTTATCCGGATGTCCTTCTGTTACGGATTCGGATGTAAACAGTTTTCTGTATTCCATTTTTCTCTTTCCTTTCAACTGTGCTTAACCGTTTTTATTATATCTGCCTGAATTTCTTCAAGCCCTCTGTTTGCATCAATTATTTTTATATTTTCTCTATCCTTAAGTCTTGAAAAAACATCTAAAAAATTATTCCTTATTCCGCTCATAAGTTCAACGCTCTTTTCATATAGCTCGGCTCCGTTTCTTCCGGCATCTATCCGCCCCTTGCAGGTTGACGGATCTACATCGAGAAATATGCAAAGGTCCGGCGTCAATATTTCCGGGCAGCGAAGATTTATGTTCATAACCCAATCAATATCGGACGCCGTCCCCTGATACGCAAATGACGAATAATAATATCTGTCGCATATAACTGTATATCCCTCTGCAAGATATTTTTTTATGCCGTGTTCGGGATGGGTTATATGCTCAAGTCTGTCGGCAAGAAAAAGCGCACCTTGCAGGTACATATTCTTATCAAGGCTTTCCGACAAAATCCGTCTTATATATTCACCTGTTTCGTAATATGTGGGTTCTGCTGTTACATAGACCTTCTCGCCCGACTTTTCAAGGGCGCTTGCCAGCATTTTTATCTGCGTAGTTTTACCGCTGCCGTCAAGCCCCTCCACCGCAATGAATTTATTTTTCATATTTTTATCTCCAATGCTCTTTTTCGACAACATATATTATACATAATTTATTATGAAATTGCAAGGGATTTTCAAATTTCTATTGATTTTATTCTTGTTTTATTATATACTCTAATTATACGAATGATTGGAGGCAATGGCTGGCTATG
Organism: Clostridiales bacterium; assembly: GCA_016303265.1. Classification (GTDB taxonomy): domain Bacteria; phylum Bacillota; class Clostridia; order Monoglobales; family Monoglobaceae; genus SIG454. The sequence continues at coordinate 46,413 of JAEDLZ010000002.1, forward strand.
AAAGAAAAACCGGCAGAACGCGGTCTTTTTAACGATGACCCTGACCTTATAAGAAAGTGTGAAACCTGTGCTTTTGCAATAAAGCTTGATTATTTTAGTGATTGTTTATGTTCAAAATACGGGGCTGTTGACCCGGAATATCTTTGCAAAAAATATAAAATAAACCGCTTTTTAAAGCGTCCGCCTAAAAAGCGGGAGCTTAATATATCCCGTTACAGCGCTGAGGATTTTTCCATCGAATAGGCAAACCGAAAACAACCTGTTCAGCTTTTGCGGCGGTTGTTCGGCTATTATTTTTCTTCCGAATTTTTTGGCGGAATATCCATTTCTATACCGTCAATTTTTAAAATTCTGTATTCCTCGCCGCTCTCTATACACTTGCCGCAGCTGTCGCAGATTTTATTCGGGTCCAAATCGCAGCGGTCACATTCCATACATCCTATGCAATTTCTATCATACAGTACGCATCTCTTAGCCGGCATTATTTTCCCCTCCGATAACCTTGTCTATTGCTTTCATAACCCCCATTTTCGCCGCTTCATAAACGATTCCGCCTTGCATATACACCGTATACGGCTCACATATGGGGGCGTCCGCCGAAAGCTCGATTGACGCGCCCTGAACGAATGCGCCTGCCGCCATAACCACCTTATCCTCGTATCCCGGCATATCCCACGGCTCAGGTGTTACATGGCTGTCAATCGGCGAGCCTGCCTGAACGCCCTGACAAAATTTTACTACCTTTTCAGGGTCGCCGAGTTTTATCGCCTGAATTATGTCCGTTCTTTCCTCATTTGATGCGGGACACACATCATATCCCAACTCCTCAAACGCCGAGGCGCACAAAATTGCAGTCTTAAGGCTCTGACAAACAATATGAGGCGCCATAAAAAGTCCCTGATACAGACTTTTGTTAAAGCCCAGGCTTGCTCCCACATGCTTTCCGAGCCCGGGCGCCGTGAAGCGATAGCTTACAAGCTCTACATATTTTTCTTTTCCTGCTATGTAACCGCCGCTTTGGGCAAGGCTTCCTCCCGCATTTTTAATCAGCGAACCAACCGCCAAATCCGCTCCAACATCTGTGGGTTCTTGTTTTTCCACAAATTCTCCGTAGCAGTTATCAACTATACATATGGTTTCTTTGTCTATACTCTTTACCGTTTCTATTATTTTGCCGATGGTTTCAATATCCAGTGATTTTCTCCAGTCGTATCCCTTTGATCGTTGAATCAGGACAGCTTTGACCTTTTTATCTCTGAGCTTTGCTTTTATCCCCTCATAGTCCACCTCACCGCCGGGTAGCAGGTCTACCTGGTCATAATTCACGCCGAAATCCCGGAGAGAACCGCAGCCCTCTTCGCCCCTTATCCCTATTACCTCCTCCATTGTGTCATAGGGTTTGCCCACTACCGAAACAAGCGTATCATTCGGACGGAGCACGCCGTACAGACATAGGGAAATTGCCTGCGTACCCGAAATTATGTTATGTCTTACCATTGCGCTTTCAGCATGAAAAATATCCGCAAATACCTCGTCTAAGGTATCCCGTCCCAAATCGTCATAGCCATAGCCCGAAGTTTCACCGAAGTGCGCGTAGGAAATACGGTGTTTCTGAAAAGCTCTTAAAACCTTGAGCTGGTTATACTCCGCCGTTTCTTCCACCTTTTTGAAATATTTTTCTGCCTTCTCCTCCGCTTTTTGAATTATATCCTGTGCCTCTTTTGAAACACCAAATTCATTTTTATACAATTCGTTTATATTCATTTCTGTACCTCTGCTTGATTTTATCAATTTATTTTATCATATCTGCCGCAAAAATTCAACAAAAGCTCTGCGGCGCTCTCTATATCATCTTTCATACATCCTTCATAAGGTTTATCCTTATCCCGGACCGGCAGGCAGACACAGCCGCTCATTGCCCCGTTTCCGCAGATTTGAGGGAGCTCCGCATACAAATTCTCCTCCGTTGCCGCAAGCTGCACCTTTTTTCCCGACTCTATAAGGCATTTTCTTGCAGAAACGCTTAAAACCGTGCTTTTATCCTTTATGATAACCACAGCTCCGCCGCCGCATTTTACATTTTCATCCTCCACAGCGGAATTTACCGAAACAAAATAATCCGTATCATAACCGCCAAGCAGCGCTTTTATGCCTCTTCCCGCAAATTTTTTCTGAGCCGTAAACACAAATGACACATTTTTATTTTCGCATTTTTCCATAACCCTAAGCACCGTTTCAATCGGCGCATAGGTTGACACTCCGTTTCCGAAAATAAATCTTCCCGTTTCTGTTTTATCGCATACAACCGTGCCAAACTCGCCCGTCGGAACCTTCTTCGCGGCGGCTTCCCTATCCGTTTCGCCTATATCGACGCTCAGGTCAAAATCCTCAATTTTTTCGGTCTTGCCGCATCTTATAACGCCTACTGTTTTATTTTGAAACTGCACCTTACTGCCTGCAAGATTTCCCGCCATTTTTGAATCCGGCACACCAATCTTTAACATTCCGTCCTTAGTTTCGGCAGTCTTCATTATACATACCGTATCCATTCCGCACTCTATGGTAAGTTTCTTCCCTGTGCCGCCTTTTTCGCATATTAAATTTCCGAAGGCGTCCGCTCGGCACGAAAATCCCGCTCTTTCCGCCTTTTCCTTTATAAATTCAACCATTGCGGCTTCTCTGCCGCTTGGCGATAAAACCTCATATAACTCCATCTTACATTTCCTCCGCTTTTTCTATGAATTTATTTATAAGGCGGCGCACCGCTTCAAAGTCATTTTTATTCATAACCGATACGCTTGAGTGAATATACCGGCAGGGTATTGATACCGACGCTGTTTTAACTCCTCCTCCGCTTATGCTGATTGCGCCTGCGTCATTTCCCCCTCTTACCGATGCCTTATACTGCCATTTTATATGGTTTTCCTTTGCCGTATCAATAAGCATATTCACAAGCTCAGGATTTGCGACGCTGCTGTATTCCATAACGGAAATTGCCGCTCCTCCGCCGCATTTTGTTACTCTTCTTTCATTGCTCACTCCCGTTAAATCGTTGCAGGTCGTCCCTTCAACAACAATTGCAAAGTCAGGGAGTAAGCCGCGCATTGCCGATTTTGCGCCGCGGAGTCCTACCTCCTCCTGTACCGTAAAGCAACATATGAGATTAACCTTCGTTTCCTTTTTCAGTATATCTATAAGAATTGCACAGCCCGCTCTGTCGTCAAGAGCTTTGGCTTTGACCATATTTTCTCCGAACTCACGGTATTCGCTTTTAAATGCGCAGTAATCACCCACGGTCACATATTTTTCCGCCTCCGCCTTGTTTTTTGCGCCTATATCGATGAAAAGTTCGTCCTCTTTAAACGGTTTCTCCCTCTCCTCTTTAGCGCTCAGGTGCACCGCCTTAAAGGAAATAACCCCGTTTACTCCGTTTACGGTCACCTGCTGAGAAAGCAAAATTTTCGGGTCGATTCCTCCTACGGACTCAAAGGCGAGATAACCGCCGTCGGTGATTTTTTTTATTATAAATCCCACCTCGTCCATATGCGCAGAGAGCAGAATCGTTTTCTTTCCGACACTACCGGTTTTGCGGCAAATCATATTCCCCATCGAATCCACTGTGACGCTGCTGCAATAAGACTCAACCTGACTTCTGATTAACTCTCTGACCCTTTCCTCATTTCCCGATACGCCATCGGTTTCAGTTAACATTCTAAGCACCGAAAATTCCCTCCCTGATTGCGGATTTAATGAGCCTTCCCGTTTCTTCAATATCATTTAAATCTATGGTTTCAACCGATGTATGCATATACTTGAGCGGTATTGAAATAAGCAGGGTCTTGCAGCCGTTTTTGGCATTTTGGATTGCCCATGCGTTTGTTCCGCTGCATCCTGAGGCAACTTCTATATCATACCTGATATTATTCTCTTTGGCGCACTCTATCAGCCGTTTCGTAAGACTGTTATCAAAATTCGGGCCTCGGCAGATTATGGCGCCGCTTCCCGTCCGAAATACGCCTGCCTCATCCTTTGTATCAGGCGTCATGCCGTGAGTTACATCAACAACAACGGCAAAGTCCGGCTCAATTTCTGCCGCCGCCGTAAATGCACCGTGAAAACCGAGCTCCTCCTCCGAGGAAAATACGAAATAAATATCATATTGAATATTTTGAAGCTCTGCCGCATATAAAACCGCTGTCATTCCCGCACGGTTATCCATCCCGGGAGCGGAAAATTCGCCGCCTTGCAATCTTATCGGGGCATTACTCATCATTATGCTGTCGCCCACAGCAATTTTTGTTTCCGCCATAGCCTTGCTCATACCTATATCTATAAGCATATCTTTAATCCGAGGCAGTTTTTTTCTGTCGGAATTTTCGCTTAGGTGAGGCGGAAGCGCCCCCACTATCCCGAAAACCTTTTCCCGTCCCATAATGCAAACCTCCGAGCCCGGGAGGATTCGGGGGTCAACTCCGCCAATATTGGTAAAGCGTACAAAGCCGTTTTCGTCAATTTTTGTCACCATAAGTCCTATGCGGTCGAGATGCGCCTCAAGCATAACCTTTTTCGCATTCTGCCTGCCGCATTTCTTCACGCCTATAACACTCTTAAATTTATTTATATGCACCTCATCGCAATAGGGCATAAGCAGTTCTTTTGCGCACTCTGCCGCATTTTCTTCAAAACCGCTTGCGCCGCTCTTTGATAAAAGGCGCTTTAATATCTTCTCAATTTCCATATTTTACCCGACCTTATTTTAAATTTATCCTTATTATACACCATACTGCCTTTATTTTCAACTTTATAAAAATTTTATTGTCTTCCCTTCCATATCTGATTCCAAAAGCATTGGCACTCATTTACCCCGCGTAAACATTAAAAAGGACGGATATATGTCCGTCCTTTTATGTATACCCTTATTCCTTAAAATTCTATAAGTTTTAGCCAATTCAAAAGAAGGCCGCCCCACTGCTGAACATTTTTATGGATTGGTGTATCCCCGGGGGCAAGCCCCATTCCGTGACCGCCTCTCGGGAACAGATGCATCTCAACATCAACGCCCATATCCTTAAGCCGTCTTGCGTAGTCAAGGCTGTTATAAACCGGCACAGCGCCATCCTCAAATGTATGCCATATGAATGCCTGCGGGGTTTTTTCCGTTGCGATTAAGTCAGGACTGAGTTCTTCGCACATTTTTACCTGAAGCTCGCTTCCCAAAAGATTCTGCCCTGACCCCAAATGGGCAACCTTTGCACCCAGCAGCTTTATGACAGGGTAGCATAGTATCTGCGCATTGGGGATAAAATCTTCCTTATCAATCTCATCCATCCCCTCAAATTCAATACCTTCGTAATAGGTCGAGGTCAAAGCGGCAAGATGCCCGCCTGCCGACGAGCCCATTATCGCGACCTTATTTTTATCTATGCCATATTTATCCGCAAAATGGCGGACATATCTTACACCTCGCCTTGCGTCAAGCAGCGGCAGGGGAAATCTGTGCGGTGCAACCCGATAATCAACCACAAAGGCGCACATTCCGTTCTCTGCCAGAAATTTTGCATATCCCTCGCCCTCGTGAGGCGCTCTCATAGCATATCCGCCGCCCGGCAGTATTACTACCGCCCCCTCATAGGCTTTATTTTCCGGGATATAGGCTGTTATTTTCGGAATTTCTTTACACAGTCCGGGGGTGCTTTCCCAAAGATTATTTTCTTCTGTTATCATATGTATTATCCTTTCCTCTGCTCTAAGAGCCAGTCGATAAGCCTCGTTTCCCTATATGCGGGCGTCCATGAATTATGGGCAACCCCATGAAATATCGTCAGCTTCGCATTGCCGCCGCAGCTGTTGACCCTATCTACCATTTCATAGGAATTTCTCGGCGGAACCGTTCCGTCCGCATCACCGTGGAACGCCCAGACAGGAATATTCTTTAAAATAGGCGCTCTCCACGACATTCCGCCTCCGCACACGGGAGCGATTGCCGCAAATGTTTCCGGGTAGGCTACTCCCATTTCCCATGTTCCGAAGCCGCCCATACTCAGTCCCGTTATGGTTATTAAATTTTTGTCGATATTAAATTCCTCTACCGTTTTATCAATAAGCTCTTTTACCGCAAAAATTATATTCGTCCATACTATGCCGTCCGGGCACTGAGGACATATCACGACTGCCGGAATATCCATTCCTTCCTCCAAAAGCCGGGGTATGCCGTTTGCCTTCACAGCATCAAGGTTTTCTCCTCTTCCTCCTGCTCCGTGAAGAAATACTATCAGCTTTCTTTCGCTTTCCGGCAGGTTTTTGGGAACATGAAGAAGATACCCCATTTTCCCCATATATTTACTCTCAAAATATCTTTTTTCCATTTTTATCCTCCGTTTTCCGTCACAAGTTTCCTGCGCCCTTTTTACCCGGCAATGCCGTTTTTATTTCGTGTATTTTTCCATATCTTTCCATATACTGTCCAAAAGCGCTTCTGCCTCGCTCACCGTATCTGCCTTGGAACCCATATAAAACTTGATTTTCGGTTCTGTTCCCGACGGACGGGCCGCGCACCAGCAATCATCCTCCATTTCAAATAAAAGCACATTGGACTTCGGCAGAGTTATATTCTCCTCGGCGCCTGTTTCTGTATTTTTGCGGATACTGCTTGAGTAATCGTTTACATACATTACCTTTTTTCCGCCGATTTCTTTAGGTGTATTCTCTCTTATATCCGTCATAATTCTGCCGATTTTTTCAAGACCGTCTATTCCCTCCAAAACAACCGAAACCAGCTTTTCACGGAAGGTGCCGTACTTCTTATAAAGCTCCATAAGTCCTTCGTAAAGGGTCATCCCCTTAGCTTTATACCACGCCGCCATTTCGGTTACAAGCATTGTCGCAACCACACCGTCCTTATCTCTTGCGTAATCGCCCACAAGATACCCGTAGCTCTCCTCAAAGCCCAAAAGATATGTGTGATTTTTCTTCTCCTCAAACTCCTTCATTTTCTCGCCTATGAATTTAAAGCCTGTTAAAACATTCATAACCTCTACGCCGTATGCCTTGCAGATTACATCCGTCATATACGATGTTACTATTGTTTTTACAACTACTCCGTCTGAGGGCAGGTTATTATTCTCTTTTCTGCCTCTTAATATATATTCCGTCAAAAGAGCGCCTACCATATTTCCTGTCAGCGGAATATACTCCCCGCCATTATTGCGCAGTACAACCCCCACACGGTCACAGTCCGGGTCGGTTCCTATAATGAAATCCACATTTTCCTTCTTCGCCATCTCTATTGCTATCGCAAAGGCTTCCTTATTTTCAGGGTTCGGGGATGCAACCGTGGGGAAATCTCCGTCAGGCTCTACCTGTTCCTTAACCAGAAGAACATTTTTAAACCCAACCCTCTTGAGCATCTTTCTTACAGGAATATTTCCGCTCCCGTGGAGTGGTGTATATATAATTTTAAAATCATCCGCCACTTTGGAAACAGCGTCGGGGTTTACCTGCTGAGCTATTACATTGTCAAGATATACCTCGTCAAATTCTTCGCCGAAAAACTCTATAAGTCCGCTATCCTTTGCAGCCTCAAAACTCATCGTTTTAACTCCGCCGAAAATATCCGTAGCTTCAATAACTTCAAGCACCTTATCGGCAAGTGCAAGGGACGCCTGTCCTCCGTCCTCGCCATAGACCTTATAGCCGTTATATTTTGCCGGGTTGTGGCTTGCAGTTATCATTACTCCTGCGGCAGCGCCAAAATGCCTTACCGCAAAGGAAAGCTGCGGCACCGGTCTTAAAGAATCCGACAGATACACCTTTATTCCGTTCGCCGCAAGAACACACGCCGTTTCCTCGGCAAAGGTTTTTGAATTATTCCTGGAATCATAGGAAATCGCAACTCCTTTCTTCACAGCCGCCTCGCCCTGACCTGTAACGAAGCCGGAAAGTCCCTGCGTTGCTTTGCGTACGGTATATATATTCATGCGGTTTGTTCCTGCTCCCATAATTCCGCGCAAGCCGCCCGTGCCGAATTCCAAATCACGGTAAAACCGCTCCTTAATTTCATTGTCATCGCTCTCTATACTCTTAAGCTCTGCCTTCGTTTTTTCATCGACCGCATCGCTTTCGAGCCATTTTTGATATTCTTTACGATACTCCATTTAATTACCTCCGTTCGGTTTTTCTACTGGGATTATACCATTTATTAAAAACTATGTCAACATCATGTTTTGTTGTATTTTGCGTATTTTGTATTTTTATTTATTGCAAACAAAATATTGCCCCGAAAGCCTAAAAAAGGCCCTTACAACTGCATGATAAAATAAAAGGAGCTGACGGAAAATAGCTTCTTGACAACACTAAAACGAAACAATCCCCGAAAACAGCTAAATTCAAACTGTTTTCGGGGATATTTTTATTGGTTTGTGAAACTATCGGTGCAACATATTGCTCCTTAAAAATCATTTTGCTGCAGCCTTGGGGATGACGGAGAGCCTTATTTTGCGTTTGGCAAAGCGGGGGTATTGTTTTCCTGCCAGCAATGGACTGAATCCGGTACCTTTCTGAGCATTTCTATCGCTTTTTCAACATCTGCCCTAAATTTTTATATTTCTGTTTTGCAGATTCAAATTTGCCCTCTATATCATACCTTAAAGAACCGTTTTAAGCCACTTCCATGCCCTTCTGTCAAACTCGGCGTCCCAATCATGTGCCATCATCGGAGACGGTATATAGGTTTTATTGTCTGAACCTAAGCTCTTAAAAAGTGACATAACACAGGTTGCCGGCGACACACGGTCGATAAGACCTCCTTCGCAGAAAACCGGACACTTTACATAAGGCGCAAAGTTTGTTGTGTCATAATAGCCGATATTTCGGACAAGTTCTTTATTGACTATGCTCATATCAATGCTTTTGCCGTCTTCTTCTCTCCTGTTTATTTCATTCACCCATTCCATATAAGTCTGACCGTTGAAATGAGGTATTCCGATTACGGCGGCTTTGATTCTGTTATCAAGAGCACAGGCTACCATGCTTAGTCTGCCCCCCTGAGAACCTCCTGCCACAACAATTTTATCTTTATCCACTCCATCAAGTGTGCAGAGCATATTAAGAGCCTGGATTGCGTGCAGATATATATTATTATAATAAAATTCCTCCGGCTTTGAGTAGTCACTGTGCTCAAAAACCGGTGATGTCGGTTTATAATAATCTTTATCCCCGTCACAGTCCTGCCCGTGTACCTGAATATCAAATGCCGCATAGCCGTGTCTTGCGTGCTCAAGCGGCATAGAACGGGAATGATAGCCCGCTCCCGGATATATCATCATACCCGGGTACTTGCCCTCCTTCTTCGGTCTTGCAAACCAGCCGTATATTCTCATTCCGTCCGCCGATTTGAAGCTGACCTTATATGCGATAACCTCGTCATACAAGACTCCCTCTTCATCATAGGAGCAGGGAAATGACGCCTCGGCAACATTATAGTCATTGATTTGTCTGCCCTTGAAAGTATAAATTTCGCCAAATTCCGGCTCTAAGTCCACGCCGTCAAGCTTTGTTAATGACTTATTCCAAAATTCTTCAAAATCATCCGGCTTTGTTGTATAAACAGGCATATTTTCTATATCATAGCCAAACGCGCAGTATGCTTTTGAAGAACACGGATTAAGCGCCGTTGCTCCCGTTCCGAACTCCGCCTCGCAATGGATTTCATAAAATCCCGGTTCTAAGTCCTCCGTATCAACGGCAATCTTATACACATAGGCCGGCAGCGCTTCGGCATAGCCCGTTTTAAACGGCTTATTAACCATATTTCTCTTAAGCTGCCAATTAAGTTTCATTGCTTTTAGCGTCGGAGCAACATATATTTCTATTTTATCGCCCTTTTTGAAAAGAAAGTCATCGTTTAATTTGTTATAAAATGTCATATCATTTTTTGATGCAGAAAATGTCGGCCCATAGGGTCTGTGTAAGTTTACTAACATAAAAATTTCTCCTCTCCTTTATTATGCCGCCGTATCCTTCAAAAGGATAGTCTATGGCGACTCTTCCGGCTTCGCAGTTACCGATTCCGCTGTACAAATCCGCCTTGCCGTCAACCGCCGCAATATACGGGGCTTCAAGCCGGTATACATACGAATCCTTTACCTTTGTATACTCGTCCTTTCCCGTTTCTTCAAACAGCATTACATTTGACCTTGCCAACTCGCCCTTCTTTCAACTCGTCCGCATATGTACTTCTAGCAATTTGACTCAAACGGAATTGACTGGTTATAAACATCATGGCCGCTGACTCGTTAAATTTCACCTTTGCGCTTTCATATATATGCTTCTCTTTATCGAAAATCTCTCTTTCTTTCCTAAGCGTCATAATGATTTTCCTTATTTAACTGATATTTTTTATTTAAAAGACTTATATGCCTTTATCCATTCCTGTGCTATAAGTGCGTGCCCCTGCGGCGTCGGATGAACCCCGTCGGCTGACCACTGAGATTCGGGCGCCCGTTTTAATGCTTCGTTAAACTTTTCCTGGAGCGGTACATAAACCGCACTCTTGCCGAATCTTTCCGCAATACGCTTTGACGCTTCCGCCCGAAGCGCGACCTCTCTTTCAAATGTCGCCCAGCGGTCGGGATTTTCCCCACTCACCGTTGCCGGACCTTTTAATACATACGGACTTAAAACTATTATTTTTATATCGGGGTTATGTGCTATAACCTCTTCCATAAACATATTATATACTTTTTCAAATTTTTCCGCATCGACTCCGTTTTTACTGTCTATCTCATGCCACACATCATTTACTCCTATCAATATGCTGAGCACATCCGGATTTAAATTATTGCAGTCCGCTTTTATTCTGGCATATACATCAACTATGCGATTACCGCTTACTCCGCGGTTGAAAAATTTATGCTGTCCCGCCTCTTCCGCACCGAGAAGTCCCGAAACCATTACTGCATAACCCGCTCCGAAGCCTGTACCTCTGCCTGCGTCCGTTATGGAGTCACCCTGGAAAACAATATTCATCTTTTTTACCTCATTTGTTCCTTATCAAAAAAATATAGACGGGCACATTCACCCACCTACACTTTAACATATTTAGTTTGTAATTTCAATACTTTTAAGGATATTTTTGCTATTTTTTAATATTGTCTAATATTTGTCTTTTTCGTCTTTCCTCTCTGTTTCTCTCTGTTTTTTTATTTTTTTCTTGCAATATTTTTGAAGCTATGGTATAATTTTTATGTATGATTTGTATATATACATATATTGAGGGAGTTTTTTATGATTGGTTATTATAATATTTCTGTTATTTTGACATATTTGGGGCTTGCCTCTTCTATTATCGGTATGGTTCAGGCTATTGAGGCGCACCCTAAGTTTGCTGTGCTTTGTCTTATGATTAGCGGGCTTTGCGATATGTTTGACGGAACCATTGCAAGAAAATGCAAGAGATCTGAGGATGAAAAATCCTTTGGTATACAAATCGATTCGCTTTGCGACCTTATCTGCTTCGGCGCTTTTCCTGCGGTAATTGTTTTTTGCGTCTGCAAGGCCGGCAATAATTTTCATCTTTGGTTTACCACGCTATGCGTCGTTTTTTATGTTCTTGCGGCGGTTATACGCCTCGGTTATTTTAATGTTTCCGAGATTAACCGCACTGCTTCCGAAACCGGAAAACGCAAATATTATCACGGACTTCCCGTTACCAGCATTTCCCTGCTCCTTCCTATTATGCTTATTTGCGACGCTTTGCTTACAAGACATGACCTTGTTCGTTTTTACAATATGGGGCTTGTAATTATCGGACTCTTATTTATCAGTAAAATTAAAATTAAAAAACCCTATTTTAAGGGACTTTTAGCCGTTTCTCTCCTTGGGGCAATCACATTCCTTCTCGTTATTATTTTCGGAGGAAGATTCTGATGCTTGATTTTCTGTACTGTACCGTTTGCGGCAGACTTATACTTAAAATTCTGACCCGTCCGTTTCTTTCCGTATTGGCGGGTCATTTTATGGACTCTGTGCTTTCCGTTCCTTTAATTAAACCCTTTATCCGCAGAAATAGCATTTCTCTTGAGGATTACGAATCGGAAAAATGGACCTCCTTTAACCATTTTTTCACCAGACGCACAAAGAAGGGAAAGCGGGTGTTTGATCCTGACCCAAAGCATTTGACCGCCCCCTGCGACGGACTGCTTACCGTATACCGCATTTCTTCCGATTTGCGCTTTACCGTTAAGCACTCAATATACAGCATAGAGTCGCTCCTTGAAAATCATTCCCGTGCGGAGGATTTTAAGGACGGGCTCTGTCTTGTTTTCAGACTAACTCCCTCCCACTATCACAGATTTCACTACATGGATAACGGACAAAAGGGCGAAAATATTTCAATTAAAGGCATTTTACACACGGTTCAGCCCATTGCCGTCGAAAATGTGCCCGTCTATACGAGAAATTCAAGAGAATATTGTGTTCTGCATACCGAAAATTTCGGCGACACAGTCGTTATGGAGGTCGGGGCTTTATTTGTCGGCAGAATCGTTAATCTGCATGGGGCTTACACCTTTTCCCGCGGCGAGGAAAAGGGGCGTTTTGAATTTGGCGGTTCTACCGTTATTGTACTTTTAAAGCCCGGCGCTGCGGAGATTTCCGAAGGCATCATAAACGCAAATCTCAACGGGCTTGAATATCCCGTTACGGCAGGCGAAAAAATCGGACAGAGTATTTCATAAGCACGGTATTTCTTAATCTGTAAATACCCTATTTGAGTGTTTCGTCAACGGTCAAATATACCGCAAAAAGCAAGCGCAGTCAAATACCCGTAAATTTTGGCAGACAGTTCGTTTAATCATCCGAATACTGTTTTCCTTTACCGCCATATACTTATTATAACTTTGCTTTCATTTACATTGGGAGGTGTTTTTTTTGGCAGAAATAAAATGCAGCCGCTGCGGGGCTTCTCTGGAATCCGAAGCTCTTGCTGCCATTGAAAATATATGCCCTTACTGCGGTGCAACCATTTATTCCTCAAAAAATATCTTTGTTACCACAAAAAAATCGGATTCCTCAAAGCTTGCAGTTGTGAAAAAACCGGCTTTCTTCCTGCCTTTCCTCATAAGTGCAGCTATGATTGCCATTATTTTATATTTTGTGATTGTTCCGTCAATTCGTTACAATACCGCAACCGCCCTTATGGACGAGGGACAGTACGACAAGGCTATTACAATTTTTATGGAGCTGGGCGATTATCGTGACAGCGCACTTCGGAGCATGATTCTCTACGGGAAAACCCGAAACAGTTCCAATGATTTTCAGAATTATATTTCCGCCGGGGACAACCATACTGTCGGGCTTGTTTCGGACGGAACGGTCACGGCTGCCGGCAGCAATGTTTTCGGGCAATGTGATGTGCAAAATATTTCCGACGCCGTTGCCGTTGCCTGCGGCGATAATCATTCCGTTTTTTTGACCTCGGACGGTAAAGTGTCCGCGGTGGGCGATAACTCCTTCGGACAGTGCAATGTGTCAAAATGGAAAAATATTTCCGCTATTGACGCAAACGGCCGCTACACTATAGGTCTTACGGCAAAAAACACGGTGGTTGTTTCCGGAAAGGCGGATTTTGATTATTCCCCTGTGAAAAACTGGAAAAATATTATTTCAGTTTCTGCCGGAGATGGCTCAATCATCGGACTTAAGTCGGACGGCACCGTTGTTGCCTGCGGTGACAACTCCTTCGGGCAATGCAGCGTTTCCGATTTTAAAAATATTGACGCTGTTTCTGCCGGAAACGGACACACCGTTCTTCTTCACTCGGACGGAACGGTCAGCGCCTTAGGCAACAACAAATACGGGCAATGTGATGTTTCCGATTGGGAGAATATTCTGGCAGTCTGTGCCGGAGATTTTCATACCCTCGGTCTTAAGGCGGACGGTACCGTTGTTGCCTGCGGACTTGACTCCTCAAAGCAGTGCAGTGTTTCCTCCTGGTCTAATATTGTTGCAATTTCAGCAGGATACGACTACTCTGTTGCTCTTACCGTTGACGGCAAGGTTTTATCATGCGGCAACACCGACGCTGACGGGCGCAAGTTTTCCGACTGGCTCTTATTTCTTCCCGAAGAGGACCGGGCGGATAAAACTCCCTCTGAAGATTAAAGATAAAATTTTAAGATAGAAATTTTTTTGTAAAATGTGTTGACAAATCTGACTTTATGTGTTATTATATACACGAATTTTAGAATTGAGGTTTTGAATTATGAATTTACTCAGCTCTTCAATTGCATACTTTTTTAACTTTAGCTTTACTGGTTATTATTTCCGTAAAGCTTATTTGCGTGCAGTTGTGAGTTGATTACCGAAAATTAGTAAATCAGCCTTGCAGCTATACGCTGCAAGGTTTTTTTATACCTCAAAAAAGAAAGGATGTTTTATTATGGTCGTTGTATTAAAAGAAAATTCAAATCAGGAACAGCTTAACAATCTGGTCGAATGGATTAAGAGCCTTGGGCTTGATATTCATTTTACAAAAGGTAAAAATCAGACAATTATGGGACTTTTGGGC
>JAEDLZ010000141.1 GCA_016303265.1 Clostridiales bacterium
CTTGGAAAAGTCTGTGATATCCTCATTACCGATTTTCATATTATAGGGGCAAATGAAATTCTCTCACGGAAGCTTACAGAAAAAATGAATATTAGCCGAAAAGAGCGCCTCGTTACCCGGGATATAAATCATTCGTTCGGCTTTGACCTCCTGCACAGGTGTGCCGGGAATCAACCTTCCGAATTCGGTCTCATGTTTGTGATGAATGATGTTAATCTTATTCCATTCTTCCATTGTACCTTCGAAATAAATATCTTCTAACTGTTTACACCCGGCAAAAGTCCCTTCTTTGATGATTTTAACTTTCCGGGGAATAGTAATTCTCTTTAATCCGGCGCATCCTTCAAAAGCTCCTTTCGGAAATTGCTCTATGCTTTGGGGCAAAATGATGTCCGTTATATTGCTTTTCCCCGAAAAGGTTTGACGGCTGAATGCAATTACGGGGACACTTCTTCCGTATTTGTTCACCGTTCTTTCCGGAATTTTAATTATGGATGATCCGGTGTTTCCGATTGATGTCACGCTCAAAGGAAGAATTTGAGGATGCAGCCACATAATTGCCGCCTTATATTCAAGTGTATCTGTGTAGGGCACATTTCTGATCATTTCTTCATATTCTCTAAAATACATCTTGTTTTTCCTTTCATAACAAAGTTAAAGCACCCATCGGTACGATGAGTTTTTTAATGACTCCATCGTTCATGCTTCAGATCTTACCGTTTGACAGGTTACTGTACGCTCAACGGGTTTGTCCCTCATGCACTTATATGTGGAAATATTAAATGTTGCCGGCCGTCTTAACGGTTGGATTTCGACGTTCTGTATTAATCCCCGTGCTGATATAGGATGTATTGCCGTTTTGCCTAATTCATTATAACCATTTGCTTACCCAGGGCTTTTGATTTAACAATCAGCTCTTGGAATCCGGCATACTCATTCATGCCTCCGGCATCAATGAGCATTGGCCATTTTTCATGGTTCATATCGCGAATGTCTTCGAATCCGCTCCAGAACTTATGGACTTCAATATAGCAATCATAATCGAAAAGCTTTTTGTCTCGCTCGTTCAGAGCAGTTAAACTCCCCGGGACATTGACACAATGCCAAATAAAACTCCCGTCTGAGCGAAGTTTTGTCTTATACGAATCCGTAAAAGAATTACAAGCTCCGTTTTTTTGAATAAAATCTTTAAGATAAGATCGAAAGGTTTGTGTTAATCCGGAACCGTTAGTTTTCTTTTGAAAATCCCCATAAGCATAATATTTTTCCGAATTTTTGTAATGAAGAAGCCGTTTTGAAAATGCATTCTTCGGATCGTACCGATAATATATAAGGCTTTCTTCCTCCTCGCAAAGTCGAATATCCTTAAATAGTAAAGGCGCGTCGACAGCAACATTGTTTTTGCAGTCGGTTGCTTCGTAAATGCATTCACTGCTATAAGGCTGTCCTCTTGCAGTAATTGAATACGGATGGCCGGCAATTTCAAGATTGAGGACAATTTGTGTATAGCCTGAAACCGTAAATGCCCCGGAACGGTCGATCAGGTATTTATTGTCAGTAGCCAGCCCGATTGCTTTTACAATGCTTTCCGTATCATGAACGGTAATTGCAGTAACCTGCTCATTGAAGAGGATATCAAAATGTTCGATTTTCCCGAATTGTTCAATTGTCAGCTTTTTTAGAATCAAACATGGTGCCCCCTTCCTTTGCTTGTCAACACACTAATATCTGCATACGGTATTACGCGCAAAAGCCTGCTACTTTCTCATACTCCATTTCAATGAAACGCTCCTTCAATGCTCTTTTGAGATAATATAATTAAGCCATATGCACCAAATAAGTTGCGCTTGTTACATGTCACTCAAAACGTCAAAATACTATACCGTTATCATTGCAATCTTTCCCCAAGGTGGGTCGGCCTCGTCATTATTTAACAGCCATAGAACGGGAACACCGCCTGCAAGCTTTTCTTTCGGAAATGGTGCAAAGCCATCCGTTAAAATGATAATACAGGCAGGCAATTTTTCCTGCATATGCTTTTGGACGTATTCAAATATAATCTGAAAATCCGTTCCGCCCCCGCCGGCAGGCTTGATGATTCTGAACTCTTCTTCATTTATGAAGAGCTTAGGCTCAACAATCGCCGTATCAAAAAATCCAAGCCAGCATTTAAGCTTGCCGTCAAATTGGTCAATCGCGCCTTTCACCTCAGAATACGCAGCCGTTATCATATCGTCAGACATAGAAGCGGAAGTATCTATCATAAAGAGAATATCTTCGACTAAATCATCCTTATCATTGAAATCCGGAAGAAAAAACGGACTTTCGTCAAATCTTCTGTCGGGAGGTGTAAAGGAGTAATCGACGATTTCCTGCTGAACAAAATCATTTAGAACCATCCGCCAATCTGTTTGCGGATTTTTCAATTCCTTAAAAAGCCGTTCGGCAAATAAAGGCAAAAGCCCTTTTTGATTAGATGGGTCTCTTATAGAAACTGCTTCACAAGCATCCTCAAATCGTTTTACCCACACATCACGAAGTGCTTCGTTTTCTTCATCCATACCCCAGCGTGTGTGATTATCCCATACTTCCTCTGCTTTTTTATTTTCAGCTTGTTTTTTCTTAGCGCGTCCTAACGCACTGCCTTTTGCTTCTCCGTCCGGATCATCGTCACCGCTATTTTTACCCAAAGTTTCCGTTAAACCCGGTTTGGGTTTTCTATTAGAGGGTGGGGGAGAAAGCATTCCGTACACCTGTTCAGCCGTGTATTCATATCCTTCTTTACCGTCCGGAGCAAGATGCATAGACTCGCCGTATTTTTTCAAGGTTATGGCCTTCAAATTCATATTTTCGGACATGAGTATATTTGAGTTGACCACAATATCACAGGCTATGTTAAACTGCTCATTATTTCTGTCTCCCCGCCTCAAGCAGTGCTGCAAAATGACATGAAGGATCTCATGCATCATAATAAAGTCCAGTTCCGAGTCGCCGAGCTCGTCCAAAAACCTCGGCCCGAAGAAAATTCGACGGCCATCTGTTGCAGCCGTTTCGCAGCTCTCATCAATTGAATAAATCATATGCATCAAAAGCAAGCCGTAAAAGCCGTTATTACATAGAATTCTCATACGGGACAGCATAAGGCGTTTTAAGTATTCCTTTTTCTTTTCATCAGACAGAACCATTCATTAAACTCCCTTTGCTCTGAAGCCATTTTGTAAATTCCGGAATCAGCATCAGCTGTTCCTT
>JAEDLZ010000142.1 GCA_016303265.1 Clostridiales bacterium
AAGTCTTTTTATTTTACTTCCTATATCCATTTTATCACCTATTTCCGCATCCCGTAAGGAGGACACATCGCATCAATAAACGGGGTCTTATAACGCACAGTTTTTAGCGCACAGCTCTCAACGCTCAGCCATCGGCGCACAGTTTTTAGCGCACACCCCCGGCTCGCAATTCTTGGCGCACAGTTCTCGGCACAAAACCCTCGGCTCGCAGTCCTTGGCGCACAACCCTCAGCGCCAGTTTCCAGCTCACAGCCCTCGGCTCGCACCTCAAAAGCGTCCGCTTCCCCGGTTTTTCCTTACTTCGCACCTGTGTATTCCGTTTTTTAGTAATCCTAAACTTTGCATTTACAAAGTTTAGCAAAATTAAACTTTGTATTTAATTAAACAAAACATATTATACGGTATATGTTATCAAATTGCAATAGTTTTTTATAAATTTATAAAAAATTTTTTAAACTCCGGAAAATTGTGGCGATTTTTTGGATTTTATCGGAGATTTCTCCTGTTTATACGGAAACCTTTGACCTATTATTATATAATTATTTGTAAATTTTGCCGCACAATGACCTTATTCTTTGGCTTTATCGCCGAAATTTCCGCTCGCAGGGGCGTTATTCTTGACTTTTGCGAAAAAATAGTGTATCATTTATACTAATATATTAGTGCATTTGAGAGGACGGTGTATTTATGAAGGACAATTTTGATGAATATTTGAAAATGGTGTTTGATGAGCGCAAGCACTTTGACTCGTTCCCCGTTCGCTGCTATAACGAATATAATGTTAAGCGGGGCCTTCGTAATGCCGACGGCACCGGTGTTCTTGCAGGACTTACAGCAATCGGCGAGGTTCACGGATATATCCTTGACGAGGGGGTCAAGGTTCCGGTTGAAGGTACGCTCCGTTACCGCGGAATCAGCGTTAAAGACATTGTTGACCACTGTATAAGCGAAAACCGCTTCGGCTTTGAAGAGGTTGCCTTTTTGCTGACCTTTGGCTTTTTGCCCAGCCGCAGCAAGCTGGAATCTTTCCGCAAGGTTCTTGCCAATAACCGTTCTCTGCCAAACGGATTTACCGAGGATATGATTCTCAAAGCGCCCAGTAAAAATATTATGAATAAGCTGGAAAGAAGCACTCTTGCTCTGTATTCGTATGACGATAATCCGGACGATATTTCCATTCCGAATCTGCTTCGCCAAAGTCTTGAGCTTATATCCCGCTTTCCGACCATGATTGCCTATGCCTATGCGGCAAAACAGCATTATTTTAACGACAAGAGCCTTGTTCTTCACAATGCAGACCCAAGTCTTTCTACTGCGGAAAACTTTTTCTATATGACAAGGCCGAATCACAAATTCAAGGACATTGAGGCAAAAATTCTTGATATGGCGCTGATGCTCCATGCCGAGCATGGCGGCGGAAACAACTCCGCCTTCGCAATAAGAGTTTTATCCTCTTCAAATACGGATACCTACTCCGCAATTGCGTCGGGCGTCGGCTCGCTCAAAGGGCCCAAACACGGCGGTGCAAACCAGAAGATGATGGCTCAGATGGAAGAGCTTAAAGCAAATATTTCAAACTGGGAAAGCAAGGACGAGGTTTACGACTATCTTTGCAAAATTCTCCGCAAAGAGGCGGGCGACGGCACAGGACTTATATACGGTGTGGGTCACGCTATTTACACCCTTTCCGATCCCCGTGCCGAAATTCTAAGCGGCTGCGCAAGAACCCTTGCCGAAGAAACGGATAATATGAAAGAATATTCCCTATACCGCACAGTGGCAGAGCTTACTCCAAAAGCCTTTGCCGACATAAAGGGAATTACAGCGCCCATGCCTGTTAATGTGGACTTCTATTCCGGACTTATATATAAAATGCTTAATATTCCGGAGGATTTGTATACACCCATATTCGCTATGGCACGGGTTGTCGGCTGGTGCGCCCACAGAATCGAGGAGGTTATGACCGGCGGAAAAATTATTCGCCCTGCATATAAAAGCGTTGTTGAGCGCAGCTCATATATTCCTATTGACAAAAGATAGTCTTTGTGTTAGAATCTGTATGTAAAATTTTTGTGCGGAGCAAAGCTCCGTCAAGCGCTCTGCGGACGGCGTTTGTTGCCGCAAAGCCAAAGCACGCGGTATGCTCCGCCTCCTTAAACAGGCGGAAAACAGCTTGCTGTTAATTTATAACTTCAGGGATTGGTGAAATTCCATACCGGTGGTAAAGCCCACGAGCCAGTAATATGGTTGATTTGGTGAAATTCCAGAGCCGACGGTAAAGTCCGGATGATAGAAGTGTTGTTTTGTAAACAATTAAACCCCGAGGTTATTTGCCTCGGGGTTTTTTATTTAACGGGCATAAAGCGTCAACTTCTTTGCCTAAAACATAATCAGGAGGGATTTATCATGTCTACGAAAAAAATTACAAGAATTGCGGTTCTTGCCGCAATCGCCTGCGTACTGCAATACCTTGCCAGGCTTATTCCGTTTAAAGTTGGAGGCTTTTTGGAAATTGACATTTCCGATTTTCCCGCAATTATCGGCGCTCTTGCATTAGGGCCCGTTTCGGGAGTTTTGGTCGAGCTTATCAAAAATCTTCTGCACCTACCGGTTTCTGAGACTTTCTATGTAGGTGAGCTTGCAAACTTTTTAGTAAACGGAATTTTTGTTTTCACCATCGGGTACATTTATAAAGCAAAAAAGACCAAAGGCGGGGCAGTCTGCGCCCTTATCGGCGGAACACTTATCATGACCGCCGCCGCAATGCTTGCAAACCGCTATATTTTGCTGCCCCTTTACATAAAAGGTGCAGATACGGCAACATATTGGCATACCATATTCGCTTTCATAACCCCGTTTAATTTTATCCGGGGAATTGTTCTCTCTGTTGTAACAAAAAACTGCGCATTCTTCTTAAATAATTGTACAAACAGAGCAAAATCCGGATATACCGATTAAAAAAGTAAGAGGCTGAGGAATTACCGCAGACTTACCTATATAAGGAAACCCCGTAAGACATACGGCTTACGGGGTCAGACCGCTTCCTTATTCACTATTACCTATTACTTTCCAAAAATCGACATTACAAATTTCAGTGAAGAGTGAATAGTGAATAGGTAATAAGTAAAAATCGACAAGCACTTTCGTACTTGTCGATTTTTGGTACACCATCACGGGCTCGAACCGTGGACACCCTGATTAAGAGTCA
>JAEDLZ010000143.1 GCA_016303265.1 Clostridiales bacterium
CTATGGCTTCAACCTGGCAAGCGGAGAAATCGTTGACGCAGGCGAAGCGGTCGGTATTATAGCTGCTCAGTCAATAGGTGAACCCGGTACGCAGCTTACAATGAGAACCTTCCATGCCGGCGGTGTTGCATCCGGCGATGATATTACACAAGGTCTTCCCCGTGTTGAGGAATTGTTTGAAGCGAGAAAGCCGAAGGGGCTTGCTATCATTTCCGAAATCGGTGGTAGAATAAAGATTAACGAAACAAAGAAGAAGAGGGAAGTTGTCGTTCTTAATGACGAGAACGGTGATTCGGCAACATACCTTATTCCTTACGGTTCGAGAATCAAGGTTCGTGACGACCAGATTATCGAAGCGGGCGACGAGCTTACCGAGGGTTCCGTATATCCGCAGGATATTATGAATATCAAAGGCTATACAGCGGTGCACGATTATCTGATTAAGGAAGTACAGAAGGTTTATAGACTTCAGGGCGTTGATATTAACGATAAGCACATTGAGGTTATTGTAAGACAAATGATGCGCAAGGTGAGAATTGAAGATCCGGGCGATACAGAATTTATGACAGGTGCTTTGGCCGACAGATATGATGTTGAAAGAGAAAATCAGAAAATGGAGGCAGAAGGCAAAGCCCCCGCTGTTGCAGCTGATGTTCTCATGGGTATAACCAAGGCGGCTCTTGCAACAGAGTCATTCCTTTCGGCAGCATCGTTCCAGGAAACAACAAGAGTTCTTACCGATGCGGCTATCAAGGGCAAGAAGGATCACCTTATCGGTCTTAAGGAAAATGTTATTATTGGTAAGCTTATTCCTGCCGGAACAGGTATGCCGGAATACAGCGGAATTTATGTTAAGGCTAACGAAAATGAAGCTATTGCCGACCAACTTGCAAGTATAGACCTTTAAGAATGAGAATATGTCATTGATTCTTCACGGATATATGACGCCGGCATAGTTCATTTTATGAAAATTAAAAAGATGCTGCAGTAAATGATTTTAAAGTAGCGATTTGCATAAAATAATTTGAATAGCAATTTGCGCAAAACAGTTTCTTAAATCAATGAAAATATCCCCGAAAACAGATGAATCCAAACTGTTTTCGGGGATTATTTTGTTTAGTATCGTCAAGAAGCTATTTTTGTTGCAGTCCATTTTTGCCACAGAGGGTGCAGCTCCTTTTTGTTGCAGATTATTGAATTTTGGAAAAATTGCAATTCCTGAAATTTGAGAAAGGCATTATCCGTTAGGTAAATCAGCTAAGCTATCCGGACAGGGATGAGATTTTTGGGACTGAAATTGTTTGAAAAATTATAATACGGAGTTTTCGCCGATACATATTTTATTCCTGTATCAACTCCATGTCAGGAGGGAGAGGCTCGCTTAAGTCAAAGTGTCCGCCAAAACTGGGGGATTCATTCCCATCTATATTGATTTTAACCGTATCAATATTATCAAGCTCGCAAAGAGAGTTTACAATTGAATAAACCGCCATACATTCTTTTGCGGAGCCGCCAACATTGCTTTGGGCAAATTCTGCCGATAAATCGACGGTGCAAATGCCATCTTGAGTTTCTGCGGATAAAACCATTACATCTCCTGAAATTGAGGGCTTAAGCTCTTCGTTTTCAGGCCCGGCTATAAGCTCAGAAACAATGGATTCTTCGACTTTTGTGCCGTCTTTAGGCTCTATCGTGCGTTTTTCCGGGTGCAGATAAAGCGCCGCATCATCGGGAAAATACAGTGTTATTTCTTTTGATTTTGGCGCATCGCCCTCAGTTGTTTTTGTTTCCGTCTTTTTCGGCTCTGTATTTTTTGTATCTGTTTTCCCTGATGAACAGGAGGTAAATGCTCCCAATGCGATAAGCATGGAAAGAATAATATAAAGAGCTTTTTTCATAATAAATCACACGACCTTTCTAACTGAATGATAGCACAAACAGAGTAAAATTTCAATAGAAATTTGTAACTTCGCATAATAAAAAATTTGTAACTTTATATAATAAAAAACAGCAAAGCCGCAGCGAATGCAGCCCTGCTGTAATTTTTAAGTTATTTAAGTTTGAAAAGCTAAATTTTTTTAGCCGCTTAGCCGCTTAGCCGTTTTAGCCGCTTAGCCGCTTAGCCGTTTTAGCCGCTTAAGCCGTTTAAGCCGTTTAGCCGTTCTAGCCGCTTAGCCGTTTAGCCGTTTAAGCCGTCTAAGCCGTTTTAGCCGTTTAAGCTTCTGCTTTAAGAACTTCCTGTCCCTTATATGTGCCGCAAGCCTTGCAGACTCTGTGAGGCATTTTTAACTCGCCGCACTGCGGGCATACAACCATACCGGGAACGGAAAGCTTCCAGTTAGCTCTTCTTTTATCTCTTCTTGCTTTAGATGTCTTTCTCTTTGGAACTGCCATCTTATACACCTCTTTCCAAAATATAAAAATATTCCACAGGCGGAGTCACCTGCATAATCTACTCAAAAAATTTGTCCAACACATCAAATCTCGGGTCGGTTTCCGAAACCGTACAGCCGCAGTCACCTTTGTTAAGATTCTTTCCGCAGGACGGACAAAGGCCCTTGCATTCAGGCTTGCAGAGCTTCTTTGTGGGGATATTCATAAAAATATTTTTATAAACAATCTCATCAAGCTCAACACTGCTCCCTGAAAATAGGATAACATCGGGATTACAGTCATCGGCACTTTGAGGGGAGGCTTCCTTTTTAAGAAATTCCTCAAATTCAAATTTGAGAGAGCCGGGAAACTCCTCACCGCACCTGTCACAAATATAAATCAAATCGGCGCTGACCTTTGCCGCAAGCGAAATCCCTTCATACAAAACCGTAAAGGTCGCATCAACGCTTACGGGACTTTGAAATCGAACATCAAACTCACTCTTGTCCGAAAAATCAATCTCGCCTTTTTGAGAAAGGCTTTTACCTTCTATATTTATGATAGATAATAAATCAACCGTCATCTTCGGCATCCTTACAATAAAATTTTATTGAAAACTTTAAAAAAAGTTCTCAAAACAGCACTTAACCTTGTGATAAAATAATATTTGCCAACCTGTGCGGACAAAAGCGAAAACTGCCGTAAATCAGGCAGAGGACATCACATAAGGTTATAATAAAAACAGGTGGTGGGCACTATAGGGCTCGAACCTATGACCCTCTGCTTGTAAGGCAGATGCTCTCCCAGCTGAGCTAAGCGCCC
>JAEDLZ010000144.1 GCA_016303265.1 Clostridiales bacterium
GTAAAGCTAATAAAGTTCCCTACAAACAAATAACACATTACGGAAGCCAAAAATATTGAAAGAGAACCCTAAAGATAATTTTTCGATACAACAAAATTTTTAAGGCTGTCCTTATTAAAGAAGCTTGAAATAACCTGACGGACAAATTTTGATAGGAGAATCCCGAATGGAAGTTAAATATAAAATACTAAAGGAATATTTCGGTCATTCCGATTTCCGCGAGGGGCAGGGGGATATTGTAGACTGCCTTTTATCGGGCAGGGACGCCCTCGGCATTATGCCTACGGGAGCGGGAAAATCCATATGCTATCAGGTGCCGGCTCTTGTCTTTGAGGGAATAACGGTAGTGGTTTCTCCGCTGATTTCGCTAATGAAGGATCAGGTTACAGCGCTTGTGCAGTCGGGAATATCGGCGGCGTATATCAACAGCTCCCTGTCAGAGCCGCAGTACATAAGGGTTTTCCAAAACGCGGAGAAAGGGAAATATAAAATCATTTATGTTGCGCCCGAACGGCTTACTACAGCGGAATTTTTGAATTTGTGTGAGAAAATCAATGTGTCGATGGTTGCAGTCGACGAGGCGCATTGCGTCTCTCAGTGGGGTCAGGATTTCAGACCGAGCTATCTTAAAATCCGCGAGTTTATAGACGCTCTTAGGGTGCGTCCCGTGGTAGGCGCATTTACTGCGACCGCTACAATAGAGGTCAAAAACGATATTTTGAGGCTGTTAGAGCTTGATAATCCCTTGGTCGTGACAACAGGCTTTGACAGACCTAACCTGTTTTTCTCGGTTATAAGACCTGATTCAAAATCGGCAAGACTGCTTGAGCTTGTAAAGGAACGCAAGGATAAATCGGGAATCGTATACTGTGCGACAAGAAAAACGGTTGAGGAGGTATGCGACCTGCTGAATAACAACGGCTTTTCGGCGACAAGGTATCACGCAGGTCTTTCCGAAACCGAGAGAAAGGACAACCAGGAGGCTTTTGTATATGATCGAAGCCGGATAATGGTCGCGACCAATGCCTTCGGAATGGGTATTGATAAATCAAACGTCTCCTTTGTAATCCATTACAATATGCCCAAGAATATCGAGAGCTATTACCAGGAGGCGGGCAGAGCCGGTCGCGATGGCGGGGAGGCGGACTGTATTCTGCTTTACGGCGGGCAGGATGTCCGTACGAATCAGTTTTTAATCGAGAGGTCGGAGGCTAATCCCGAGCTTTCTGAGGAGGAACAGGACGCCGTCCGTCAAAAGGATATGGAGCGGCTTAAATTTATGACATATTATTGCACTACGAACGATTGTTTAAGACATTTTATACTAAGGTATTTCGGGGATAGGTCGGCTAATTACTGCGGTAAATGCTCAAACTGCCTAACGCAGTTTGAAACGGTGGATATTACCGTGGACGCGCAGAAAATACTCTCCTGCATAATAAAAACAGGACAGAGCTTCGGCAAAAAAATGATATGCGACGTTTTGCGCGGCAGTAAAAGCGAGCGAATCACGCGTTTAAGGCTTGAAAGCCAATCTACCTACGGAATAATGAAAAGCTGTACCGAGAAACGGCTGAGGGAAATTATCGACTCTCTCGAACAGCAGGGGTATATTGCGGCAGAGGGCGGGGAATATCCCGTTTTGAAGGTGACTGCGGCGAGCTACGGCATTTTACGCGGAAATGTTAATGTAAGTATGAAAGCGGTGAAAGCCAAGGCGGAGCAGCCGCGCAAATCCGCAAATAACCCAGTAAATACCGAATTGCTTGATAAGCTTAAGGAATTAAGAAGGGAATTAGCGTTAAAAAAGCGAGTGCCTGCGTACGTGATATTTTCGGACGCGGCGCTTACGGATATGTGCGTAAAGCTGCCCCAAACGCCCGAGGAGTTTTTGAACGTTTCGGGAGTGGGCAATGTAAAGCTTATACAATACGGCGACCAGTTTTTAGAGGTTATAGGAAAATATAAACCGCTCAATTAAAAAATTGGGCGGTGGCGGCTCTTTTTGCTTCAGGTATCTTACGTCTCGCTGTCCCCATAAGCCGAGCTGTAGCTGCTTTCCAATCGTTTCAAGATTTCTGCGAGGATAAGACAGTTTATTTTCTTTGCTTTTTTAAATCCGACGGTGATTGTGAAAGACATATTTTTACCGCCTTATAGAATGTGGAGGGAGAGGAATATCCGCATCTTTCAGCTGCTTCGGCAACGCTTGCACCGCTGTAAAGAAGTTCTTTACCGTTCAGTACGCGGCAGGCACGGATATATTTCATAGGCGATATTCCCATGGTTCTGTGGAAGAGACGAATAAAATGGCTTTCGTTAATATTCAACCTTTGAGCCAAAGCTTTTGTAGTTATGTTAGCATAGCTTTCATAAATTATATCTATCGCCCGCATCACAGTGGTGTTCGTGATGTAGGGCAAAGGAGTGTATTGGCGGTTAATCACAGATAAGATGCCGGCAAGAATCTGTTCCAGTGCCTTGTGGTTTTTTTGTTCGGGATCCTGTTCGATCAGTTCATTAATATAATCAAAGAAACGGTCAAGAGCAAAGGCCGATGCATCTATCTCAACTATTTTATTAGGGTCAAGTACACGCAGGCTGAAATAATCAAAAAAAGTATGGTCAAAAGAAAATGCATCTACCGGCTTGAAATTATGGCACTGCGGGATAATATAAATATTTCCTTTTACAAGCGTTTGCTCACGGTTTGCGTTATGTATCAGGGCACTGCCTGAATTTACATAATACAGCCTGTTTACGATAAAGCCGTGCCTTGCGGGCCAGGCATTATTTACCGTGGCCCTGCCGTATGCGTATAAATTTATGTTTTGCATTGGAAACTCCAAAAGTCAATTTAGATAATATTTTTGCAAATGCCGATTATTTACACAAGAGGATATATATAGTAAGATTATTATATCATCATAGAAACAGAAAATCAAGCTTGCGAAATGAGCGTGCATACTTTGACAAGTAAATAGCGGTTCAAGAATGCGCACCCTGCGGTTGATGCTTTGAATTCTAATGGATTCTTAATTATAAAATCAGGAGGTAATAATTATGTCAGAATACAGATACATAGGGGAATATCCGGTGATAGGAATAAGACCTACAATAGACGGGCGCAGGGGAGTATTGGGTGTACGTGAATCCCTTGAGGAGCAGACCAT
>JAEDLZ010000145.1 GCA_016303265.1 Clostridiales bacterium
ATTATGTCTTCGGCAAAAGTTAAGCCCGAAATTACGGTCAATATAATCCGGGAGGTTTCTCATCTTTCCGGAACGGAGGGTATGATCGGCGGACAGGTTGTGGATCTTGCAAACGAGAACAGAAGCGTTATTGACGAATCGGTTCTTGCTTATACCTATGAACGCAAAACCGCCGCACTTATAAAAGCGGCGGCGGCTATTGGCGCGGACTGTGCAGAGGCTTCGGAAGAAGAAAAGAAGAAGATATTTGAATTTGCGGAAAATCTCGGACTTGCATTCCAGATAAAGGATGATATTCTGGACTGTTTGGGAGATGAAAAGCTGCTCGGAAAGCCGATAGGCAGCGATGAGGAAAATGACAAAAAGACTTTCGTTACGGCTTTAGGTATTCAAGGGGCGGAAAGGCGCCTTGAAACTGCGACAAACATGGCTAAAGAGGCGCTTGATATGTTTGGCGAAAAAAGTGAATTTTTGCGTAATTTGGCAGATTTTTTGCTGGAAAGGAATTATTAAGGAGCGAACAAAACGAGAGCGCGGAACTTATGGAACATTTATACGGAAAATCCGGGCAGAAGTTGACGCAAACCTGTGATACAATAAAAATCGGTGACGCCGGGTGCGAACTTAAAAGGTTTGCTGTGGGCTGCATAGCGACTGTTGATGTCATAAAACAGGCGGCGGCATGGGGTGCGGATTTGCTGATAACACATGAACCGACATTTTATGACCATATGGACAATAAAAATAATACAGATGCGGTTGTGGCAAAAAAGTGGGAAATTTTATTGGAAAGCAAAATGGCATGATACCGCTTCCACGAGCATGCACACCGCATGGTTCCCGATATGATAGGCGAGGGAGAGTTTAAGTATCTCGGAATTGACGGTGAGTATAAGCCGACAGGCAAGGTTGCGGGAAACAGATTTATATGCAAAGAGCCCGTAACGCCGCTTGATTAACAAAATATTTAAAAAAGTGTTGCTTTTTTTGGAAATATGGTATATAATAAGTATATTAGTTTTTACCATAAAGGAGCGTGGATGTAAAATGAAAAAAGTTTTAAGTTTAATTCTTGCAGTAATGATGCTTGCGGCTGTTTGTGTTGGCTTTACAAGCTGCGGGAAAGATGAAGGCAAAACGGCATCTGAGAAAACATGGGTAATTGCTACCGATACCGTTTTTAAACCCTTTGAATATACTGATGAAAACGGTGACTTCGTTGGTATAGATGTAGATATTCTTGCGGCTGTTGCCGAGGATCAGGGATTTAAATACGAGCTTAAGAGTCTTGGCTGGGATGCGTCAATTGCGGCATGCCAGGCAGGTCAGGCTGACGGTATGATTGCGGGCGCTTCAATTACCGACGAGCGCAAATCGACCGGATGGATTTTTTCCGACGGGTATTTTACGGCTACACAGTGCATGACGGTTTCAGCTTCCTCTGATATTGCATCCTTTGACGATGTTAAAGGGAAAACAGTTGCGGTGAAAACGGGTACCCAGGGTGCCTCTTATGCAGAAAGTCTGAAGGATAAGTATAATCTTAAAATTACATATTTTGAAGATTCGCCGACCATGTATCAGGCTGTCATAGGAGGTCAGGCTGTCGCTTGCTTTGAGGACACGCCTATCATGTTATCCTCCATAAAGGACGGCGGACTTGAGCTTAAGGTTGTTGAAGGAACCGAAAACGAAGGTTCCCCCTACGGTCTTGCGATATTTAACAGTGACAATCAGGAATTTCTTGATATGTTCAATAAAGGTTTGAAAAATATTAAGGAAAATGGCACTTATGACAAAATCATAAGCAAATACCTCGATTGATTTTAATTAACCGGATAAGCAGCGGGATACCCACCGGGTATCCCTGCTTTTTTAAAGGAGTTTAGTGTTTATGATTCAAATATTTACCGGTTTCGGGAAAATGTTAATAATGGCTATGGGACAAACCCTGTTGCTTGCGCTGTGCGGTTTGTTCTTTGCGTGTATTCTCGGTATGATTTTCGGATTGATGAGCGTTGTTAAGAGCAAACCTCTTAACATTATAGCTCAGATATTTGTTGACCTGATACGAGGCGTGCCGATGATAGTGCTTGCGTATTTCATTTTCTTCGGAGTACCTTTTGCCTGTAAAAATTTCTTTCACTATAGTTTTACGCTTTCGGCGCTGCAGGCGGGTACTGTATGTCTGGCTCTTAACTGCGGTGCATATATGGCTGAAATTATACGAGCGGGCATTCAGTCTGTTGATGTGGGACAGATGGAGGCGGCAAGAAGTCTCGGCCTATCATATGCACGCGCAATGCAGCGCGTGGTGCTGCCTCAGGCAATCAGAACCATGATTCCGAGCATCATAAATCAGTTTATAATTACATTGAAGGATACATCCATATTATCTGTAATCGGATTTCCGGAATTGGTTAACACGGCGAAAAATGTTATTGCTATAAACTTCCAGTCATTCCAGGTATGGGGAATTGTAGCGGTGATGTACCTGATTATCATTACCATTTTATCGAAGTTTGCTAAGCGGCTTGAAAGGAGACTTAACCGTGGGCGCTAATCAGAAAAATCTTAAAATTCATGTATCACATCTTAAGAAGAATTTTGGCGATCTTGAAGTTTTAAAGGATATTTCCGCAGATATATATGAGGGCGAAGTGGTAGTATTGCTTGGCCCGTCAGGGAGCGGCAAATCAACCTTTTTGCGCTGTCTGAATCGTTTGGAATCCATTACGGAAGGACAGGTTGTGGTTGACGGTTATCATATTGATGATAAAAAAATAGACATAAACAAAGTCCGTGAAAATATAGGGATGGTATTTCAGCATTTTAATTTGTTTAACAATCTTAATGTTATTCAAAACCTTATGCTTGCGCCGGTAAATCTTAAAAAGGCAACAAAGGAAGAAGCGAAAGAAAGAGCCATGGCTATGCTTAAAAAGGTTGGTCTTTCGGAAAAAGCGGAGAGTTTTCCGTCGCAGCTTTCCGGCGGACAGAAGCAAAGGGTAGCCATAGCGCGGGCGCTCTGTATGCAGCCTGATATAATGCTTTTTGACGAGCCGACTTCGGCGCTTGACCCTGAAATGGTCGGCGAAGTGCTTGAGGTTATGAAAGCGCTTGCTA
>JAEDLZ010000146.1 GCA_016303265.1 Clostridiales bacterium
GGTTTTTCCGTGGCAGGGGCAGAAGGCTTCGAACCCTCGGCACTCGGTTTTGGAGTGGCTGTTCAACGGTGAAAAGCCGCCTGTTAACTGCCTTTTCAAGCCGTTTGTTGCGGCTTTTTGATAAGACCAAGTGCTTTTGATGATTTGTTGATGATATTAAAAAATTAAGATTTTAATTTATAGACTTATCTTTCCAAATATATAGTTGAATATTTTTATCGCATCTCAAACACGTTACACATACATGTTATTTTGAAAGATAAACATGGAGAAAAGTAAACATCAATTTACAGGAACCTCTTATTTGTTTTACAAAATGCCATGTATTTTCAAAAATAATATCTTTGGTTCCATACAAATTATTGAGATAATTTGCTAAAATAATCATAAACAAAGGCTTATTTTTATTTGATAATATGCTTATAACTCCAAAGCTAAAGACTGAGAATTAAAAAGCAATTATTTTATTTGTCTATAAATGAGTTATGGCATTTTGTAAATTTTTTAAATACAGAGAGGAGATCAAAACTATGAAGAAAAAAATTTTGGCAACTTTATTGGCATGTCTGATGATTATCGGCGTTTTTCCCGCTGCTTTTGCAGTATGCGGTGAAAGCAGTTCGGGAGAGGTTCAGGGAGCTGAGTCGTCGGACAAAATACATCTTACCACGCTTGATAATTTCACTTCAGGTATTGAAAAGTATACCGCAACCTCGGGCGTTGTACTCTCAGCCATAGACTCGTCGGGTATAATAGGTGACGGTAAAGCTCTTAAGGTCAATGGAGATTCTCTCGGTGCTTGGAGCAAGTTCTCGGTGAATATTCCTCTTTCTGCCGATGTAGGAAATGCAACGGGTTTGCTTGTATACACCGAATGGGTAGATAATTCAAACTTCTTTGTCGGCGTAAGCGGTACATCCGGCGAAAACAGCGTTACAGGCACATTTAAACAATGGAATGGCAATATTCCGATTTTTGACATTGAGGCAGACAAATGGATAGGCTCATCTGAAAGCGGTAACGAAGGCGCAATGGCTATCAACAAGAATTTTAAAGGCTATATTTATATGCCCTTCAGTATGATGTTCACAGGTACCTCT
Source organism: Clostridiales bacterium (assembly GCA_016303265.1). Lineage (GTDB taxonomy): Bacteria > Bacillota > Clostridia > Monoglobales > Monoglobaceae > SIG454. The sequence goes on from JAEDLZ010000146.1 coordinate 1,101, forward strand.
CCCGACAGACTTACAGATTTAAAAATAGAATCCTTCAGAACAGGCTCCGTTGGCACTGTCACAATAGGCGGAGTGTGGTTGGTGAAAAACGGCGTCATCCCTAATTCATTTGCAGACACAATTACAAATGCGGTTCTGCTTGACGGAGCGGTTGAAACCACCCTGTCAAAGGCAGACAATATAGATAGGATCAAGCTTACAACCCTTGAGGACTTTACGTTAAACACAAGCTTTAATATTGCTGTTGACGGCAATACGGTAAACGGAGCCACTACAACAACGGTTGATAATATCGGTTCGATAGGCAACGGTAATTCTCTCGCTGTCGATGTAAACAGCGACGGTTCGTGGGCGATAGCTTATCTGAATATTCCGCTGTCGGTTAATATCGGCACATCAAAGGGATTACTTGTCTATGCCAAATGGGGTTCAAATTACAACATGTATCTGCGTCTTACGGGTACCGGTTCGTCGGGTGACTATTTGAGTGCGACTCCGAAACCGAACTGGTCAGATTACCCAATCTATAATTTTTCCACCGACCGATGGTCAGGTACTGACAGCGCGGGAACCAATGTCGCTTACAATGTCGGAAACAGCTTTGAAGGCTATGTTTATATACCGTTTGAAAGACTTACAAATACTCTTTCAACCGTTTCAAATCTTGAAATAGGCGCTTTCAGGGCGGACGGTTGCTCTGTCTTCACAATCGGCGGCGTATGGCTTGTTGAAAACAATGTTATACCTAATTACTATGAAAATTCCGCGGCTATTACAAACAATGTGTTGATTGACGGCGCTGTAAATGATGATTTAAAAAAGAAAACAACAGTGGCTGATATTACAGACAGAATTGTTCTTTCAACGCTTACCGATTTGACAACCGACGGAATATACAGTGTATCGGTCACAAATGACAATGGTGAAACGCAGCAGGAAGGTGTTTCGGTAGTTACTGCGGAAAACATAGGAGCGGTCGGCGGCGGAAAAGCGCTTTCGTTTGACGCTTCGGGTACAAATTCATGGCGATATATCAATATGGACATACTTCTAAATAACAGAATAGGTTCTGCTTCCGGATTATTGGTTTATGTACAGTGGGCGGAAAATGTTAATTTCAGCATGCTTCTAACCGGCAAAAAATCGGACGGAACGGAGGTAACCGCCACATTCAGACAATGGAATGAGAATATACCGATTTTTGACGCGGTCAGCAACGAGTGGGCGGCGTCGGAACAGAGCGGTAACGCGGGCAAGGCACGCTTTACAAAAGCCTATTTTGAGGGCTATATCTATATTCCGTTCAGCATACTTAACAACACCGGCATCGCCACACTTACCAATTTGCGCATTAGTTCGTATAAGGAAAAAGAAGCAAGCCATATTATCACATTGGGCGGTATTTATTTGGTGGAAAACAACGTGATTCCCGCAAGCTTTAGCGTCGGAACCGAAATCGTTGATGCGGTGGAAGTTGACGGCGGAGACACGACGACGCTGAATAATCCGGTATTAGGTGATTTCAATAAGGATCTGTCAGTCGATTCAACAGACATTTCTGAGCTTCGGCGCTATTTGCTTGGCTGTGGTTCGATTACGGATTATACAGATATACGCAAAGACGGAACAGTAAATATTTTGGATCTTGTGCGTTTGAAAAATATCTTGGTAAACAGGGTGAAATAAATCGGGTTAAACTTTTAATGTAATGTCCGGCAGTAAATAATAATGAAAAAGGTGCGGATCGCTTTAAGTGATACGCACCTCAGTCTGTCGAAAAAGTCCGGTTAACACTGGGCTTTTTTGCATAAATATGGTGTAATAGAAGCGGTGATGAAAGTGATAGTAAAGGGAAGAGAAAACCGCGACCAGCTTGAAGTATTCAGCATAGAGGAATTTGTGCCTGCAGACCATTTGCTCAGAAAAATAGACGGCGCAGTAAATTTCAGCCATATCTATGACATAGTGGAAGATTTATACTGTGCAGATAACGGCAGACCAAGCA
>JAEDLZ010000026.1 GCA_016303265.1 Clostridiales bacterium
TTATAATAGATATATGCGCCGCCCCGGGCGGAAAAAGCTGTGCCGCCGCTGAAAAAATGCAAAACATCGGTAAGGTTCTGTCTTTTGATATATATGACCACAAGGTAAAGCTTATCGAAAGTTCCGCAAAAAGGCTCGGCATAGACATTATCGAAGCAAAGGTTCACAACGGCTGTGAAGTTTTGTCCGATTATATCGGCAGGGCTGACCGGGTTTTGCTTGACGCGCCCTGCTCCGGTCTGGGCGTTATACATAAAAAGCCCGATATAAAGTGGAACCGGCGGGAAAGCGATATTTCCGAGCTTACAAAGGTTCAGTCACAGCTTATAGACACCGCCTGTCAATATGTAAGAGAGGGCGGAATTTTGCTGTACTGCACCTGCACCGTTCTTAAGGAGGAAAATCAGGATATAACTTCAGCCTTTCTTTCCTCTCATGACGGGTTTGAAAAAATATCCGAAAAACAGATTCTTACCGACTCGGGCGGAGAAAGCGGCTTTTATATCTGCAAAATGAAAAGGAACAAATAATTATGAAAACTAACCTGCGTGACCTGACCTACGGTGAGCTTGAGGAGCTTATAATAAGCCTTGGCGAGCCCCGTTTCCGTGCAAAGCAAATATTTTCGTGGCTGTACAGGGGGGTTGCCTCTTTCGACGAAATGACAAATATCCCTAAAAGTCTTAAATGCAGACTTTTAGAGGATTATTCCGTTTCTCTGATAACAATTGAAGAAAAATATGTGTCAAGACTTGACGAAACAAGGAAGTATCTGCTAAAATTAGATGACGGAAATTATATCGAATCCGTGCTTATGAAATATCACCACGGTTATACCGTTTGCGTGTCCTCTCAGGTGGGCTGCCGCATGGGCTGTGCCTTCTGCGCCTCTACTATCGGCGGCAGAATCCGAAACCTTACTCCGTCCGAAATCATCGGTCAGGTTATGGCGGCAGAGAAAGACATCGGAGAACGCATTTCAAATATTGTCATGATGGGAATTGGCGAACCCTTTGACAATTTTGATAATGTTATGAAGTTCCTTGAAAATGTTTCCCATCCTGACGGACTTAACATAGGCCACCGACATATAACCGTTTCAACCTGCGGCCTGGCGGATAAGATTCGTGAGCTTGCTCACCGTGCTCCGCAAATTACTCTTTCCATCTCGCTCCATGCGGCAAATAACGAAACGAGGAGCCAAATTATGCCCGTAAATCGGAAATACAGCATTGAGGCATTGCTTGACGCCTGCCGCTATTACATAGAAAATACCAACAGGCGGGTTTCGTTTGAATACACCTTAATAGCAGGCGTTAACGACAATACGGCGGCAGCGTCTAAGCTATATAATCTGCTCAAGGGTATGCTTTGCCATGTTAATCTTATTCCCGTCAACGCTGTTTCGGAAACAGGGTTTGAAAAGGCGGACAAGGCACAGGTTGAGGCATTTCGCGCCTACCTTGAAAAGCATGGAATTTCCGCAACAATCCGCCGTGAGATGGGCAGTGATATTAACGCAGCCTGCGGTCAGCTCCGCAGAAACAGGCTTCAAACAAACAATAACAAGTAATTTCTAAGAAAGGTGTGATGAGAGCATGAAGGTTACCGTTTTCGGAAATTCCGACGCCGGGCATATCCGTGAGCTTAACGAGGACAGCTTTGTAATCTGCGGCTTTGAAAACGGCGAAGCGCAGGGGTTTTGCATACTTGCTGACGGTATGGGCGGACATAATGCGGGGGAGGTTGCAAGTTCAATGGCAACCAAAATTATCTCAAATGAGCTTGCCCAGTCCGACCTGCACGGCGGCGAAAATGAAATTGTTTCTCAGATAACCGCCTCCTTGGATTATGCCAATAACGAAATATACAGAAAATCAATTTCCAGCCGTGAAACCTCCGGTATGGGGACAACGGCTGTGGTAGTTTATATAAACGGTTCAACGGCATATATTGCCAATATAGGCGACAGCCGGGCTTACCTTATCGACCGGGAGGAAATGCGGCAGATAACCGTTGACCACTCCATTGTTCAGAATCTTCTTGACAGCGGTTCGATAACGCCTCAGGAAGCACGAAATCATCCGGAAAAAAATATTATAACAAAAGCATTGGGGACTGAACCCTGCGAAGATTATGACATCTTTGAATTTCCTCTCAGGCAGGGTGATAAAATTCTTTTATGCAGTGACGGCCTTACAGATATGCTTGAGGATTCCCGCATAATAGATATTATCAGAAGCAACGAAAGCGATGAGGCTGCAGTTAATTCCCTCATTGCCGCCGCTAACGAAGACGGCGGAAAGGACAATATTACCGCAATTTTAATCAGTTTTAACGGGGAGGAATAATTATGAATTTAGTCGGAAGTGTTTTAGCCGGAAGATACGAAATTGTTGAAGAAGTCGGTTCCGGCGGAATGGCAATTGTATACCGTGCCATGGATCGGATACTTAATCGATATGTTGCCATAAAGGTTCTGCGCACAGACCTTAAAGATGACGCCGAATTTGTGCGCCGCTTCAACATTGAGGCACAGTCTGCCGCAAGTCTTACCCATCCGAATATTGTTTCCATATATGATGTGGGTACCGACGGTGATATTCATTATATTGTTATGGAATTTATCGAGGGGATAACCCTTAAGGATTATATAGATAAAAACGGTGAGCTTAGCTGGCGTGAGGCGGTGGGCTACGCAATCCAGATTGCGAGCGGAATCGAACAGGCTCATAAAAATTCTATTATTCACCGCGATATTAAGCCTCACAACATAATTATGACCCCGGACGGTACTCTTAAAATCACCGATTTCGGCATTGCCCGTGCGAGTATACAGTCGACCGTGACCTGCGAGGACACCGCAATAGGCTCTGTTCACTATGTTTCACCCGAACAGGCGCGGGGCGGATATGTGGACGAGAGAACCGACATCTACTCCCTTGGCATAGTTTTATACGAGATGCTGACCGGAAGAGTTCCCTTTGATAATGAGAGCCCTGTCACGATTGCCCTTATGCACCTTCAAACTGCTCCTACTCCTCCTCGGGATATAGTTCTCAGCATCCCTAAAGCTATTGAAGATATTGTGCTCAAGGCAATTGCCAAGGAACCTTCCGCAAGATACAGCAGCATAACCGATATGAAAAATGATATGCAGGCGGTTATAGACGGAGGCGGGACTTATTCCGCTTCAAACGAGCATAACTTTGACGAGCTGGGCGGTACTGCCGTTTTCACTCCGGTTAAAGAGTCTGTAAAGCCGGATGGGGAATCTTACCCGAATAACCAGACCCCCTCGGTGAGCAGTAATCTTATTACTCCGGCCGACCGTCCTGCCGAGTATCCGTCTAACGCAGAGGATTTTGACGCTGACGAAGATGAGAACGAAGACGAGAGCGGTGAAGAAATGACGGATAAAAAGAACAAAAAAAGGAGCAAAAGCAACAACATCGTTGTAATTGCCGCATTGGCGGCTTCCCTTGCCCTTATAATTGTTATTGTCAGCATTTTCTGGCCGTTTCTCAGGGAGGTTTTCTCACCCTCAAATGACCCGGATACTCCTGTGACAACTGTTGATTCGGCGGCAGACGACGATGATGACAATAAGGATAAGAATGATTCTCCCACTCCGGATAAAACTTCTTCTTCAAAGACCCTGGCAAACTATCTGGGCAAAAATTATTCAAGCGTTGAGAACGAGCTTAACAAGCTGGGTATATCAAAAATTATTGTAAGATATGATTACAGCGACACCTATGAAAAGGGTCAGATTATGAAGCAAAGTGCAGAACCGGGAACAGATATTTCCTCTATCGGCACACTGACGGTTACGGTTAGCGAGGGCAAAAAGCCCGTAACGCAGACCCCAACGCCAAGCCATCCGGAGGAGCCAAGCTCGGGAAACAGCTCTTCCGAGCCATCCGGCAGTTCAAATGAAACACCTGCCAAGACCTATCGTCAGCGGCTTACGGTTTACGGGCCTTCTGACAAAGATTCTGCCCGTGTTGTTGTTAAGGCTAACGGCAAGACTGTTCTTGATACCGATATAGCAAGCGGCTCAAGCGAGGTTGTTTCTATACAGAGCGCCTCTGCCTCCGTTAATGTTGAAATTTATTATGATGGAGTTCTTGCAGATACACAGACTGTTGATATGACGAAATAATATGGAGCTTATAAACGGAACAATTATTAAAGGAGTCGGCGGTTTTTATTATATCAAAACCGCCGGCGATATAATCGAATGCCGTGCGAGGGGAATTTTCCGCAAAGAAAATATAACACCGCTTGTGGGCGACAATGTTAAAATTAAATTAAGCGATGAAAAAACAGGCATTATCTGGGAGATTTTACCCCGGGACAACGCTCTCATTCGTCCGCCCGTTGCAAATGTTTCTCAGGCGGCGGTTGTTTTCTCAACGGAAAATCCGCGGCCTAATCTTACCGTCATCGATAAATTTATTGCGGTTTGCGAATATAACAAGCTTGACATTCTTATCTGCATAAATAAAATTGACCTGAGCTGCGGCAGGGAATACGAAAAAATATATAAGGACGCCGGTTTTGATGTTATTACTCTCAGCGCCTCCGAAAACAAAAATATTGATATTTTATGTCAAAATCTTAAGGATAAAATAACTGTTTTTGCCGGAAATTCGGGAGTTGGCAAATCCAGCCTTTTAAACGCTGTTTTGGGCGAGGAAATTTTTAAAACGGGCGAGGTAAGCGAAAAAGTTGACAGAGGGCGGCACACGACAAGACATTCGGAGCTTCTCCCTCTCCCCTTCGGAGGATATATTATCGACACACCGGGCTTTTCCTCCTTTGATATTTCCCGGATTCCCTGTAACGAGCTTTTCCATTGTTTCAGAGAATTTGACGGTGTAACCGAACAATGCCGATTCTTAGACTGCAGTCACACCGTTGAAAAGGGCTGCGGAATACTCAGTGCGCTGAAAAGCGGAAAAATCAGCAAAAGCAGACACGATAATTACACTTTTTTGTATAACGAATTAAAAAATGGTAAAAGGTGGTAGACCAATTGTGAAAGAAATTATTATAGCTCCCTCCATTCTTGCCGCCGATATGGCGAACCTCGGCCGAGATGTGGAAGCCGTTTCAAACTGCGGCGCGGATTTTCTTCATATTGACATTATGGACGGGCATTTCGTCCCGAATCTCAGTTACTGCGCCGACACGGTCAGGGCTATCCGCCCTATCTCAAAACAAATTTTCGATGTCCATCTTATGATTGAAAATCCAAAGGCTTACATTAAGAGCTTTGCCGAAGCCGGAGCCGACCTGATTACAATTCACGCCGAGGCGGTTTCCGACCTTAAGGATATTGCGGATAAAATTCATTCTCTCGGCGTTAAGGCAGGCGTTAGTATTAAGCCTAAAACAGACGCAAGTGAGATTTTAGACTACATAAAGTATTTCGACTTAGTCCTTGTTATGACTGTTGAGCCGGGGTTCGGCGGTCAGTCATATATTGAGGATATGAACAAAAAAATCGCCGTTTTAAGGTCCGCTATTGACGATTTGGGGAAAGATATTCGTCTTGAGGTTGACGGCGGTATTAAGCTTGATAATATTCATATGCCGCTTGAGCACGGCGCGGATGTTATTGTTGCAGGCTCTGCTGTGTTTAAAGCGAAAAGCCCTGCCGAGGTTGTGCGAAAGATGAAGGAAACAAAGATATAGTGCAACACCCCGTAAATTTACGGGGTACTTTTGTGAAATAAGGCGGGTAAGCGTCTATTGAAATCGCGTCGGAATATCTCCGAGCAAGTATCTAACTCAGCCACTTAAAGACGGCAAAACAGTTTAAAATCGCCGCCAAAGGCACAGCTATCAAAAATTTCGGTTTTCTTATCTTATGCCGGAAAATTAACATTCCAAGTAGGGCTCCGCCGCCTCCCATTAAAAAAGACAATCCGATGAGAGTACTCTCTCTTATCCTCCGTTTGCGGCGTATGCTTTTCACCTTGTCCGCACCATACAGGGCGAAAACCGCCACATTCCATATAATTAGCATAATGTAACAGTTATTCATTTTTTCTCCAACATATTAAAAGGTTGCCCGAAATAAATCGGGCAACCCTTTTTATAATATCTTATTATTCAACCATACCCTGAAGCTTTTCGCCCATACTCTCAAATATTGCTTCAAGCTCATCGGTTGTCTTATCAAATACATTGATGCACTTTCTGTCTTTAACGCTTATATCTACGCCTTTCTTAATGCTTACCGTTACAGTAAGGTCAGCATTATCCAAATCGAACAAATCGTCTATACCAAAGGATTCGTCGTAGTCGTAGCCATAGTCGTCGTAATAGTCGTAATAATCGTCATCATAGCCGTAATCATAGTCATCGTAATAGTCATAATAATCATCATAGTAATCGTCATAATAATCATAGCCATCATCGTAATCGTAGTCATCGTAGTAGTCATCATAGTCATAGTCGTAAGCATAGCTTGCAACGGGTGTGACCGATACGGAAGATAAAACAGCCTCCGGAGAGCCTCCGCCGTAAGCAATCTTATCTATCTCAGAGATTATATCGTCTACATCAATTGTTATTGAAAATCCACCGTCTTTGGAACATTTTCCGCTGCAAACAAACTCCTGCGGTTTGCTTATGCTAAATTTCCATTTTTCACGGTTAAAGTCCAAATCCAAATTAACATCAGCCAGCTTGTCGCCATTATTGTATGCGCTTATGTTGAAGAAAATCTCATTATCCTCGGTTATCCAATTTGAGGTATACTCAAGGGATGCCGAATTTTCGCCTTCATTATATTCAACCGTAATGCCGTTTAAAAAGCTGTCCTCGTCTGTTCTGCTGATAACAACCTCGCCTTCCTCCCCGTCAATTGAAATCGTCACCGCAAATATTTCGCCTTTGTATTCAATAAATTCAAGGCTTATAGAGCCGTCTCCCGCATCGGCAGCCTTAATCTCATCAATCACATCATCAAGAGCGTCTGACACATCCTTATTGTCGCCCAGCAATGACTGAATATAATCATCATCGCGGATAACCTTTAAGCTGTCCGCCGCATAATCCTTAAGGTCATCAAAGTCAATCTCAACCTCTATCTTTTTAGCGCTTACCTTATCTCCGTTAATCCTGTACTTAACACTTTTACGGTTACTCATGTCCGAATTTTCAAGAAGAACCAAAAATTCATCCTCAAGCTTTTTCTTAAGATTTGCCAATTCCTTATTGTTGCTGCTGAAAAGCTCACGGACATTCGAATAGGATAAATCCAAATCCTTCAAAATTTTCAAAGCCTCTTCGTCCAAATCAAGGTCATTTGCGGAATTAAATTTGCTTAAGCCTTTGCCAAACTCCTTTGTCGGCACAACAAGATAGTTATCCTTAAGCTCAGGTACGGCAATTCCCATATATTCGTCATCCCAGAACCCCTGAACCGAAAGATTAGCCTCCGTTTCGGGAATCTTCACGGAAACTTTTCCGTCAATTAAGGCTTGGCTTTCGCTTGGATTATTCGCAATGTTTAAATCCATGTTCATATTAGCGTCCTGACTTGATATGTCCACATTATAACCTGCGGTATAATCCGTATCTTCATCTATGGTAAAGCCTATAATGTTTTTTATGCCCTGTGCCAACTCATCCCCCAGATTTTCAGCAGATTTTTTGACCACACTGCCAAAATATTTTTCGGGAGCAAGGGCATAAAATATGTTTTTCCATAGAAGTCCGCCGATTAAGCCCGCAACAGCCAATACGCCCACAACGCCTATCAATATCGGCTTTTTACCGTGTTTGGGTTTCTTTATGACAGGTTCTGCCCCTGTAATATTATAAGAATTTTCTGTCGCATATTCGTTTGGCATTGCACCCTCTGCCGGCTCTGCCGTAAATTCCTCAGGCATTGCATTCTCTGCCGGTTCTGCCGTAAATTCCTCTGGCATTGCACCCTCTGCCGGTTCTGCCGTAAATTCCTCTGGCATTGCACCCTCTGCCGGCTCTGCCGTAAATTCCTCAGGCATTGCATTCTCTGCCGGCTCTGCCGTAAATTCTTCAGGCATTACACTCACTGCCGGCTCTACCTTTGCTCCGCAGGAATTACAAAACAACACTCCGTCCGGAATTTGAGCTCCGCATTTTCCACAAAACATAAAATACCCTCCCTATACTTTTTATTTAATTCTACAATATACAACAATTTTTGTCAATATATTTTTATATATAGCAAAGTTTTTCAATCGGTCAGATAAGTATAACTATTTATTCAACGCCATGTGCGCTGATTATTATAAAAAATTTCGGACGGCTGTTATTGTCTGTTTGCCTTATAAAAAATTACCCATAGACTGCGCAATAACCAAAAGGCGCTATATTAGAGGCAAAAGAGAGATATACCATTTCCCGTAAGGCAAAAAAATACCGCCGATAACTTTATCGGCGGTATAGTAATATAATCCGAAGTCTATTCACAGTCCTCACACTGATTGTCGCATTCAAATTCAAGCTCAATCGGTTCTCCGCAGAAAGGACAAACGAGATTATCGTCATCAAAATCATCATAGGTCAAAAAAACATCCTTGCCGCAGTTTTCACATTTGATTGCAAATTCTTCGTCATCATCGTCATAGTATTCATAGTCTTCCTCGTCGAAGACTTCTTCACACAAAATATCGATAGAATCATCAATATCATCCATTCTGTCCGCTATGAAGCCCTGCTCATCATCCACTGCTTCAAGCATATCCGTCACATCGCCCAAAAGCGCAATAATCTCATTTAAAAGCTTTCCCTCATTGCTTTCGCAGTCAAGTTTCATTCCTTCAGCAAGACCCTTAAGGTATGCTGCTCTGTTTGTTAAATCAGACATAATAACCTCCGTTCTTAAACTCTTGACATATACTCAGCCGTTCTTGTATCAATTTTAATCATATCACCTTCGTTAATAAACATAGGAACTGTTACAACCGCACCGGTTTCAACGGTTGCGGGCTTCGTAACATTTGACGCCGTGTTGCCCTTGATGCCGGGTTCCGTTTCAATAACTTTAAGCTCAACAAAGTTCGGCGGTTCAACGCTGAATACATTTCCCTTATACGAAAGGATTGTAACAAGCATATTCTCCTTAACAAATTTAAGTGCGTCGCCGAGCTGTTCCTCGCTCAAAGGCATCTGCTCGTATGTTTCCTGGTCCATGAAATAATAAAGACCGTCCGCCTCGTATAAATATTCCATATCTTTTCTTTCTATCATAGCCTTTTCAACCTTTTCGGTCGGGTTAAAGCTACGCTCAACAACAGCGCCTGTAATAACATTCTTCATTTTGGTTCTGACGAACGCTGCACCTTTCCCCGGTTTTACATGCTGAAATTCAACAACCTGATAAACATTTCCCTCAAATTCAAAAGTTAATCCGTTTCTGAACTCGCCTGCTGATATCATTGGTACTTACCTCCTGTTTTTCGTTTAATAATCTCACTTCATTATTTTATACTAAATTTACCCAAATTGCAAGACATTTTTTAATTATTATCTAAATTTCTATGAGATTTTTCTCAGAATGTGTGAAATTAAGGCATCCGCCGCCCTTTACACAAACCAAATCCTCTATTCTTACTCCGCCAAATCCGGGAATATATATGCCCGGCTCACAACTGACCACCATGTTTTCTTCAAGAATTATGCCGCTTTTCGGCGAAAGATTGGGGAGCTCATGAATCAGAAGCCCGACGCCGTGACCTAAAGAGTGTCCGAAATATTCTCCGTATCCCGCCCTTTCTATAACAGCTCTCGCCGCCTTATCGGCATCTGCGCCGCTTATTCCGCTCCTTATTGCCAAAAGTCCCTCCCTCTGAGCGGTTAAAACCGTTTCATATATGGCCTTTTGCCTTTTATCTGACTTCCCCAAAACAACGGTTCTCGTCATATCCGAGCAATAGCCCCCGAACACACACCCAAAGTCCATGGTTATAAAATCACCGTTTTCAAGCTTTTTGTTATCCGGCCTGCCGTGAGGCATACTTGTCTTTTTTCCGCTTATCGCTATTGTATCAAAGGATGTTTTGTCTGCCCCCTGCCTTTTCATAAAGTACTCCAGCTCGGCAGCTATATCCCGTTCGCTCACGCCTTCCTTTATATACCCTAAAATATGGGAAAACGCCTTATCTCCGATTTCCTCCGCCTTTGCAATTCTTTCAAGCTCCCACTCTTCCTTCACCATACGGAGTTTGTTTATCTCGGCGGACCTTCCTGTAAATTCAGCCTCAGCAAGCTCTTTAAGGCGCTTAAGCTCCATAACGGTCATACAATCATCCTCGATTGCGGCAGTTTTAATCCCCCGTTCATTTATTGCATTGCAAAGGTCACCCAATCCGCACCATTTTACAACCGAAAAATTTTTTGTTTCCCTTTCCGCCTGCTCGGTGTATCTGGAATCGGTAAACAACAGCCGTTCCTTATTCGTTATCAATACCGCTCCCTCTCCCCCGGTAAATCCCGAGAAATACCGCATATTATGCGGCGAGGTCAAAAGTACGGCGTCTTCCCCCTTTAAAATTTTGTCAAGCTTTCTATACATAAAACCAAATCCTTATATTTAAGACATCACAAAATGTCAGTTTTCCGTGCGTCTTAAGTCTGTTAAATCAGCCGTTTTAAACTGCCGTCTTTAAACGGCACTAAGCCGTCCTGTCCGGCGCCCGTAAACCGTATCAGTTGCCGCATTGTAGGGCATACTGAGAAAAATATCGGTATTTTATCTATGCTGCATATACCGCTACAGCTTTTCAAGATAGCTTTTCATAAGAAGAAACGCATCCTCTGTCTGCGTTCCTCTGGATTCGCATATAACCGTGGGGCAAAGCTGTCTGCCGGCAATAATTTCGGCGATAGGCTCAAACTCGGGGCCATATTCCGTTTCACTGTAGCAGCGGTGTTTCTTCTCTCCTGCATTGGTAAATTCAATGCGGCTGTAATGAATATGAAAATTTTTCTCCCGATAGGCGCCCAGCTTATTCCCTATAACATCAAATATACGCTCAAAATCCGCTTTTGTGCGCAATCCGCCCAAGGTTTGGGAATTTATATGTCCGAAATCCACCGTAGGCGTAAGCCTTTCATCAATTAAGCAAAGCTCACAAACCTCTTCAATGGTGCCCAGTTGTTTCACCTTTCCCATGGTTTCGGGGCAGATACTTATATGACCAAATCCGTTTTCATCCGCCGCTTTAACCGCCATAGACAGCGTATCCTTTGCAAGGCTCAGCGCCTCTCTTCGGGTTATGCTCCCGCAGGAACCGGAATGGACAACTATTCTCTTTGCTCCCATTGCGTCGGCAACAGCCAAGGTATCGAGAATATATTTAATGCTTTTTTGCCGTTTTTCCTCCTCTGTCGACGACAGACTGATAAAATACGGCGCATGAACGGAAAGGGATATACCCTCCTTCCTTGCCGCGTCGCCTATGGCTTTGGCGGAATCGCAAGAAACTTTTATGCCTTTTCCGCATTCGTATTCATATGCGGAAAGCCCTTTCTCCTTTACCCATTTCGGGGCTTCAAGCGCGGATTTATGACCCTCGTCATAAAATTTTTCGCAGTTACCCCCCGGTCCGAATTTTGCTAACATATTATTCCTTTCACTCTCTTCCTTTCGGGAAGTATCATTCTTTCAAAAATACGCTTAAATCTGATGAATTTCCCCTCATTCGGAGAAATTTGTTCTATCAGAATTGTGAACATTCCTGCCATATTTCCGCCCAGCATATCCGTAAAAAGCTGGTCGCCGACCATTGCGGTTTCCTCGGGTCTGAGCCCCATTTCCCCGCAGATTTTCTTCAGATTTTTCGTCAGAGGCTTCTTTGCCTTGGGAAGATACGGCACTCCTAAATCTTTGGCAAAGGCTGTTACTCTGCCCTCCTTATTGTTCGACGCAATATATGAGGCAAAACCCATTGCCCCTATCTTCTCAAACCATGCGCGGACCTCGCTTGGTGCATAGGCTGTGTCATAGGGAACAATGGTATTGTCCACATCGAAAATAAAGCCCTTTATGCCCATCGCTTTAAGTTTATCCAAATCTATTTCATATATTGATATTTCATACAATCTCGGCCTGAAAAATTTTCTCATTCTTCGCTCCTTGGCAATCAATTTCTATGCCCGTTGGGGCAGCCTTTGCTGCACTGTTGAATATGTTTCTGTGCTTTTCCGCCTCTAAGGGGTAAAAAGCAAAGCAAGACATAAAATCAGGACTAAAAATCTTGATTTTCAGCCTGTTCATATCCTTTACGATAAATGTGCTTTAACTATTTCGTTAATCATTTTCCCGTCGGCTCTGCCCTTTGTTTGCGGCATAACAACGCCCATAATTCTGCCCATATCCTTCATTGATGTCGCCCCGATTTCATCCATAGCCCGGGTAACTATTTCCTCAAGCTCCTCCTTTGAGAGCTGCTTGGGAAGATAAGCAAGCAATATCTCTATTTCACGGTTAATGTCTGCTATAAGGTCATCTCTGCCGCTCTTTTCGTATTCGGGCAGAACATCGCGGCGACGCTTAAGCTCCTTTGCGATAACATCAATAATGCCTTCATCGTCAAGCTCTGTTTTATTGTCCTTTTCAACCTGGAGCACAGAAGAGCGAATCATCTGAACCGTATTCTTCCTTATAATGTCCTTCTCCTTCATTGCCTCTTTAAGATCATTCATAAGCGTTTCTTTAAGCGCCATAAAAATTCCTCCTGATAAATATAAATTAAAACAAAACCGCCCTCAATGCGAAGGCGGCCCTTTTATTTAATTATTTGAACTTGCGTTTTCTTGCAGCCTCTGATTTCTTTTTGCGTCTTACGCTGGGCTTTTCGTAGTGTTCTCTTTTTCTTACTTCAGATATAACACCGGCCTTTGCGCATGAACGCTTAAATCGACGAAGCGCACTGTCTAACGATTCATTTTCTTTAACTCGGATTTCAGCCATTATCGATTCCCTCCCTCCAAAATAGCATTGGGATTGTGGATAGTTTTTTGTCAAACCTTGACTGTCAAAAATTCTACCTATACATTATAACTTCTTTTATGGCTGATGTCAAGCAATAATGCAAAAAAATTTTTCTTTTATTGATTTTTTGCCGAGTTTTTGGAGTTTTTGCGCTCTTTTATCATTTTGTAAAGCGTTGCGGCAGCGTCGGATATTCCTCCCACATTATCTATAAGCCCGCTTTTTACCGCCTCTTCGCCAAATAATATGGTTCCCACATCATTGGCTATTTCGTCTGTTTCCATCAGTAGTGAAGAAAATTTTTCACGCTCTATATCCGAGTGACTGACAACAAAATTTATTATTCTCTCCTGAATCTTATACAGATAGTCAAACATCTGCGGAACGCCGATAATTGTCCCGCTCATTCTCACCGGATGGATTGTCATTGTTGCCGACGGCACAATGAATGAGCAATCCGCCGAAACCGCCAAAGGCACTCCTATGCTGTGTCCGCCGCCGAGAACCAGCGAAACCGTAGGCTTGGTCATACTTGCAATAACCTCCGCAATTGCAAGTCCTGCCTCAATATCTCCGCCCACCGTATTCAATATAACCATAAGTCCGTCTATTCGTTCATCCTCCTCCACCGAAACAAGCTTTGGCAGGATATGCTCATATTTTGTGGTTTTTGTCTGGGGCGGCAAAACGCTGTGTCCTTCGATTTGCCCCACAATACTTATACAAAAGAATCTGCCCTGTGAATTTCGTATCTCAATACCGCCCAGGTCCTTTATGGCCTCATATTCTTCATTTGTATTTTCGTTATTATCCATTTTTTCACGACCTTTTTGTTTTATATCAGGTTTTTACTGAAAACCCTTTTATTTTGAAAAATTCCTAAGCTGCGGTTTGGCATATGTTGAAGGAAATATTTGTCCGCCGCATATAAGCACAAGCAAATCCCGCCGCCTGATACCGGACGGCGGCGTTGCAAGATTATATATTCATTATTGCTTATTATACGCAAAAATATTCTTGATAAACGATTCAGTTTGTGTTATACTTGAAGTGGTATTTGGAAAATTGAGATTTTTCTTGATTTTTTAATATATAAAAAACGAGAATCAGCAGGATTTTCCGGCTGTATTCTGTAATAAATCGAAAACAGCTTTAGGAGTGATAATATGCCCATCAAGGTTTCGGACAGTCTTCCCGCAACGGAAATTTTAAATCAGGAAAATATATTTGTTATGACGGAAACAAAGGCGCTCAGACAGGACATTCGTCCCCTTGAGATTGTTATTCTCAATCTTATGCCCACGAAAATTATTACCGAAACTCAGCTTTTGCGTGTTCTGGGGAATACTCCGCTTCAGATAAATGTTATGTTTATGCACACGAAAACCCATTTATCAAAAAACACATCCAAAAGCCATATTGAAACCTTTTACAGCACCTTTGACGAAATAAAGGACAGGAAGTTTGACGGTATGATAATAACAGGCGCACCCGTTGAAACAATGAAATTTGAAGATGTTGACTACTGGGATGAGCTTTGTGAAATTATGAAATGGTCAAAATCCAATGTTACCTCCACCTTCCATATATGCTGGGGTGCGCAGGCAGGGCTGTATTATCATTACGGAGTGAAAAAAATTCCCCTTGATAAGAAAATGTTCGGTGTTTTCAAGCATCATGTCTGCCCTGATAAAAAGCATAAGATTCTGCTCCGTGGCTTTGATGACGCCTTTTATGTTCCTCATTCAAGGCACACAACCGTATCTCGTGAAGATATTTTCGCTGCCGACGGTCTTGAAATTCTTGCCGAATCCCCTCAGGCGGGGGTTTATATAGTCTGTGCAAAAGACGACAGGCAGTTTTTTGTTATGGGGCACTCCGAATATGACACAGAAACCCTTAAGGAGGAATATCTGCGCGATACTCAAAAGGGGCTGGATATAGAGATTCCCTGCAACTATTTTCCTCAGGACGACCCCGATAAAACCCCTTTGAATTTATGGCGTTCTCACGCAAACCTGCTCTATTCAAACTGGCTTAACTATTTTGTATATCAGACCACGCCGTACGATATTAAGACAATCAATTAGAAAGGACTTGATTTTCAAATGGAAAAAAGCGGCACAGTTACCGTAACCTGTCCCTCCTGCCGCCGGGAGGGCGAATTTACCCATTACAAAACCATAAATATTACGGAAAATCCCCAACTTCGAAGCAGGATTTTCGACCGCAGCATCTTCAAATATGTCTGTCCGCACTGCGGCGAAACCATCACCGTTTCCTATGACTGCGTCTATATTGATACGGAGAATAAATACTGCGTTGCGCTTATGCCCGACGCAGATGCGGATGAAATTGACGGCATCAGCGCCGAGGATTACACCGTCCGCATTGTTCACTCCATAAATTCGTTTATTGAAAAAATTGCTCTGTTTGAGGACGGAATCGATGACAGAGTCTGTGAGTTGTGCAAGCTTTTCTTAGAGGAGAGCTATGAGGAGCAAAACAATGCCGAGCTTATGGCGGCATATTACAGCGGCCGTGATACGGAAAATGACAATATTCACTTTTTCCTTATAG
>JAEDLZ010000147.1 GCA_016303265.1 Clostridiales bacterium
AGATTTGCTTAAATTCGGACTTATTCCTGAATTTGTCGGAAGACTTCCGATTGTTACAACCCTTGATTCCCTTACGCTTGAGGCATTAAAGCAAATCCTGACAAAGCCGAAAAATGCTCTTATCAGGCAATATAAGCAAATGTTTAAGATGGATGATGTGGAGCTTGAATTTGACGAGGATGCAATTGACGAAATTGCAAAAAAGGCGGTTGAACGTAAAACGGGAGCGAGAGGGCTTCGAACAATTATAGAGGGACTGGTTCTTGAAACTATGTATGAAACACCGTCTGAACCGGATATAGAGAAAATCATCTTCCATAAGGACTGCATAACCGACGGTGCAAAGCCCGAACGAATTTTAAAGGCATCTAAGCGTCAGGTTAAAAAGGTTTCGGCTAAAAAGAACGCAAGCTGATAAATATTTGATAAGAGGCTGCGGCAAAATAGCTTTCTGACAAAATAATCCCCGAAAACAGTTTGAATTTAGCTGTTTTCGGGGATGTTTTCATTGGCTTGGAAAAACTATTGATGCAGCAAATTGCTACTTAAAAATAATTTTACTGCAGTCCCTTATTTTTTTAGGGTCAATTATAGTTATATTTATGGGCCGCTTTTACATTTCGGGGGTCAATTATTATATTTATTTGGTAATAATGCACAAAAACTACCTGTAATATTGTTCAAAATTTATTTGAAAAAAACAGCAAAATAGTATAAAATGAGATTATACTTGATTATGGAGGTTTTTTAGCATGAAACTTTATGACACATCAAAGATTCGTAATTTTTGCCTTTTAGGTCATGGAAATTCGGGCAAGACTTCGCTCGCGGAAGCAATGCTGTATACTGCGGGAAGTATTGAGAAGCTTGGCAGAACCAGAGATGGCAATACTGTTACAGATTTTGACCCCGAAGAAATCAAGCGTAAATTTTCGATAAGCACAGCTGTTGCTAACTGCGACTGGGGTGGTATGAAGTTTAACATTATTGACACGCCGGGATTTTTCGATTTTGTCGGCGAAGTTCAGGAGGGTATAAGGGTTGCCGATGCGGCAATCATAGTCCTGAGCGGAAAGTCGGGACTTACAGTCGGCGCAGAAAAAGCGTGGAATTATACGGAAGACAGAAAAATACCAAAGCTCATTTTCATAAATAAGGTTGATGATGAGAGGGTGGATTATTATAAGATTATCGACCAGCTTCGCGCGAAATACGGGAAAAGAATCGCTCCTTTCCAGGTGCCGATTCGTGAAGGCGAAACAATAACGGGGTTTGTAAATGTAGTAGAAAAAGAAGCTCGTAAATTCCAAGGCGACAGAACTGTTACAGCGTCTATTCCGGAAAATATGAGCGAAGATATTGAACCTATCAGAAATATGATAAACGAGGCGGTTGCGGAGAGTTCGGAAGAGCTTATGGATAAATTCTTCGCCGGGGAGGAATTTACGCTGGAAGAAACTTATGCTGCGCTTCGCGAAGGCGTTGCAAGAGGCGAGATTGTCCCGGTTCTGTGCGGAAGTGCGTACAATAAGCTTGGAATTTCTTCGCTTATGAACGCAATTCTTGCGTATTTTCCGTCGGCGGACAGCGATGAATATATACCTGCTAAAAAGCCTGACGGCACAGACGCCAGAAGAAAGGTCAGCGTAAATGACCCGCTTGCGGCATTGGTATTTAAGACCGTTGCAGACCCATATGTGGGGAAACTGTCTTACTTTAAGGTTTATTCCGGAACAATGACGCCCGATACAACTGTTTACAATCCTATAACCGATAAAAACGAACGAATCGGTAAAATATATGCATTGGCAGGCAAGAAACAAATGGAGGTCGAAAAGCTTTCAGCGGGCGACATAGGCGCTGTTGCAAAATTGGTTTCAACGGGTACGGGTGACACTCTTTGCAGTCTGAACGACCATGTTATTCTTGACGGCATTAAATTTGCAAAGCCGAATATGGCTATGGCAGTTGTGCCGAAGTCAAAGGGCGACGAGGAAAAAATGATGCAGGGTTTAAGCCGTCTTATGGACGAGGATAAGACCTTTGAGGTAGAAAACAATATTGAAACTCACCAGCAGGTTATCCGTGGGCTTGGTGATCAGCATATTGATATAATAATAAGCAAACTGAAGAATAAATTCGGTGTTGAGGTTAACCTTGAGGCTCCGAAGGTTCCTTACCGTGAGGCGATAAGAAAGAAGGTCAAGGCGGAGGGAAAACACAAAAAGCAATCGGGCGGACACGGTCAATACGGGCATGTTATAATAGAATTTGAGCCCTGTGAGAGCGATACTCTTGTTTTTGAGGAAAAGGTTGTCGGCGGAAGCGTGCCGAAAAATTACTTCCCGGCGGTCGAAAAGGGATTGCAGGAATGTATGCAGAAGGGGGTTTTGGCCGGGTATCCGGTTGTTAACCTTAAAGCAACTCTGCTTGACGGTTCATATCACCCGGTGGATTCTTCCGAAATGGCGTTTAAAACTGCTGCGGGCTTAGCGTTTAAGACAGGGCTTGAACAGGCAAGTCCGGTACTTCTTGAACCTATAGGTCATCTGTCGGTTACCGTTCCGGACAGCTATACAGGAGATATAATCGGCGACATAAACAAGCGCCGGGGGCAAATGCTTGGGATGACCCCGCAGGGCGAGGGTATAACACTGATTGAAGGGGAGGTTCCTATGGCGGAAATGAATTCATACGCAAATGATTTGAGGTCAATCACTCAGGGCAGAGGAGAATTTGAGTTTGAATTTGTCCGTTACCAGGAAGCGCCTCAGAATATTATTGACAAGGTTGTATCCGAAGGCAAGTAATATAAAATTTAAAGGGGTCAGCGCAAAATGCACAGACCACGCAAAGCATAAAAACACCATAATATAACTGTTTTTTAAAATAGAAAAGTCTAAAATGAAACCAAAATTGAGGTGAAAATTCGTTATATAACGAATTTCAATTACAAATGCTTTGCGTTTTGAACAAACTT
>JAEDLZ010000027.1 GCA_016303265.1 Clostridiales bacterium
AGACTCCGCCCTCTCACGGCGGCTACGGGGGTTCGAATCCCCCAGGAGTCACCAATTAAGAGCCCGACGAAGGCAGCGAAAATCTTTATGATTGATAATGTTTTCGTTTCGGTCTGCTCGTATGCGGGAACGAGTAAAAACAAAAAGCACTTCTTTTGAAGTGCTTTTTGTTTTTAATATTTTATCTTCCATAATGCAGAAATATTTATAGGGGTGCGAACGTTCTTTCAATAAACTTCAATATAATTGTACCTTCCAAATTTGTATTGCAATTTTTTCATTTCTGCTATATAATATAATCATCTTTAATATTGTGAGGAGAAGAATTATGGCAAATACACCAAAATGGCTTAACGACGCAGTTTTTTACAATATTTACCCTCAATCCTTTTTGGATTCAAACGGTGACGGTATCGGGGATTTGCAGGGCATTACCGACAAGCTTGATTACATAAAGGACACAGGCTTTACGGCTATCTGGCTCAACCCTGTCTATGTCAGTCCTTTCCGTGACGCAGGCTACGATATTACGGATTTTTACAAGGTTGCGCCGCGCTACGGCACAAACGAAGATTTCAGGCATCTTTGTGATGAGGCGCACAAGAGAGGCATCCGTGTTGTTATGGATCTTGTTGCCGGTCACACCTCTCTTGAGTGCGAATGGTTCAAAAAATCCGCCCTTCCTGAAAAAAACGAATATTCCGACCGATATGTCTGGACTGACAGCGTTTGGAAAATGGGCACAGAGGGCTCTTTTATAAGCGGCTACTCCGACCGCGACGGTTGCTATATGAACAACTTTTTCTACTGCCAGCCCGCTCTTAACTACGGCTACAAAAATATTACCGAGCCATGGCAGATGAGTATGAATTCTCCTGCCGCAATCGACACAAGGAACGAACTCCTTAACATTATGAGCTTTTGGAGCGATTTGGGGTCTGACGGCTTCCGTGTCGACATGGCATCCTCTCTTGTTAAGGGCGACCCGGACAAATCGGGTGTTATCGAGCTTTGGAACATCATCAAAAAAGAGTTTACCGCAAAATACCCCGAAAATATTTTGATTGCGGAATGGTCGTTTCCGAAAGAAGCTATTGCCGCAGGTTTTGATATTGACTTCCTTATTCACTTCAATCTTAAGGCATACACAACTCTTTTCCGCCACGAAAAAGGAACGAATCAATCCGAAGCATGGATTGGTCACAGCTATTTCCGCAAGGACGGAAAAGGCGACATCGACTTATTCCTAAACGAATATCTTGACCACTACAATGCAACAAAGGGAAAGGGCTTCATATCCATTCCCACGGGCAACCACGATATACACAGAATCTCTCTTTTAAGGGATACGGACGATTTGTTCGTAACTCACGCATTTTTGCTTACTATGCCCGGCGTTCCTTTTGTGTACTACGGCGACGAAATCGGCATGAAGTATATTGAAGGGCTTGCGTCAAAGGAGGGCGGCTTCAACCGCACCGGCTCCCGCACGCCCATGCAGTGGGAAAGCGGCAAAAATTTAGGATTTTCCGCATCGGATACGCCTTATCTCCCTGTGGATACCTCTTCCGACGCTCCCACCGTTGCGGCTCAGAGTAAGGACGGCAATTCGCTTTTAAACCATACCAAAAAGCTCATCCGTATCAGAAAAGAGAATCCCGCTCTTTGGGCAAACGGTGAATTTGAGGTGGTTCATAAGAACTACCCCTTCGTATACAAGCGTACAGGCGGCAGTCAGACGATTATTGTTGCCGTTAATCCCGCAAACAGAAGGGCCGAAATTTCCGCTCCCGCCTGCAGAAAAGTTATATACGCCAAAGATGCGCAGGCCGACGGCACAACCCTTAAAATGGACGGCGTAAGCTTTATAATATACGAGGCATAAATCACTCCCTGAAAAATTTTTATTTCTTATGCAACCTTTTTGCCTTCTCAAAAGTATTATATACGAAAGGGGGAAAGCAAGTGGAAAACGAAACAAAGTGCGCATATGTTTCAAAAAAAGACTCCATAGAGAAGCATTTCAATACGGTTTATAAGCTTGCTCTTTCCCAGATGAAAAGCAAATCTGCCGCCGATGATATTACCCAGGAGGTTTTCCTGCGTTTCATCAAGACAGACAAGCCCTTTGAAAATGACGAACATATTAAGGCATGGCTTATCCGTGTTACAGTCAACTGCTGTAAAAGCGCCTTTACCTCCTCCCATTCCACAAGGACCGTACCCCTTTCAGAGGAAATTGTTTTTGAAGATAAGGAGAAAGGTGATGTTTATTACGCAGTGGCGGAGCTTCCCCAAAAATATAAAACGGTAATTCACTTGTTTTATTATGAGGATTTGTCGGTTTCTCAGATTGCCCGATACCTGGGAATAAAGGAATCAACCGTCAAATCTCAGCTTCACCGGGGGCGGGAAATGCTTAAAGTTAAACTTAAGGGGGCGATATGATTGTTTAAGGATTTATACAAGAATGCAAACGATTCAATCCCTGCAAATGATGACCTTTTACAGGAGCTTTTGAAAAAGGCTGACGCTCCCGTAAAAATAAGAAAATTCAGGAATATATACAAAATTGCCTCAGCTGTTGCGGCGGTTCTTATTATCGCAGTCTTTGCCGCATCGGTAAATCTTATTCCGAAGCGCCTGCAAAACGAAAAAATTGCAGATAATTCCGCTTATTCTGACTTTTCCGGCGCTCCGTCTGAATCGAACGGCGAATCGGTCAGCAATGCGGATAACAAAACAACAGACAGCGAGAATAACGAAAAAAGCGAAAAAGATAATAACACTTCGGTCAGCAGAGAGGAAAAACCGAAATTTGCCCAAGCGGAGGCAAGTAAGACTAAAGAGAGCGCTGCGCAGGCTTTGGCAATCAGCGATAATGCATCTCAAGACGCCGCAACGGACGCTTTGGCGGCAGGAAGCATGAAAATTGCCGCTGAGGACGATACAGCAGCAACCGTCAGCTCCGACGCATCTTCCTTCTCTTTGGAATCGGCATCGGACAACTCGGTCAACATTGCTGCAAGAGTAATGTCATCGGGCTTTAACTCCGTTGATGTTTACGAATATTATAAAATCTTCGGCATAGAGCTTTCCGCCCTTGCTCTTCCCGACGGGGTTACTTTTTGCAGCAGTATTGATGAGGTAACGGAGGACGAATTAAAAAACGCAGTTTTCGTCCGAAATTCGCTTGAATTTTCCGGAAACGGCAAACGCCTTATCCTTACAATTTCAAAGGATGACGCTGCTGTTCTATCTGAAATCCGGAGCAATCCCGGCATTTTGTCAAACATCAGCATTAAAGAAAGCAATGGTTATTATACCGCTTATGTGAGCTGCGGCTCGTTCTGTTTCACAGCGGAATGTTACAACTTCAGCTATGAGGAAACCGAAGCGCTTGCACTCTCTTTAAAAATATCTTAATTCAGGAGGATTTTTTATGAAAAAATTTATCAGCTTATTCTTATCGGCAATAATTTTATCAGTTACGGCACTAACGGCATTTGCCGGCACAGGCGATGCAGAGATTGCCCTTATCTCAGCCAAATCCCCCGTTCTCACCGTAAATGTTAACGGCGAGGATATTGAGGCAAAGACCTATGTTTCAAATGACGGAATTTCCATGATACCTCTTCGTGCTGTCTGCGAAAAGCTCGGTTTCACTGTTACATGGGAGAGCGACTCAAATCGCATAATCTTAGAAAAAACACCGCTGTATATCACAATGTATACTTCTGAAGACGGCTACACCTTTGCAAAGACCGCTCCCATGAAGCTTGGAACTCCTCCGGTTCTTATTGAAGGAACAACTTATGTACCCTTTAATTTCATCACAGAGATTTTAAACGGATATTATGTAATTGACGGTGAAAGAATCCTTATCTTCTTCGGCGAAGACGCAGAGCCTTATATTTGTTCCGGAACTGTTACCGAAATTATAAAGGACGAAAACGGCGAAGTTTCTCAGCTTGTTTTAAATGACAACGAACTGATTCTTAATGTAGGCGAAACCGATGTCTCTCTCTCAAACGGCAAAGAAATTTCTCTTTCAGAGATTGAAGTGGGCGCAAATGTGACTGCAATTTCAAAGGGAATTATGACTATGAGCATTCCGCCGCAAACCCCTGTTTATTCAGTAATTGTTAAAACTTATGATGCAATAAATGATTAAAAAACGGGCTGCGGCAAAATGATTGCTAAGCTGCGAGGCTGCATCAATAGTTTCCCAAACCAATGAAAATATCCCCGAAAACAGTTTTAATTTCGCTGTTTTAGGGGATTATTTTTTTAGTGTCGTCAAAAAGTTAATTTTGCCGCAGCCCGTTTTTATTGAAATTATTGAAAGTATATGTTAAAATGGAATTATCAAAACAAGGAGGTTTACATTATGTACAACATTGAGCTTGGAAAAACAGGTCTGTCTGTTCCGACGATTGCGGTCGGCTGTATGAGGCTTAAAAGTCTTGACAACGCGAAAGCAAATAAATTTATAAACACCGCCATTGAAAGCGGTGCGAATTTTTTTGACCACGCCGACATATACGGCGGGGGCGAATGTGAAAGGATTTTTGCCGATGCAATCGGAATGAATCCGACAGTTCGCGAAAAAATAATTCTTCAGTCCAAATGCGGCATAGAACCGGGGAAAGCGTTTAACTTTTCCAAAGAGCATATTATCAAGTCGGTTGACGGGATTTTAAAGCGTCTGAAAACAGAATATCTTGACTTGCTCCTTCTTCACCGTCCCGACGCCCTGATGGAGCCCGAAGAGGTTGCGGACGCTTTTGAAACCCTTAAATCAAGCGGAAAGGTCCGCCATTTCGGCGTTTCAAACCAGAATCCTTATCAGATTCAGCTTTTACAGAAATATTTGCCCATGCCCATTGCGGCAAATCAGCTTCAGCTCAGCATTGCCCACGCAACCATGATAAGCTCCGGTCTGACAGTTAATATGGGCAACGAATGGGCCGTCAACCGCGACGGTGGGGTTCTTGACTTCTGCCGCTTAAACGACATAACAATTCAGCCCTGGTCGCCGTTTCAAAGCGGATTTTTCGGCGGCACCTTTATTGACAACCCCGGTTTTCCCGAGCTTAACGCTTGCCTTGCGAAAATCGGCGAAAAATACGGTGTGTCAAAAACCACAATAACCATGGCATGGCTGCTCCGCCATCCTGCAAAGTTTCAGCCCATTACGGGAACGATGAATATACAAAGACTTTCAGACTGCATAAAAGCAACCGAAATTCGCCTTACCAGAGAGGAATGGTACGAAATTTATCTCTCTGCCGGAAATATCCTGCCCTAATAAAACAAAACAGGAAAATACAAAATTATCGACTGTTTGTACCGCCAAAGGAAGTTATAAAAGGAACCGTTTCATTTAATCGGCGGACGATAAAACGAAATTCGGAGGATTGAATATGTTACTTAACTTTAACGAAATGAAAGAGATTACTGTGCCCGGAATGAATAACGGAACAGGCACTATGACAGCAAAAATGCATATGGACGAACAAGGAAAAATCATCTTTTGTTCGATTCATGCAGGCGGTTCAATCGGTTTGCATAAACATGACGCCGGCGACGATATTAACTATATATTGTCAGGAAGCGGGAAAGCGGTTTGTGACGGCAAGGAAGAAATTTTAGAGGCAGGTACCTGCCATATTTGCAAAAAAGGCTCTCAGCACAGCATTATCAATACCGGCAGTGACGATTTGGTTTTACTCACGGTTGTTGTAGAGCGATAAATTCCGACTGTATAGCCACAAATTTAAGGGTAGCATCAGCCGTTATATTTTAATTAAAATAACCGTTAGCCGGATTGCTCTTGGCAATCCGGCTATATTGTTACATTATTTCAAATCAGAGCAAAAAAGATGGAAAAATTATTCGTCCATTCATTACGAGGTTAAAATACAGTTTACGAACTCATATTTTTTTGCTGTTTACAACGAAGCGCTTTCAAACAAACAATTGAAGTCAGTAACATCACTATACTTATCCACTGCGATGTTGACAATCCAATCCAAATACCCCGTATTTCATCACCCCGCAAAAATTCTAATGCAAACCTTACAACCGAGTATAGCAATAAGTATATAAATATCAGTCGATTTTTTTGTTTCCCCCTATTATATAAGATGAGCAATATCACAAAAATCAATAAATTCAATGCGGATTCAACCAACGAAACCGGAAATCGCCTTACCCCGTTAATTGCAGGTATAAGCGTATTATTGTGCGCTGTAAAACCAAAGCGGCTTTCTATACCATAACAACATCCGCCCAAAAAACATCCGATTCTTCCAAAAATATGAAATAAAGGTATGCACATAGCAAAAACATCAGGTAATTCACTTTTCAGTTGTCCTTTTGAATGTCCTGTATATATCTTAAAAGCAATATAGGCTCCTATCAACCCACCGTAAAATATTGAGCCGCCAGAGAAGACGGAGAGTCCCAACATTATGTCTCTAACCGCCAGATTATTCCAATTTCTCAGCAATTCCAATATCTTATCAAAATATATCAGTCCGTATAAAAAGTGTCCTCCTATAATCAGCCCAACCAGCACACTTAAAAGAATCAGTATTATATTCTCAAATCGGAGTCCGAATTTTTTGCATTTCTTAGTTGCGAACCATGTCACAACAATTAACCCTGTCAAAGAGCTCAGCGCATAGGTTCCTATTGTCCTGTCAAATATATTTATTATCGGATACACACATCCCACCTCCTAAAAAAGATAATCACCGGTCCATAACAGACCGGCGATAAATCATTTTGATATTAAATCAACTACTTACAGACCCAATACACCGGCAGTTCCTGCGGTACAAAGTACGCACAATGTACATGAGAAGAAACCTATGCCTGCAAGACAAGTGCCGATGATAGAAAGTACCAGACCTGCAGTCCCCATACCTGTAGGCGCTCCGGCAGCAACAGCCGCACTCTTCCCCTTTGCAGCGCAAATAATGCCGACGATACCGGTTATTAAGGCTATGATATTTATCATATAAAACCATGCCAAAACTGCTGAAACAATACCCAGTACCAACCCTGCAATAGATAAACCCTTTCCCGGATTAGACATACTAACTCACCTCCTTTTTTCAACATTATATCACATAATTTTTATTTTTACAATAGATTTTTCTGTTTTATATTTAAAATATAATTCTATATTATATTTTTCTAATGTATTAGAAAAATATATTTCAATCTATAATATAGTTATAGTTGCACGGCAGGTCTGTTCCTCGCCATATTACAGGGTAAAATTTTAATTCCCCACGAAATTGTGCCAACTACTCAGCCAAGCGCTAAGTTTCGGGGCGACTCCCCATATAAAATAAGAAAACAAGGGTGATTGATGTATGTTTAAACCAAAAGCAACAAAACAAAAGATAAAAGCAGGATATAAAACATTATATATTACAGACGAGCTTGTGGGAAAATTAAACAACCTCGCAAAAGAGTACGATACCAGTTTTAATAATGTAGTTATAAGCATTATAGAGGACTTTTTTGAACAAGCCGAAAAAGAAGAATGAGCCGGTATTCTTTAGGCATAATAAAGCAGCCGTGCTTCACACTCGGTAAAACTAAATTTCCGATAATAGACTGCGAACGCCTTTCGTTTTGCCTCAGCAGCATTTCACTATGCGAAGTATGCCTAATTTTTCTCTGACATACCTTATAAAAGGACAGATTCTCGAGAAATTTGTCTTTTGGGACTTTCCTACGCAAAAATTTACTATAGATGCAAGGAAGGGCGCGCTCCCAAAAACCAACTCTGTATGGGTAATTTTGAGGAAAGAGAGAGCATCATCCTATAAGAATATCAGCATTAGGCGGTACAGAACCGACGCAAGCGTGAATTTTGGCGAAACGGAGGAACAGTGCGGCGGATGACTGATTTTCTGCACAAAAAATCGACATTAAAAATTCAAATGAAGATTAAATTAGGTAAAAAATAAAAATCGACAAGCACTTTCGTACTTGTCGATTTTTGGAGCTACCTAGCAGAGTCGAACTGCCGACCTCTTCCTTACCAAGGAAGCGCTCTACCTACTGAGCTAAGGCAGCATTTATATTTCAAATACCAATAAATTATATCAAAAAAGATTGCTTTTGTCAATAGTATTTTCCGGAAAACACGAAAAAGCTTTCCGAAAGCATAAAAATGCTCTTTTATGAAAAACAAAAAAAGGGCTGCAGTAAAACGATTTTTGAAAGCAATTGCACAAAGTATTTTCCTGAACCGACGAAAATATCTCCGAAAACAGTTGAAATCAAACTGTTTTCGGAGATTACTTTTTTCAGCTTTGTCAAGGAGCTGTTTTGCTGCAGCCCCTTAAAATTATTATTCCTCTATAATTCTCTTGAGATTGATTCTGTCCTGCTTATCTATTTCGATAACCTGAACCTTAATATCGTCGCCCACCTTGACGACATCTTCAACCTTTTCAACACGCTTTTTATCAAGCTTTGAAATGTGAACAAGCCCGTCTTTTCCCGGAAGGATTTCAACAAATGCGCCAAAGTCCATTATTCTTACAACCTTGCCGTCATAAATTTCACCCACCTCCGGGTCTTTAACGATGCCCTGAATGGTTTTAAGCGCCGCCTCGCCCGCCGCAGGATTTGCTGCCGCAATGAACACTCTTCCATCGTCCTCAATATCAATCTTTGCGCCTGTATCAGCTATTATCTTCTGAATAACCTTTCCGCCGCTGCCTATAACATCTCTTATCTTATCTACCGGAATTGTTATGTTGATAATCTTCGGAGCATACTGCGAAAGCTCCTCTCTCGGCTTGTCTATGGCTTTGAGCATAACCTCATCAAGAATATAATATCTTGCATCTCTTGTCTGGGTCAATGCCTGCTTTATAATTTCAGGGGTAAGTCCGTCAATTTTAAGGTCCATCTGAATTGCGGTTATACCTTTTTTCGTCCCCGCAACCTTAAAGTCCATATCGCCGAAAAAGTCCTCAACGCCCTGAATATCAAGCATTGTTATAAACCTATCGCCTTCTGTTACAAGACCTACGGAAATGCCGGCAACCGGAGCTTTAATCGGAACACCGGCATCCATCAGAGCAAGTGTGCTTCCGCAAACGCTGCCCTGTGAAGTGGAACCGTTTGAGCTTAACACCTCAGAAACAAGGCGGATTGCATACGGGAACTCCTCCTCACCGGGGATAACCGGCAATAAAGCACGCTCTGCAAGGGCGCCGTGTCCGATTTCTCTTCTGCCCGGACCTCTTGAAGGCTTGGTTTCTCCAACGCTGTATGACGGGAAATTATAATGGTGAATATATCTTTTATATTCCTCCGTATCCAGCCCGTCTATAATCTGAGCATCTCCCAAAGCGCCGAGAGTCGCCACTGTCAATACCTGCGTCTGACCTCTTGTGAACATACCGCTGCCGTGGGTTCTGTTAAAGAGCCCTACCTCGGCCGAAAGCGGTCTTATCTGGTTAATGGCTCTTCCGTCAACACGCTTTCCCTCATCAAGCAGCCAGCGTCTTACAACTGTTTTCTGGAGCTTATAAAGAGCTTCCTCTATCTGAGCGCTGTTCTCTTCTGCCGGATATTTTTCTTCAAAATGCTCATAAACCTTTTCATATACCACCTTAAGTCTGTCGTCGCGGACAGTCTTATCATCGGTGTCCATAGCCTCTTTAACCATATCCTCGGCATACTCCTTGATGTCGTTAAAGAGAACCTCATCAACAACCATATGCTCATATTCAAACTTCGGCTTGCCGATTTCATCCTGTATTTTCTGTATAAATGCAACAAGTTTCTTGATTTCCTCATGAGCAAACATAATCGCATCATACATCTGCTCCTCCGGAACTTCGCTTGCCCCTGCCTCAATCATAACAACCTTTTGAGCGCTGCCAGCAACCGTTAAGTTAAGCAGACTCTTTTCTCTCTGCTCTAAAGTCGGGTTAATAACAAACTCCCCGTCAACCAAGCCGACATAAACCGCGGCAATAGGGCCGTTAAACGGAATATCAGAAATAGAAACCGCGGCGGACGCACCAATCATCGCACAAAATTCAGGAGCATTATCCTGCTCAACAGACATAACAGTCGCAACGATTGAAACATCGTTTCTCAAATCCTTCGGAAAGAGCGGACGCATAGGTCTGTCGATAACCCTTGCCGTTAAGATAGAGTTTTCGGAGGGCTTACCCTCTCTCTTCATAAATCCGCCGGGAATTTTGCCGACAGCGTACATTTTTTCTTCATAATCGATACTGAGCGGGAAGAAATCTATTCCCTCTCTGGGCTTTGCCGATGCCGTTGCGGCAACCAAAACCGCAGTATCTCCGTACCTTACCATAACAGAACCGTTTGCCAGCCCCGCCATTTTGCCGTTCTCAATAGTGAGTTTTCTTCCGGCAACTTCCGTTTCATAAACCTTATACATTTTTTCCTCCATTCCGGGGTCTGCTTATTAGCACTTAGAAATAGGCTCTTTCCAAAGCGGATTTCTAACTGCTAAAGAAACAAACTCCGATTTATTTTTTTACTGAATTAAACCTTTGTTCCTTTCGGAACAAAACTTAAGGCATAAGGAAGCCGGGCTATGTGATTTTCAAGAGCAAATACTCTGCATCGGTCAGGGAATTGCCCTGCACTTTGTGCGTGCACCGAGCGGCCTTGACCGCTTCGGCACATCTGCCCCTGAAAGCCGCACGGTATTCGGCTTCCTTATGCCTGTATTTTAGTGTCTTAAACCAAGTGAACTTACGATAGCACGATACCTTTCGATGTCCTTCTTTTCAAGATACGCCAAGAAGTTTCTTCTTACGCCGACCATCTTCAAAAGCCCTCTGCGGGAATGATGATCCTTTTTATGAACCTTAAGATGTTCATTAAGCTCATTGATTCTTTCGGTTAAGATGGCAATCTGAACCTCCGGAGAACCTGTATCCCCCTCATGAGTTGCATACTTCTTGATAATTTCCTGTTTTCTTTCCTTTAACATTTTCTACCTCCAAAAATTATCCCCTTAAAGCCTTGTATGAGGCGGAGTCGCTTACCCTCAAACCAAGCCTTAGGTTAACATCTTTATTATAATACCATAATATTTAGATTATGTCAACAATTTTTATCCAAATTTCTCGCCTTAAAAAAATCTTTTGCCCGGCTCATATCGCTTCTGAGCTGAGCCTTAAGCGCATCCAGACTTTCAAATTTTCTGATTTCTCTTATATAATCACAAAATTCGACTTCTATTTCCCGTCCGTATATATCTCCCGAAAAATTTCCTATAGCAGTTTCGATATTGTTCGTCATATCGCATACGGTTGGCTTTGTTCCTATGTTCGTTATAGAGTAATAATGTTCATTTTCCACCTTAGTTCGGCTTATATACACTCCGCTTTTGGGAAGCAGGCTTGATTTCGGACGCTTTATATTTGCCGTCGGAAAGCCTATTGTTCTTCCGATTTGCTTGCCGTGAACGACAGTTCCGCAAATTGAAAAATATCTTCCCAAAAATTCTTCTGCCGCTTTTACTTCCCCTTTTTCTACCATTTTACGGATTGCCGTACTTGAAACAGGAATGTCGCGGACCTTGACGCACGCCTTTTCAAATACCTCAATTTTTCCTTTGCAAAGTTCTCTCAGCATATCTGTATCGCCCGCCGCATTTTTGCCGAATCGATAATTAAATCCGACAAAAACGGCCTTTGCGTGAAGCCGTTTTTCGAGGTAGTCTTTCACAAAGCTTTCACATGAAATATTTTTATATTCCTCTGTAAATTCTTCAACCACGCAGAAATCCACGCCCAAACTTTCAAGAATTTCAAGGCGCTTTTCAAGGGTATTTATGTCGGGGAAATTTTTGTTGGGTCTGGACGCAAACATATACACAACTGACGCCGCGCCGTTTTTCCTTGCATAATCGACCGAATCGCCGATAATTTCGCGATGCCCTATATGTATGGCATCAAAATCTCCCAGGGCAACCGCCGATGAGCTTAAAGTCAAATTTTCCGATCCGAAAAATGTTCTCATTTTGGATCCTCCCCAAAAAAAGCACGAAGGATTTCGACCTGATTGCCGTCCGCTTTGCAAAGGGCAAGGAATGTCTTTTGTTCATCATAGACTCTGAAAATTGTCCCGTCCGGAATCCCCGCAATTTTTATTTTTACGCCGTGGCAAAGTCGTTTTGCATTTTTATCCGCCAGTACTACCTTTTCATATTTTGAAAGAGCGCTGTCTATACTCTTAAGAAAAGAAAAATCGCCTTTCTTTGCCATTTCCTCAATTTGCTCAAGAGTATAGGAATCCTCTATGCGAAAATCCCCCGACCGGGTACGCTTAAGCTTTGACATTACTCCGCCGCAGCCCAACTTTTCTCCTATATCATTACAAAGCGTTCTTATATATGTGCCTTTTGAACAGTCGACAAGAAGGCTAACCTTGTTATTTACCGTATCAATGTCCATAATTTCTATATTATAGACCGTAACCGACCTGGGGGGCATTTCCACGGTTTTCCCCTCTCTTGCAAGCTCATAAAGCTTTCTGCCGTTTACCTTTATGGCAGAATACATGGGAGGAATCTGCTCAATTTCGCCCGTAAAGGACATTACCGCATTTTCGATTTCCTCTCTTGATGCGGTAACCGCCCTTGTTTTTATGATTTCGCCGCTTATATCCTGCGTGTCTGTGGTTATCCCCAAAGTAAGCTCCGCAAGGTACTGTTTTTCCTTAGCCGTCAGCTCGTCCGCAATTTTGGTGCCCTTTCCCACGCACATGGGAAGCACCCCCTCCGCATCGGGGTCAAGCGTCCCGGTGTGACCTATTTTTTTAATATTAAGTATTTTCCTCAATCTGTAGACCACATCATGAGAGGTTATCCCCGGCGGCTTATTAACATTTATAATTCCGTTCATCCGTATTTCCTCAATCCGTCAAAAGTGCTTCCGCCATTTTCGCCCTGACCTCTTTTGTAAGTTCGTCAATCGGAAGTTCCGACGAAAAGCCCGCGGCTCTTATATGACCTCCTCCGCCAAAGCTCACTGCAATTTTTGCAACATCCACATGCTCGTTTGAGCGCAGGCTCACTTTAAATCCGTTCTTCCGCTTTCTTATATAAGCACCGATTTCAACGCCCTCAATCTTAGTGGGCAAGGTTACTATATCACCTGCCTGATTGTCGGATATTCCCGCCTTCTCAAAATCTTCATCGGAAAGATACATTATACACGCTCTGCCATTTTCAAAAATCTCCGTTTTCTCCAGGGCAATTTTAAAAAGTGCATAATATTCCATCGGCTTCTTATAAAAAAGTTCTCGTGCAATATCCGCAAACGCCGCTCCGCATTCCATTAACCGGGCGGCAATTCTGTGAGTTTTGGGCGTTGTTGACGCATACTTGAAATTACCTGTATCGCAGGCAATCGCTATATATAAATCGTCCGCAATTTCCTTTGTAATCTCAACATTCCATTCGCTCAAGATGTCAAAAACGATTTCCCCCGTTGCAGGAGCATCCTCCACTACGGTTGCCTCTGCGTACGGCATATGCGTTATATGATGGTCAATCGCCGCAGTTTCACCTGTAAACTCCGCTCCGCCCCGGGATATTCTTTGAAAATCCGCACAGTCCAGCGCAATCTTAAGGTCGCACTCATTTGGGCTTATATCCGCCATTTTTTCCTTGCCCCGAATAAGCATATATTCTTTTGTATCTCCATCAAAGTCGCCAAGGAACACCTTCGCCTTTTTGCCCATTCCGATAAGTCCCAATGCAAATGCAAAGGAACTGCCCAAGGCGTCGCCGTCCGGATTTTCGTGCGTAAATACTGCAATTTTTTCCGCATTTAATACCATAGCTTTAAGTTTTTCAAACATATTATCCATAGCCTTTCTGCCCGTTTACGCCGCAAAAAATCATTTTATGCCCGAAACTTTGTATTCCGCGCAACAGCCCTGCTTAATGGCTGACAGGACTTATAAGAGCGGCTGCTCTGATGCGTGTTGACGAATACAGAATTTTTGCGGGCAATTCAAGTTACGGGCAATTTAAATCCGAAATATCATAATTTCATTGCCGCCTGTTAAAGGTTTTTTAAAACCTCGTTTATATGCGAGCCATACTCTATAGAATCGTCCAAAACAAAGCTGAATTCAGGCGTGTATCTAAGGTCAATCCGGTTTCCGATTTCCTTTCTTATAAATCCCGACGCACCTGCTAAGGCACAAAGCGCATCCTTCTTCGTCTTATCATCCCCAAAAACGCTTATATACGCCTTTGCGAAGCGTAAATCCTTTGTAACCGTTACATTAATAACGGAAACCATAGTCCCTTTAAGGCGCGGGTCTTTCAGGGCCCTTATAACAAAGCTCAGCTCCTTTTTGACTTCTTCGGAAATTCTGTCTATTCTGTTATACGCTCCCATTTCATATTCCTTTCAGTTATTCGGGCATTATCTGTTCCATAACATAGGCTTCGACAACATCGCCCTCTTTTATATCGTTGAATTTTTCGATGCTGATACCGCACTCATAACCCGATGCGACCTCTTTCACATCATCCTTAAACCTCTTAAGTGAAGCGAGATTGCCCTCATGGATAACTATACCGTCACGGACAACACGGACAAGACTGTTTCTCTGAATCTTTCCGTCGGTTACATATGCGCCGCCGATTGTTCCCACTCCCGACACCTTAAAGGTTGTTCTTATCTCAACATGGCCGAGAACACTCTCCTTATATTTCGGAGCAAGCATACCTTTCATAGCCGCCTCAATATCCTCAATTGCGTCATAAATAACACGATAAAGTCTTATGTCAACCTCGGCGTCGTCTGCCGCGATTACAGCACCGGGGGTAGGTCTTACATTGAACCCGACAATTATGGCATTTGACGCACTGGCAAGCATAACATCAGACTCATTCACCGCTCCCACCGCACCGTGGATAACATTCACCTTTACTTCCTCGTTGGTTATTCTTTCAAGGGACTGGCGCACCGCCTCAACAGAGCCCTGAACATCCGCCTTGACTATAATATCAAGGTTCTTCATCTTGCCCTCTTCGATATGCTCAAACAGATTATCCAGAGAT
>JAEDLZ010000148.1 GCA_016303265.1 Clostridiales bacterium
ACATAAATAATTATTATAAATAAGCAATATGGACAAATACAACTTATAATTTTTTCACATCATCGTCGGAAACCAACACAATGTTATTGTCCAAAAGAATTTTTGCCGCCGATTCATTGTCCTGAACCCGCAGAACAACATAGGCATACTTTTTTGAAACAGTAATGAAAGCATACATATATTCAATATTGATGTCATTCTCGGATAAAAGCTGCATTATATCGGTCAGAGCGCCGGGAGAATCCGGAACAGCAGCGGCAAGAACCTTTGTTACAGACACTACAAAACCCGTATTTTCAAGAGCGGATTTCGCCTTTTCGGTGTCATCCACAATAAGACGGAAAATGCCGAAATCTGAAGTATCCGCAATAGACATTGCCCGAATATCTATGCCGGCTTTTGCCAGTTCGTTTGTAATTTCAACCAGAACACCGGGCTTGTTTTCGGCAAAAATGGAAAGCTGACTTATAGTCATAATTATACCTCCTTATATAAATATACTTAGTAAAGTTTACGCCTATCAGTGAAGTTTACGCTTATCGATAACACGGACGGCTTTGCCCTCGCTTCGTTCGATAGTTTTCGGGGCAACAAGGTGCACCTTCGGGTTTATACCCAGCATGGTTTTGATTGCTCCGGAAAGGCTTTTTTCCCTGTTTGTAATATCCTTGACCGTATCGGAAAACATCTCCGATGACAGCTCAACATTTATATCAAATGTATCGGTATTGTTTTCACGGTCGATAAGTATCTGGTAATTTGGCGGATATCCTTCATTCAGCAAAACGGTTTCAATCTGCGACGGGAATACATTAACCCCTCGTATAATAAGCATATCATCGCTTCTGCCCATCGGTTTTGACATTTTTATAAATGTTCTGCCGCAGGAACATTTTTCCCTGGATAATACACAAATATCACGGGTTCTGTACCGTAACAGCGGGAAAGCTTCCTTCGTCAAAGAGGTGAAAACCAGCTCGCCCTTGCTGCCTTCGGGAAGAACCTCACCTGTGTCGGGATCTATAATTTCCGCAATAAAATGGTCCTCGTTAATATGCATACCGCTCTGTTCGCAGCATTCAAAGGCAACTCCGGGACCGCTCGTTTCGGTAAGTCCGTATATGTCATATGCTTTTATACCGAGGGATTTTTCAATATCTCTGCGCATTTCCTCCGTCCAGGGCTCCGCACCGAAAATTCCGGCTTTTAAAGTGTTGTCCTCCGGCTTATACCCCTTTTCTTTGAGAGTTTCGCCTATGTAAGCCGCATAAGAGGGAGTGCAACATAATATTGTAGCTTTAAGATCCATCATAAACTGGATTTGTCTGTCCGTATTTCCCGAAGACATGGGAAGGGTAAGACAGCCCACTTTATGCGAGCCGCCGTTAAGCCCGGGCCCCCCGGTGAAAAGACCGTATCCGTACGACACTTGACAAACATCCTCGCGGGTTCCGCCGGCGGCAACTATTGCCCTTGCACAACAATCTTCCCAAAGGTCAATATCGTGCTGCGTATAAAAAGCCACAACACGGCGTCCGGTCGTTCCTGAAGTGGATTGAATGCGGACACAGTCGGAAAGCGGTTTTGCAAGCAGTCCCGTAGGATATGCGTCTCTTAAATCCGCCTTGGATAAAAACGGAAGCTTATGTAAGTCCTCAATTCCGTGAATATCGTTCGGGGTAACACCTTTCTTAATCATTAAATCGCGGTAATACGGCACATTATCATAAACATGCTTTACCTGCTTCACCAATCTTTCGGACTGGAGAGCCTTGATTTTTTCAACGGGCATTGTTTCAATATCCTGCTGATAATAATTATTCATAGCACACCACCTGAGAGTAATTTTATTTACTTTGTCATATTATCACAAAATTTGTGAAAATGCAAATATCTTTTCGGAATTTTGTGAATTCTGTAAAAAATGCGGAACAGAAGCGGCAGAATATAACTCATAAAAAGCATAATTTATATAAATTGAACAAAAGTTTTACAAAAATATCGTCAGTTTTATACTTTTCGACGGTTGAAAAAGGTAAAACTTTGTTGTATAATGTTACGGTAAGAGTTTAGTCATAAGACAGTCGTAATTTTAATTCGGACAGGCCGCACGGTAAACGGGAATTTGGTGATTCCCACAAATAATGTTTATTTCGCAGCCGGTCTTTTGTTTTTTGACCGTATTCTTAATTGTTATCGTGATTATGGTGAAAAATAATTAAATAAATATAAATTATGATTTTTCGGGAGGAACTTAAAATGTTCAAAAAAATTGCATCACTTTTTCTTGCTGCTGCACTCATTTGCTCGGTGTTTGCTTTTACATCCTGTTCAAATGACAAGACTGCCGGCGGAGCAAAGAACGCAGCCGGTGACAACTTGAAGATCGGCGTTATTTTGGTAGGCGACGAGTCGGAGGGTTACACAAAAGCTCATATTGACGGCATTGAAGAGGCGGCAAAGGAACTTAAGCTTGCAGATGATCAGATTATTTGGGAATACTGCGTTGCAGAGGATAACACCTGCTACGAAAAGGCTAAAGAGCTTGCTCTTAAAGGCTGTCAGCTCGTTATTTCCAACAGCTACGGACATCAGGACTTCATGGTTCAGGCAGCACAGGAATATCCTGACACAACTTTTGTTTCCATGACAGGAGATTTCGCTGCTATCAGCGGTGTTTCAAATCTTAAAAATGCATTTACAAGAGTATATGAGTCAAGATATGTTTCCGGCGTTGTTGCAGGTATGAAGATTAAAGAACTCGTTGAAAACGGAACAATTTCTCCTGAAACTACTCCTGAACACTACACAGACGGCAAGGTTAAGGTCGGTTATGTGGGCGCTTACGCTTATGCCGAGGTGGTAT
>JAEDLZ010000149.1 GCA_016303265.1 Clostridiales bacterium
TATGTCGTCGCCGGAACTTTGAAAAACGAATCCATTTGTAATGGGTTCGTTTTTTTTGTATAATGAAGGAGCACAACTTCGATATAACACCAAAGTATACGAGAGCGAAAATCAAAACATACTAGAGAACAATTCAAGACCTGTGAGAGCACAACTTTCGTATAACCCCAAAGTATACGGGAATACAATTCAAATCATATGAGGGAACAACTCAAGATACGAGAACGCAATTCAAGATACGGGAGCATAGCTCAAGGTATATGATAGCACAACTCCGGTATAACCATGGTGAAAAATTAAGAAAGGGCGATTTGCTATAAGTAAAGTCAATAGACAGAATTGGGAAAACTATAAGGATATTCAGGAACAGCGGCGTATATTGGCAAAAGCGATGGAAGCTGACAAGGTACACATTTTGATAGCAATTTTTTTGTGCCTTGTTTTTGAATTTTAAGGGTTTAAACGCCCTTAGTCATAATGTAGCGTAAAATTATCGCCAAATCAAGGATAAAATGAACGCCCTCATCTGAGGGCGTTCATTTTTGTAACACATCATTGACAAACCTACATAGCTAATGTACTAATTTCAGGCAGTAAGCATTTGCAAATCGACAAAATGTGTTACAATTATATGTAAATCGATAATTGAAATGACAAAAGGATACTGCCCGTTGAAAACAATACAGATATAAAAGGATAGCTAATAAGAAACTTTACATATAAAAACGAATAAAAAAATTAAAATTTTTCCAAAGATAGTCTTGCATCGTCCATCGATGGACGATGTATAATGATTATAGAATAACCTACCCAGAGTCAATATGCTATGGAGGTGACATTATTTGGAAAGCTATTGTGAAAAAGAAGGAAAATACTATACTCCTGCTGAGTGGGATACCGAAAAAACGGAATAATCAAATAAATTTTCTAAGAAAAGAGGAATTTGCTATGTTAAAAAAATTTTTAACCGCAGTGCTCTGCGCATCCGTATTATTGTGCGGCGCCGTGTCGGCTGCCGAACTAAAGGCAGGCGATACCGCTTATGTTACATACGGCGGCACTGTAGGGGTTTCGAAAACCCCCTCTTATTCATCAGATTTAGGTGTGGTCAGCAAGGGAACTAAGGTGACGATTTTGGAGCCTTATGTAATCGGCTCGTCTAACGCAAAGTTTCATAAAGTTCAGCTTCAGAACGGCTCAATCGGATATATCCCCGCCTATACATCGTCTCGGGAAACAACGCCGACAATTGAACCCGCCGAGGTTGCCGAAGAGGAATTAAACAAGCAA
The DNA here is from genome assembly GCA_016303265.1 of Clostridiales bacterium. Lineage (GTDB taxonomy): Bacteria > Bacillota > Clostridia > Monoglobales > Monoglobaceae > SIG454. Next base: position 1,291 of record JAEDLZ010000149.1, read on the forward strand.
TGGGCGTCTTCCGATACTGACAAGTATCAGCACGCAATAGAGATGACGTTTCTTTCAGATTACATCTACGGCGGAAGCAAAACAACCGAGGGCAAGGAACGGAATTTTTATGCAAAGGTGCCGACCGAATGGGTAAGACACGACCGTCCCGACTCCCTTCCGCTTGTTGCATACGCAATCGTACATATAGGAAACCAGGGTGAATTCGGTTCGGTAAAAGCCTCTTTCTATCCCGGCAATCCCCCGATTAACTATCACTCCCTAAGACTTGATGAACTCAAAGCAATAGGGTATGACTCCCCGTTTGCCGAAAAGAGCAGAACAGAAGCGAATGCAAACACGGCCTTTTATGCCGGTACAGGAAGTCAATTTGAGGTTGTTGCATATAACGAAGATTGGGTTGCTGTATGGAGCGAGGGCGGTATTGACGAATCACGCGGTTCAATAATACAATGCGGTGAGAAAGACGGGACTGCTTTCACAAGCTGGAAACCTGCCGTATATTTCCTTCCGAGAAAAAATTGTTATATTTTAGATATTAACAATCATTTGACGACACCACCCGAAATCGAGGCTGTCGGCAAGGCAACCGGACTTTTGATGGTTAAAACCACCCCGGACGAAAAGGACTATGTAGAATCGGGCGTTATCAAAATCAATCAGTCGGTTCAGATTGTAGACGCGGAGCCTGTGAACGGACATTATAAAATTTATTACGAGCACGGTTTATATTATGTTGACGCAAAGTATGTCAATATGCAGCTTGCAAACACAGAAAAACCGACAACTCAGTACAAAGCTATAGCGGCTGTCGACTGCGATATTTCAGACGGTTCTTCGGTTGTCGGTTCGGTTAAAAAAGGTGCGGCACTCGATGTTGTCGAGATGAATTATGACGGAACAAATTCAAAAATTTTGTTTAACTCAAAGGTATGTTACATTCCCACAAGCAAACTTGCTGATTTCACTAAAACCCCGTCAGCAACGGACATAGCAGCACTTGGCGCGCCTATCGGCGTTCTGTCCGTAGATGGAGCGTGGGGCGAATGGGGTGCACTGACATATTCTGCAGAGGGAATTGCAAAGCTGAAAGATTTCCGTTACGGATATATCAATGTTGATGAGAATAAGATGACAGAGTACAATAAGTGGGTTCTTTCAAACAACGGTGATATTAATAAAATACAAGACAAAGAATGGGTAAATGTATACGGTATTGAAGAATTTTCGTTTGACCGCGACGCAGATATGCTGGATATCCCCGGAATAGACCCTTCCGATATAGAACCCTGGATTATAACAGGAAAAATCTATACTATTTTCTATAACGGTGAAATCCGCTATCTGGTTCACGAAGATGATGAGCACGACACATTTACCTATTATCCCGGAAACGGCTTCAGCAAAACCTCCGTTGCCAAAACACAGCCTGTTTATATAGAAGGTAACAGATATAACGCTGCTGCATACAATATTGACGGCAACAATTACTTCAAGCTCAGAGATATTGCGCAAATGCTCAGCGGAACAATTAAAACCTTTGATATTACCT
>JAEDLZ010000150.1 GCA_016303265.1 Clostridiales bacterium
CGGTTCGTGGCGCTGATAATGCCCTGTGTTACCGAACCGAAAAATTCCATACCCAGCGGATTGCCTATCGCTATGGCTCTTTCGCCGACCTGAAGCTGGCTTGAATCGCCAAACTTCGCCAGTGTAAGCTCATCATCAGTTGAAATTTTTACGACGGCAAGGTCCGTGGTCGAATCCGCCCCGACTATTTCACCGTCATAGGTTTTATCTCCCGCGACCTGAACGGAAACCTTTTTCGCACCTTCAATAACATGATTGTTGGTCAAAATGTAATATGTGTTTTTATCTTTCTTAAATAAAATGCCCGAGCCGGAAGCCTGTGAAACATTTGTAGACGGACCCCAGAAAGAATTGGTTGTATATTCAACCTCAGAAACAATCCCCACAACAGCAGGCCCCACAAGCTTGGCAACCTCTTCCGTAGTAAGCTCAACCCTTTGATTTTCGTCTCTCTCGCTTACGATGTCCGAAACCGCTTTATTCCATTCGCTGTCCGATTTGGTATTCGTTTCGGCGTTTACCGACGGCAGTTCTCCTTTTAATCCTATAAAATATCCCGATGCGAAAATCGCACTTATCATCACAACATTTATCACCATGGCAATTATTGCAATCGACCAGTAGCCTTTTCTCTTTTTTCTCTTTTTCGGTATCTCTTTAACTACCGGCACTAAGTCTGTGCTTTCTTCAACGCTTTCAAAATTTTCAAATCTTTTTTCATCCATAACCTATCACACCTTTTTCTTTTTTTGGCAAAGCGCATTGCATTGCCTGTACTGTTATGCCTCGGCGGCAATGCAATCGCTTCTTTGAGAAATATATCCATATCCCCCACTTACATTTTTATAATAATATTCTTTTGTTACGCTTTAGTGTAACAAAAGTGAATTTTATGTGAACTTTAAAGCTTTCCTTTGGCAAGACTGAATCGAAACACCGTATATTTATCCGGTACACTTTCAACCGTTATGCTTTTGCCGTGACGGTTTATAAGCGACTTTACTATATAAAGACCAATGCCCGTCCCGCTCTTATTCTCCGAACGGGACTTATCCTCCTTATAAAACCGCTCAAATATAAGATTCTGCTCTTCTTTGGGAATTCCTTTTCCCGTGTTTTTAAAGGATATATCAATATCCTGCTGTTTCTCCGTAAGACTTATGGTTATTTCGCCGTTTTCGGGAGTGAACTTTACAGCATTATCCATAAGATTGGTCGCCACTCGCTTGATTGCATCTTTATCGGCACATACAACACATATATCATCGCACAGCTCAATATTAACCTTTATATTTTTTTCGTCAACCCGACTTTCAAAACCTACCACCGTTTGTGTTATCAGTCTGTTTATATCAAAATTCGTAATATCCAGCTCAATTCTCTGATTAAGATTCCTTGTTGTTTCCAGGAAGGAATTGACAAGCTTTGTAAGCCTTCGGCACTCGTCATGAACAATCTGCAAATACTCCTTTTCCTTCCCCTCCGGCACAGTTCCGTCCAAAATTCCGTCGACAAAACCTGTTATGGTAGTCATGGGCGTACGCAGCTCATGAGATACATCGGACACGAAATTATTTCTTATCTCCTCAAAGTGTTCAAGCTCGGACGCCATGTTGTTAAAGGTTTCCGCAAGCTCATTAAGCTCTGTTATTTTACCGTCGTTTTTAGGCAGCTCAACTCTTTCGCCAAATTCGCCCGTGGCAAATTTTTTTGCGCTGTTGCCTATAATTTTAATCGGACGGACTATGTTTACGGCTGAGTAATAAGAGAACATAAACGCCAAAATCAATACGATAAGCGTAGAAGATACAGATATGCGTGTAATTTGGTTGCTCAGAATCTGCTTGACCGGCTGAGGTGTGCTTATTATAATTCCGCCAAGAGTTGAAACCGTTCCGTCCGAATCCGTAACCAATATAGGCGCAACATATATATCCATCTCCTTTTTAAAGGTTCCGTCAAGCGTTCCCCTTAAGGTATATTCGCTGTCACGGAGATAGCTTTTATCTATGTATGTTGTGCTTTGGTTAAACTCCTCACCCGCCGCAATCTCTATTGCTATTCGTCCCGTTGTATCTACCACAAATACACTGTAATTCGAGCTTTGGGCAAAACCCTCCAGATAGCTTTTTATATGCTCACTGCCAAGCGTCCCCTCCCTGTTTACCATCTCAACTATGGATTGAGCGTCCTCCTTGAGATTTTTTTCATTTCTGTAGGTCATATATTGGGTAAGTAAAAAATATTGCAAACTTGTCAGGAATATCGTTCCGATTATCACCGTGAACATATTTATATACATCATATGAGAAAAAATCGTTTTTCTGAACATAACATATCCTTACTTTATTTCAAATTTATATCCGACACGCCACACAGTCTGTATCTTCCACGGATTTTCCGGACTTTCTATTTTTTCACGGAGTCTTTTTATATGTACATCGACGGTTCTGGAGTCCGGAGCAAAGTCATAGCCCCAAATTTTTTCAAGGAGCTGTTCACGGGTGAACACCTTATTCTTATTTTTCACAAGAAAGGTCAGCAGCTCAAACTCCTTAAGAGGAAGCGGCAATTTTTTATTTCTTATTGTTGCCTCATGAGTGGTCTGATTTATTCTCAAATCCCCGATAACCACTTCATCATCCGTTTTTTCCGACGGCTCTGCGGTGCGGCGGAGAACCGCTTTAACTCTCGCCATAAGCTCCTTCATTTCAAAGGGCTTTACCATATAATCGTCCGCGCCCATTTCAAGACCCAGCACCTTATCAAAGGTTTCGTCCTTGGTAGTCAGCATAATTATCG
>JAEDLZ010000028.1 GCA_016303265.1 Clostridiales bacterium
TTCCGGAATGTCCTCCTGTGTCTTTCTTATATCAACTTTTACATCTGTCGGAATACTTTCCGTTATTGCATTGTCCGGCACCTCAGTATTCTCTTTGGGACGGCACATATATAGTGTGCCGCCCGTAAGTATTGCTGCAGTTAAAGCGATAACCGTAACTTTTATACTTTTACGCATTTTGTTTTTCCTCTCTTTCATATAGTGTTTTTCTGCTGAATGTAATTTTTGTTATGTCCTCCGGCTTATACCCGGAACATCTTCCATACAATCTTTCATAATCTTCTCTGTCCGGTGTCTTAATATACCATGTTGAATATGTACTTTTGCAATCCCTTCGAAGTTCCGAAGCTTCGGTTTTAAATGTGAGTTCTTTGCCGTCAATTACCGTTGTAACATTAACCGTCCTGCAGTCTTGAGGGATAGAGTCTATAATTTTCTTGACAATTTCAATTTGTTTATCCTTGCCCTGCTTATATAATTCCAACCTTTCTTTTGTCAGAATATTATGTATGATGTCATCCCTGATTTCGTCTTTACGTTTCTCATGGTACTCCTCCACCACACTGCGAATTATTTTTTCACGCTCGGAGATATACTTTATAAGGTATTTTTCAAATTGTTCTACGGAATACTCGCATTTGTATGAGAATTCCGCATCGGTTTCATTGAGATATATTTTTCTCGCCGCCTCATCAATGTCACGCTCATAGCGTTCAACCCTTTTTCTTGCTTCATCGTCAACCACTATGCTGTCCGAATACTGTGATACAATTTGCTCTACACGTTCTCTGACGTATTTTTCAAATTCTACACGTTCGGTTTCGCATCCGCGTTCAAGTTCAGCAAAATCCCGCAGTCTGTAATGTAATTTGTACTGCACATCGTAGAGCTTGTCCTCCGGTCGGTAGTACAGAGCTTGATATTTTAAATCCTCTCCTGCAACAATCTCACCATCAACAGTTCTGTGAAAACTGTATATCAGATCAATTTCATCATTATATCTGATTTTGATATACACCTCAATATCGCCCATCACCTCATCACAAAACCTCTGTTCATCACCTTTGAGCCATTTTGAAAACTCATCATATATATTTGGCATAGTCGATGCCTCCTTTCAAGCAAACAACATACCACACAAGTTTTCAAAAGTCTACGAATATATTTTGCATAAGCAATTTTTCGGCACAAGCAACATATATCACTCTCGGCATTTGACACACAGTTCTAAAACTTTGGGGCATACGATGCCTTCACACGCATTGTCGGTGCAAGTGTCGCAATTGTTCTTCCGCCGTATATGACAGGAATTTTTACATCAAGATACACTGTTGCATTCAAGTTCTTTGCAGTACTCCCCGGTGCATAATCGGCATTCTCAAATTCCAGCCGCATATTTGATATACTGTACTCAACCGTACCGTCACTGCGCCGTTTAATATGCTCATCTCCGCTTTCCGTCAAAGCGAGAAGCGAATCAAGGCGCGTATAGATATTTCCAGTATCTATACTTTCGCTAAACGCTGTATCCTGATATACATATCCTCCGCTATACCCCTCTCGAAGCTGACTGTATATTTCATCATAGTTTGCCACCACTGTTGACACTGCCGCCGACTCGACCGCATTTCTTATACCTGTGGTTATGATCAGTATCTGCATATACTCAAAAATCACGCACATTACAAAGATTATGGCAAGGCACACAGAAACGGCGAGAACAGTTGCGTTGCCTTTGTTATTAAACTTTCTCATTTGTGATACACCTCACTCTTTCCGATTGCCTTTGAGATAAGTGTTATCGGAAACGACGCAAATGCTCCGAATCCGATATTATACTCCAATGTTGCCGTCACGGTAAATTCCTCATTCAGCTGAATTGCACCTGATTTTGACCATTCCACATTCGGAGAAATTCCAAGCCGTTCTTTCAGTTTAAGTTCACGGCTTGAGGTTTCACTTCCTACTTTTCCGCATATCTCGGCTTCACGGCATAATTCCTGCGTAAAACTGTCAAGCTGCGATTTTGCTATATATACCGGAAACACGCTTGTTGCCAGTGCGATTACCAAGATTGCGGAAAGTACGATAACCGCAACATCTATGTATCCGCTGCCTCTTTTATCTTTCAGCCTTTTCCGCATAAATTCATACCGCGTCACAGCCTTTCACCTCCTACATCATACTCATTCCGCTTGGATTATTCTGTTCTAAAAATTCATCTGCCGATATGGGATTCTCTTCATAAGGTGTATCAAAATACCCATACTTGGCAAGCTTTGCAACCTTTTCAATGTTCCCCCCGTTATCAAGATACTTTGCAGCCTCAACAAGTTCATTTTCAAGCAATTGATGCTCCCATGACATACAATATAGCTCCTGTAAGGTTTGCTCACTGTTATTATCAGCTATTTCCCGCATTGCATCTATAAATCTCTCATAAGGGTTATTTGTTTCCGCGGCAGCATCGCTTTCATTGTCCAAATTCCTGTAAAAATCAAGCCACTGCATCGTTGTATTAAAATCATGTTTCGGAACAATGCTGATTAGATCGGTAATCGCATCGTGTCTGTAAACCGATTCCCTGATTACATTTTCGGAATCAAGTTCATACGGCATTGTCAATACATCCAACCATTGCACAAATCTTGCCGCTGACGCAATTTTATCGCCGCAGTTATTGTCCTGGACCGGCATTTCCTTAATCAGTTTCAGCGGATTTTCAAACTGCATAAGGATTTTAACATCTGCTTCGCTTTCTTTGCCAATATGGTTTTTCATATAATCGCAGAGCATATATAAATCGTTATATACATTTTTGCCCCACTCCGGATTTGCCATTTCGTTATAGTTTTCCTCGATTCTCTGCATAAACCTCGCCTTTATTTCGCTGTAATCAGCATCAAATATTTCTTTTTCGCCAATATTCCATATCGTCGGATTGACCAAATCATAAATGGGCGGTTTATTCTCCTGAAAAATCTCACATATTGTTTTTATCGGTGTGTTCATTTTCAGAAAATGTTCAAGGTTTGTGTTTTCATTTATCGGCTTGTCCCTCATAAGATATTCGTATATATTTCTGTAATCGGCAATGTATTCAGAATTTTCAACCACCTTCTCCAAATACCAATCACGGATTTCTTCCATAAATGTATCGTATTCCTCTGTCAGTTTTTTATAAAATATTTCTTCTCTGTTCACCATCTTCGCCTCCTAAAACATAACTCCTATCGACTGAATAATCTGATAGGCTATAACTATCAGATATGTCGCCAAAAAGCACATCAGCATAATTATCGAGAACACACGGATTTTTCCGGGTATTTTCTGTGCCTTTGCTTTCAGCTTGCGAAGTTCCATCTGTTTGAAGTCGTGCGAAAGCATCTGAAAATACATCTTTCCGTTATCGCCACGGATTACGGATATAAGTCCTCGCACAACATCGGAAAGCTGCGGAGAATTAACTCTCGCCTCCATTCTCATCAGCGCCACCTCGTATCCGCCCGAACGCATATCCGCGCAGGTAATTCCAAGTTCATCTGCAAATGCCGGAGCAGTATTCTTTTTGAACCCTTCCAAAATTGAAAGCACATCACGGCTTGATGCAAGCTCCTGTTCTACCGTTGAAACAAATCTTAAAAGCTCCGTTTCAATTTCTTCTCTGCGTGATTCCATATGCTTTTCCGCCTTTTGTATTTCCTTAAAGTACACAAGCACCGCAAGCACAACCACAGCCGCCGAAATAAGCGGAAATATTAAAAGGCACGGCAGTATCAAAAGTCCGACTGCCAATGCCTTTATGATTGCGTGCGCCTGATAGCATTCCGGAGTCATACTTATTCCGGCTGCTTTCAGCGTTGCCGCAAGTCTGTTTTTTCTGTACATATCCATAGGTATAAATCTCGACAGCTTAATGCTCAAATCCATTATCACTGCCTCGATTACCGTTGTAAGTCTGCGGTCTTTCCTGCCCATATTCATTATCGCTTTTGACGCTTTAAGATACGGTATTTTCAGTCTGTCCGCTATGATAAAATAAAGACCGAAGGCAATTCCGGCCATAAGAATTATCACTCTCATTTGTCATCGCCTCCGGTCATTTCTTTGAACATTGTGCATTTTTCTCCGTTATGACAGTGCAGATACGGACACATCGGCTCTTTGGGATCAAGCTTATACGCATCAGCTCCGACCTGACATTTCGGACATAACTCTGTATTTTTCATACCAATCACCTCCTGAACTCTATCGGTCTTGTCAGCTTTACCACAAATGCCGATGATATAAAGATTGCGGATATATCCAATGCCAGCACCATTTTCCCGACTGCCGTATGCATTAAAACATTGTACCAGTCTTTATTTAAGAAATACATAATAGGGATATTGGCTGCCACCAGAATTGCCATTATGATAAATTCCTTGCGAGGCTCTGCGAGCATCAGTTCAAGCTCCGAATTTACCACACGGATATCCGAGAGCTTTGCGACAATAGGACTCAATGTTGTTTTCAGTCCTCTATCCTGCTGACACAGCAAAAGTGCGTCGCACCATTCGTGAAACACATCATTGTCAATCTTTTCTTTAAGGCTCAATATTGCTTTATCGGTGTCCGAGTCGATCAGTTTTAGCTGAACAAGAAAATCCGTAAAAACATCTTTTATCGGTGCATTGAGATATGATATGTTTTCCTCAACAGCGGTTACAATATCCTCGTTTCGGATATATGCTGTGGTTATAATCGACAGAGCCGTTTCAAGCTCCTCCGAAACATCTTTTTTGTAGTGGCTTGCCGTTAGCTTTATATACCACACGGGTATGAACATCATTCCAATTGCAAGCGGCGGTATCATATACGCATTATCAAACAGCGCCGCCAAGACCGCCCCCGATATTGCGAATACTCCGCAGATAATAAAAACAACGGGGATTTTATCTTCACGCCCCGTCATTTTAAGAATATCGGTTATTTCTTCAATTTCACGCCGTATAAAGTTTTTCTTTTTCTTATTTGTCGCCTCATCTATCTGCTCCTTTATCGACTTCGGTCTGTAAACCACCGCTTTGAACAAGTCCGGCAATCGTATTCCGGCTAACCGCAAAGCTCCGACAACCATTGCGATAAACGCAAAAAGTCTTAATGTCAGCATACTGCCGCCTCCCTTCTGCATATTTTTTCAAGTTCGCTTTTAGGCAGACCGTTTTCAACCAGGCGTTTTTTCAGCCCCTCTGATATTTCACCGATGAACTCATGCTCGCCTTTTATGATAAGTCTGCCGGTTTCGTCATAATAATTTTCTATGATATTGTATCTGTATATGGTTCTGTAAACTCTTTCTCCGTCCGTTTTTATTTCGCATTCCATTATCTCCATAATTTTTCTTTCGCCGTTTTCAAGCTGTTTCGCATACACGATTATGGGAAATGCCTCTGTTACGAGATCATAAAGCGTCTTATCGGCTGCATCGAACATTCTTTTACACAGCGTTACCATTCTTAGGTAGGTTGCCTCGCACGAGTTTGAGTGAATTGTTGTAAGCACCGGGACGCCCGTTCTGCTTGCCTCCTGTGCAACATATGCCTCCGCATCTCTTATCTCGCCGACAAATATGAGGTTCGGATTAAAGCGCAGAGCAATATCAAGCAGTTTTACCTGCGATATGTTCTGTGCCTCATTCTCCGAAGGTCTTGTCTGCGTATGAACAATACTGTTGACCACCTTGCCGTTTTCCGTCTTTACGAGCGACACCTCACGGCTGCCGCTTTCTATGGTAAACACTCTTTTGTCATCGGGATATGTGGAGAGCATCCACCCTGCAACGGTTGTTTTTCCGCTGCCTGTCGCCCCGGCAACGCACACACTGACGCCGTACCGTATGAGCTGTGAAAGAAAATCAAGCATAGGTTCCGTTGCCGTTTTGCAGTCTATTAAATCCTGTTTGGAAAAGTTCATAGGATTTACAATTCTGATAGAGGCGCTCACTCCTGCGTCATCGTCCACAAGCGGAGATTTCAGCACGGCTATTCTTATGTTTTTCGTAAGACTTCCCAAAACCGCCGGGGCGGCATTGTCAAGCACCATTCCCGATGCGTGGAGCATTCGCCTCACCACATTCACGGCGTGCTGCGGCGATTCAAAATGCTCGTCAAGTTTTTCTTTTCTTCCGCCCGAATAATACACCTCGATATCGTTCCAAGCATTTATATTTATCTCCTCAATTCCCTTGCCGAATATGTATTTTGTAAGGAATGAATACTCGGCCATTTCCGTATACAGTTTATCTGCAAGCCCGTTTTCATCCATACCGTCAACCCTCAGTCTGTTATCGGACAGATATTTTTGTATCTGAAACATTATCTGCGTCTTTACCTCGTCCTTGTCCTTTTCCAAGAGCAGCGACGCATAGTTTTGCGATATATATTTCTGAACCGATTCAAGCACACTCGGAAAATCGCTGACCTTTGTCGGTTCAAAAAACAAATCGTGTGAAGTATTTTGGTTAATCAAGCTCAAACACCTCCTCGGCTATCTGTTCAATCATTACCCGAAATTCCTTTGACTCTCTCTTTACCGGCGTATCTTTCAAAAGCTCGCCTTCAAGATACTGTCTTTCCACCAAATCGCTGTGCGGAACTGTGAAGGTTACTCCGCCAATAATCTGCTCGATATTTTCCCGTGAGTGAATGCTTTTCACATTGTTTGCGGCTTTAAGCTGTTTATCGCTTTTGAACCTGCTGTCTGCAAGCAACGGTAGCTGTGATGAAAGATATGATATTGATTTCAAATCACAATTTATGAGCCGCAGCACACAGTCCGCCTCGATAAGCGACACGGTTGAGAGTATATCGTCAGACAAATGACAGGAACAGTCGATCACAACAAAATCCGCAATATCCCGAAGTGCGTCTATCAGTTCCTTTGCCTGCACCTGTGTATATTTCGGGTAGGAAAAAGAGTTCTCGCCCTTCATAAGACCGAACGCCACAATATGCTTGTTTTTCTTAAAGGTTATTGCGTTCTGCATAACGAGATTTTCCGTTATCCTTGCTGCCGCCAATATACTGCCGAGAGATTTCTCCGTTTCGATATCTGATGGCGGCACAAGCAGCGGCAGCGGCGGCGCATCGGTATCGCAGAGCAAAAGCGCGACATCAAAGCCTTTATCCGCAATATATCCCGCAATTTTTGCGGCTATTGTTGTCTTGCCGCAGGACGGCGATCCCCACACGGCAAGCACTCTGTTATCACTGTGTTTCATCTCCTGCCGCCTCGCTTTCTTCCGGCTGTGATGCGTTTTCCGCACTGTCGGATTTTAGGCTGTCATTTAGTTCTTTCTGCGTTTTTAGGAATTTTTCCGCTGTTTTTCTGTCTCCCCGATATACAAGCGACATATGTATTGTCCCTGTCTTTTCAAGGTCGGCAAGCATTTTCGACTGTTCCTCCGACACCAAAAGTGTTACCGTACTCGGAAGCTCGGATTCATCGCTTGCATCCTCGCTCACATCACTGCCCGATTTTGCGGTTGCGGCAATTACCTCGACATACTGCAATTCAAGCGGCACCTCGGTAATTCCCGTCTTTTTATAATCGGGTGCGATTATTGAAACAATATCGCCCGATTTAAGTTTCCCCGAAAGTCCGTTTGCAAAGGTTTTCAGCGTTACCGATATTGCACGGTTACTGCCGTCAAGTCCTGCAAGGTATGTGTTTTCAACATACGGCGTATCGGCAATTTTACTTTCAAGAACATAATCGCCCTTTGTCATATCCATTGTCGCATACTTCCCGACTGCCGACTTTATGCTGCCGATAATGTTTTCCGGCTGATTTGTGTCTGACATCTTAATTTCGGATACCATATCCTTTGTAATTTCATCTCCGCTTTTTATTTCCTGTGTGGCTCTCACCACATTTACCGTCTTATTGCCCGTATTGCTTAAAAGCGGAGAAACAACAAAGCAAATGACAAACGAAACGGCAATACAGGTTATGCCGAGTACGGTTCTGTTTGAATACTTCAAGAATTTTCAAGCTAACACCTCCATTAAAATTGTAATAATATATCCTGCCGTAAGCGCCGGAACAAACGGAAAGAGCTTTCCTTTCTTTCCGTTTGCAGTTTCACATACGGCCCCTGCCGTGATAAATACAATGCACCCGAATATAACGGTCATCAAAGATTTGGCAAGCCCCAATGAAAAGCCGAGAGCGAAAGCGAGTTTCAAGTCGCCTCCGCCCATACTTTCCCCGTCCTTTTGGGCAAAATAAAAAGGCGCCGATATAACGCTTCCGAGCATATTCGATGCCCGAAAATCTATCAGTGCCATAAGTATTATCAGTATGATGTATATGTTCGGAACTTCCCTTTTCCTAAAGTCCGTTACCGATGCAAGAATTAAAATACACAGTATGAGAAGTAGTTTTAATACATTCAATCGCAGCTCCTCTTTTCCCACAGAAAAAGCCGGGCAGTGTAAAACGCCCGGAAATTCCGTTTTTTATATCAAATCCATTCCACTTTGTATATCGCTGTCCATAACCTGTTCAAGATTAAAATCGGTAATATCGTTTTTCAGATATTCCTCGACATTTCGGTATGCAATTCCGTTTTCCGCTTCAAAGCTCTCGCCTCTGTAAAGCACAGCTTTACTCACGATTTGCCCGAACCTGCGCTCTGTCTGCTCACACTTGTCAGCGTCTGCAAGATGTCTGTACTGATTTGCGTCGGATTTATCGCTGTGTTTAATCTCATAAATTCCGCATACATTTTTCTCACGGTCATAGATCACCATATCGAACTCTCCTGCCGCAAATTTCAGCTTAAACACCCTATACCTTTTGGGGTTCAATTTTTTTGCGGTTTCCATAAGGACAATATCTTCAAGCATTCTGCCCTTTACTTCATCAAGAATACGGTTTGTAACAAGCTCTTTCATCTGCTCGCTCTGAGTGCTGAACAAGCTGTCTTTCATCAGCGAATGAACAAGCGCCTGTGCCTGACAGTATCGCATTCCCGGCTGTGTAAACACTATGTTATCGTAAGGTGCCGCACCCGGAATTGTTGTTTCGACAGAGGTATAATAGATTAAGTCAAGTGCTTTCAAGTATTCTTTGATTTCCTCTATATGCGTTTTTGTTATACCGATTTTCCGATCCTCACTGTTGCGGATTTCAAGTATATCCATAAGCCTTTGAGTTACCGCTTCAACATCAACATCATCAAGTATATCCGTCCTCTTTTCGGGGTTTGCCTCACCGCGCAGATTTTTTGCCGCAAGCTTCAAATCATTTGACTTAAAATCTCTTGTCAGAACTTCGAGTATAAATCTGTGGTTCATATCCTCGATTATTCTGTTGATAGCGCTTGTCAGCTCACCTGCCTCATATAATGTGTACAGATGCCGAAACTGTCCGCCGTCTTCACAGTGTACAAGTGAATGCTGTATATTCTTGCTGATCGCCGTGTCGATGTATCGCCTTGTCGATTCATCACTGCGGAATGCCGATTCCTCCGAGAGCAAATCCCCATCGTCAAAATCAATTTCGCCTGCACGGAGCGTTCCGCCGTATCGAATATATTCATCTATATCATCCTTTTTAAGAAGTCTTGAATATTCACGAAACGGTATAAATGTCGTGTGGATACTGTATGCTCTGTCATAAAGCTCCTGATTTTTTGCAAGCCAAAATCCCAGCGAGTCAGTACCCGACAGTATGATTTTCATACCCATAGCCGCATACACATCCGATAAAAGCGAGGACGAGTCTATGAAGTCGCTCATCAGCGTTATTTCATCTATGAACACATTTCTTATCCCACTGTCATAGAGCAGTTGCAAATCCTTATTCAGCCCCGCCATTGTATCATCGGTTTCAATTTTTATATATACGGTTTTTGAGAAATCCTCTGCCGTCATATCCTGTATCGTCTGAAACAGCATTGTTGTTTTACCAGTTCTTCTCAAACCGTATATGACGCATATTCTCGGTTCATTCGGCAATTCCAGAAATTTTTTTATACTTTTGAAACAGTCACGCCGTTCATATCGTCTGACCGATTCCGTCATCCGCATAAGACTTTCGCCTGCCGACACCTTTGTGTGAAATTCCGTTAAAGGTACATTTTTCATCTTCGGCACCTCCTTTTCAAGAGCCTTCAGCTCTTTCTGCAATTTTCTCCGCAGTTCTATCTGCTCTTGCAGTGTTTCAAGCTCTCCGTCTTTAATATATTTGCTTTTTATCTTACCAAACTCTGTCCACTGATGATAATACCGTGTTTTTCCGTTTATATTTTTCTTTGATATATACCCGACAGGCAGTTCACCGATTTTGGTTTTAAGTTCATTGATTCTTTTTGCAACGCTATCCATTCTGCCGCCTCCCTTATCTGTATCCTATTATATCACAGTATAACCTATTTGTCAATAGGTTATACTGTATTTAAGGTTATTGGGAGACTTTTTTTATCGACAGATTGTTACATTCCATGCGTCATATCCATATCAGATTCCTGTTCTTCCGGTTCCGCAAGTTTCTGCATAAGTCCAAGCTTTTGCAGCTCGGTTTTAATTTCAGTTGTTTCTTTCGGAGACAGCCTCTCACCCTCTGACATAAGATACTCCACAGTTTCAAATTGATTGTTGCGAAACGCTCCCATAAGCAGAGAATGTTCTTCTCCGAATTTGGAATACCGCTTATTGGCGCTGCCGCCGCTTGTATAGTATTCCTTTAATTTTTCAACATTTCCGTTGCACACATATTCCCACAGTTTATTTATGTCTGTTAAACTTTTATCTTTCATCACGCAGCCTCCGTTTTAGTTTGTATAGTTGAACATTTCCTGAATTTTGGTAGTTAATGTCGGCAAGATGGTGTCCTTCATTAAGGCATACAATCCTGCAAGAATAAGTGCTCCCAAAACTACCGCTATAAGAATTTGAATTGCCGTCTCAACAGAACCTTGTCCACTGTTACCCGACAGTCTTGCTTTAAGTTTATTCTTAGTATTTACGAATTTAATAAGACATTTTTGTTTAAACTTCTTCATTAACCGAACACCTCCCTCAATCTAAAAAAAGGTTCACAAATCACAGCTGTGTCCAAAGCCCCCTGACCGCTTTTATCGCGCAGTTTGTTCTTAAAGTTTTCTTTTGACAAGATAAATTTCATCATATTACATTTCCTCCAGTTTCTTTGAGTATGCTTCAAGGACTGCCTGTTCCACCTCTTTTCGCAATTCAGCGGTTATCGGAAAAGTTATGTCCTTAAATTCTCCGTTTTTTGTTTTTCTGCACGGCATCGCAACAAACCGCCCGTGCTTTCCGTCAATAATTTTGATTCCCTTAATCAAAAGAGAATCATTGACGCAGACGCTTGCGTATGCCTTTAACTTTTCATCGGCTATAATTGCCGATATTCTTGCCTCCAATTTCACGGCTTTCACCTCCTCTCATACGCATATATGCTACATTGTAATTCTGAAGGTTTCGACCTGAAATGTTTCTTCGGCATCTTGTGTCGGCTCTATGGTTTCGGGTTCTTTTTTCGGCTCATAAACCTCCTTATCAGCTCTTTCCGGCTCTTTTTCGGGTACACTCTCGTTTTCCTTTGTCCGCTGTCTGCACACCTCAAATTTCGGCTTTGCGAAGTCGTCTATCCTTCGAAATCCCTACGTGTTGACATAGTAAAACTCGTTTGTTTCCTCATCATAAAGCTCTATTACATCGGATATGTATATACCGCTTTCC
The DNA here is from genome assembly GCA_016303265.1 of Clostridiales bacterium. Lineage (GTDB taxonomy): Bacteria > Bacillota > Clostridia > Monoglobales > Monoglobaceae > SIG454. Next base: position 11,751 of record JAEDLZ010000028.1, read on the forward strand.
TCAAAATCTTTCGGTTTTTCCTGCGCGTCAAACTTTGCATATATTTCTTCAAGATTATCCGTCCCCATACTTCCGTCATATACAACTCTGTAATCGTCAATGTTCGGTTCGGCAAAGCCACGGTCTTTCAGTTCGTCATACCCGATGAAACGCATACGGATATCGGTTGCCGCTTTAAGCTGATACAAACGGCATCTTTTAACCGTCAGACTTTCCGAAACTTCAACATTGCCCTGCACAAGTCTGTCATAGATGTCATTTCGCCACTCGATATTCAAGCTGTTTTCACCCGCCAGAAATTCCTCGATATCTTTTTTTCTGAACATTTCGTCTACATATGCTGTGTCATTCTTTACAAACCCTACTCTGTTTCCGTAATACTCCAAAATGCCCTTATCCGTTATGTTTACTTTATTCACAGTTCGCACCTCCTTGTCTTGCCGTCAGGACGGTTCGTTTTGTGCCGCCTTATCCTTAATCACGCCATACTCGGTTACTGCGGTCTTGTCGGTTTTCATAAGCTCAACAGAATATGACGCAAAATTAAAGTGCTTTTCAAAGCCTTCCGGAATAACTCTGCCAAAGGTTTCGGTGTATATCTCCTTTGCGTATTCTATTGCAGAGGACGCTTCGGGATACAAAATAAAATCCTGCAGTCTGTTTGCATATTCGGTGGCACATTCAAGAGTTTCGCACCCGAATCCTTCAAGTACGGCTTTGAATTTTGAAAGCTCGCCCGACTTTTCCATATCACGCATTCTGTGTGCAAGTGAATTTAACAGTCCGAGCTGTGACAGATCTTTAACGCACATTGGGATATTGGCTTCCATACTCTGCACTGCAAGCAAAACACAGTCGTCAAAGCTGTCTGCACCGAGTTCTCTTAAAAAGTTGGCTTTACCTTCCTTTGAAACCGGGAGCGTAAGCCACCTTTCCGGCTTTTCGCCGTCTGATTTTTTCGGCGCTATATACAGTTTGAAAATGTATTTATCATCGTCAAATATTTCGGGGAATTTAACTCCGTCATATACCTTTGAAAACTCATTTTCATTGCAAGTAAAATACCCGTCCTCCGTGAAAATTCCTTTTTCGGTATCCCGAATGTTTTCCCCGATTGCTTTGTAATCAATGAAACGCCATATTTCCTTATTTGCATTTTCCAGCCATTCAAGCATTCCGTTATCGGCATACATTCTGCCAAGTGTTTCGGCATCGCACACACCGTCAACCAATTCGCAGCAATGCAGGTTGTATGCTATATTTATAAGGTCATCAATATCCGTAAGCGAGAGACCTTTTTTCTGTCTGTACCCCCGAAACTGTTTATGTTCATATACCGAGAATCTGCTCATAACTTTTGCAAGATAATTAAGCTTTGCAATATAGTCCGCCCCGGCACTCAAATCAATTTCCGTGTCCGTATTGTACAGTCTGCATTTTTTAATTGTGTACGGCTGCTCTTCCCCGGTTATTCTCGCTCTTTCGAAAGCGTCTTTAATCTCATTTTCCGTTGCCGGAAGCTGAATTTCCGCACCTTCGTACTGTGATTTTGTTTCAGCCAAATCGTCCCGTGAAATATTAACGGTTATTTTGAAAATATCGTCAAGCTTTTGTGGCTTGACGATATTGTTTTTGAACCTCTTTTCCTCTGTCAGATATGTGTTAAACAGCTTGCCGTCTATATACACATCGGCTTCCTTTGGTGTTCTTGCGGTTATTTTAATGTCGTTGCTTGAATCGGCATATCCCTGCAACAGCCGCTGAACATTTTTCGCAATTTCTTCACGGTTAATCACATCTGCATTCCTCCCATCTCCTCTGTTTGCTTTTCCGTTTGCTCATCATCGCACGGAACTATGTCATACAGTCCCTTATCTCTTGCCGATACCACTCCGTATTCCGTGAATGACGCACCGAGTCTTTCTGCAAGCATCTTTCCGAGTTGAGTAAGGTTTGTCTGCTTAAAGAAATTCATATCAAAACCCTTCGGCAGATTGTGTGCAAGGTAGTCCTTTGCAAATGCTTCTGCCGAATCTGCATAATATGAAAGTTTGTACCTATGCAGGTTTTCCGCAATATCTCTTATTTCGTCAAGACTTTTAGGCTCTTCACTCTCAATTACAGCTTTGAACGTTACTCTGTCCGACTGCGAATATGACACATATCTCTCGGCTATATCATTAAGCTTATCAAAATCCTGCATATCACCGAATATCTGACCGTCAATTCCCTCAATTGCACTTTCAAAGCCATAATACACGCAGTCCTCTATACCGCCTTCATCATGAGCCTTCGCTATTTCATTTGCCCTGCTTTTCGGTATCGGCAGATATATTGTTTCCGCAGACTCAGCATTTTCCATACTGTCATTAACCGGAGCCTCGGCAACATCAAGTGCAAACACAATTGTATTCTCAAATTTTAACTGCTCCTCTGTTGCTCCTGTATATTCCTGCGGAAA
>JAEDLZ010000029.1 GCA_016303265.1 Clostridiales bacterium
CTCATTTTCCATTTCGGCAACAAGCTTTTCCGTATAATAATCCGCCAGCTTCTCGCTGTCGCCGGCGTTCTTCTCGTAGGGCTTGGTCTGGTTCACCAATGACAGCAGTAAGTCCCCGTAAAGCACGCCGTAAACCATTTTATGGCAGATTGAAAGATTGAGCTTAAACCCCGGATGGCTCTCAATCCCCGCAAGGCTAAGCGGAACAACCGGAACATTGCCGTATCCCGCCTTAATAAGAGCCTTTCTTAAAAGCGACACATAATTCGAGGCACGGCAGCCGCCGCCGGTCTGAAAAAGCATGAGCGCAACCTTATCCGGGTCATACTTTCCGCTCTGAATTGCCTCAATAAACTGACCTATAACCAAAATGGCAGGATAACAGGTGTCGTTATGAACATATTTCAGACCCGTTTCCGCTATACTGTGGTTTGTGGTTTCCAGCAGTTCCATTTTGTAGCCGTGCTTTCTCAGCACCTGAATAAGAAGCTTGAAGTGAACCGGAAGCATATTCGGAACCAGAATAGTGTGAGTTTTCCGCATTTCCTCGGTAAATTTTATATACTCACCTTGCATTATCACCGCTCCTTTCGTCAAGTGCGCCCATAAGACTGCGAAGCCTTATTTTTATCGCGCCCAGATTAGTTATTTCGTCTATTTTAAGCTGTGTATAGAATTTTCCGCTGTCCTCGAGGATAGAGCGAACCTCGTCGGTCGTTATGGCGTCAACGCCGCAGCCGAAGGACACAAGCTGAACAAGCTCCGTATCGGAATGTTCCGCCGCATACCTTGCCGCACGGTACAGCCTTGCGTGGTATGTCCATTGATTTAAAACTTTAACCTTCTGCGGCGGTGCAAGATTGCACACGCTATCCTCACTTACAACCACAAAGCCAAGCATATTGGCAAGCTTATCTATTCCGTGATTGATTTCCTTATCGATATGATAAGGTCTTCCCGCAAGAATCATTATCCTTTTGCCCTTCGCCCCTGCGTACTCAATGGCTTTTTCCCCTTCGCTGCGGACAGCCTGCATATACTTGTCGTAGCTTTTAAAGCCCGCCGAAACTGCACGGCTTATTTCACTTTTTGTAAATCCGCCTATTTTCTCGTTAAGATATTTGTAAAGCTCATTTTTAAGCTCACGCTTATTGTTTATATTAAGATAGGGATATAGGAAATTTTCCTTTGTCAATCCCTCTACATTTCCCGAAAGCAGCTCCGAATAATAGGCAACAACAGGGCAGTTGTAATGATTGTCCGAGGCGTGCTCGTCAACATTATAGGTAAGGCAGGGATAAAAATAATAATCCACGCCCTCTCCCGCTAAAAACTCTATATGCCCGTGCATAATTTTTGCCGGATAGCATGCCGTATCGGAAGGTATTGAGAACTGACCTTTCTCATATGTCCGCCTTGTGGACATTTCCGACACCACAACCTCAAAGCCCAGAGAATCAAAGATTCCGTGCCACAGCGGCAAAAGTTCGTACATTCCCAAAGCCAGCGGAAGACCTATTTTCCCCCGTTTTCCCGGTTTTGACCTAAGTCCCGTCAGGTATTCCCGTTTAAATTCGTAAAGATTCGGCAGCGGCTCCGTCGGCTTGACGCCTGCGCACCTATCGCATTGATTGCCTGATATAAACCGTTTTCCACCCTCAAAGGTGTTTATCGTAAGACGGCAATGGTTTGTGCAGCCGTTGCAGGTTGCCGCCTTGGATGTATGGACAAAGTTTTCCAGCCCCTCCGGCGTTATAAGCCCCGACTTTTTGCATTTCATTGAATACAGCGCCGCTCCGAAGGCGCCCATAAGCCCCGCTATATTCGGTCTTATAACATTTCTGCCCAGTTCCTTTTCAAAGGCGCAAAGGACTGCGTCATTATAAAAGGTTCCGCCCTGAACCACTATATTTTTGCCCAATTCGTCAGGGCTTCCCGCTCTTATGACCTTATATATGGCGTTTTTAATAACGCTGATTGAAAGTCCTGCCGAAATATCCTCAACCGTTGCGCCGTCCTTTTGGGACTGCTTGACGGAGGAATTCATAAACACGGTACAGCGGCTGCCCAGATTCACCGGCATCTTTCCCAAAATGCCTTTTTGGGCAAACTCCTCGATGGAATATCCCATGGATTTTGCAAAGGTTTCAAGGAAAGAGCCGCACCCCGACGAGCACGCCTCGTTGAGCATAATACTGTCAATCGCCCCGTTTTTTATTTTGAAGCACTTAATATCCTGACCGCCTATGTCGATTATAAAATCAACATCGGGACAGAAGTATTTTGCCGCTGTATAGTGGGCAATTGTTTCAACGATTCCGTAATCCGCCGAGAAGGCATTTTTTATAAGCTCCTCTCCGTAGCCGGTAACCGCGCTGCCGCAGATTTTTATTTTATCGCCGCAAAGGCGGTATACCTCTTTAAGCTGCTCCTTTATAATCTGTGTGGGGTTGCCCTTATTGGAGGAGTAATATTTATATAAAATTTTCTTATCCTCAGAAATCAGAACAAGCTTTGTCGTCGTACTTCCGCAGTCAATTCCAAGGTAGGCATCCCCTGTATAGTCCTCAATCGGAAGCTCCGAAACCGCCGCCTTTTCATGACGGGAAACAAACTCCTCATACTCCGCCTCGCTGTTAAACAGTGCGGGAAGTCTGTCAGCCCCCTGACTGCTTTTGACGCTTTTAATTTTGTCTATTATTTCCTTAGCGGAAAACTGCCGCTCCAGCCGTTTTGCATAAAGGGCCGCGCCAAGTCCTACCGCAAATCTGCCGTATTCGGGAAAAACCGCATTCTCATCGCTTAGCTTAAGGGTTTTCTTAAAGCACTCCCGAAGTCCCTTGCAGTAATAGAGCGGCCCGCCGAGGAACAAAACCTTCCCCGTGATTTTTCTGCCTTGCGCAAGTCCGGCAATGGTCTGGTTAACAACCGCCTGATAAATGCTTATTGCTATATCCTCCTTTTTTGCGCCCTGATTAAGAAGCGGCTGTATGTCGGTTTTGGCAAAAACGCCGCAGCGGGACGCAATCGGATAGTACCTGGTATAATTAAGGCTGAGCCGGTCCAATTCCTCCGGAGTAACATCAAGAAGAGTTGCCATTTGGTCGATAAACGCACCTGTTCCCCCTGCGCAAGAACCATTCATTCTCTCGTCCGTTCCTCCGTCAAAGAAGATAATTTTCGCATCCTCACCGCCAAGTTCGATAACGCAGGAAGTATCCGGCTCAATATTTTTTACAACTTCCCCTTCGGCGTAAACTTCCTGAACAAAATCCAAGCCCGTCGCTTCGGCAAGACCAAGCCCCGCTGAGCCGGAAATGGCTACACAGACTTTATTTTCTCCCACCGTCGGCAGTATCTTTTCGAGCATTTCAATGCACTTTTCGCGAACCTGTGAAAAATGGCGCTCATACATCTGCTCAACTATCTCATTATCGCAAAGAAGAACCAGCTTTGTTGTTGTTGAACCAATATCTATTCCGAGAAAATAATTCATATGTTCCACCTCAATACCTGTCCTCCGTCTATGTTTATGCGGCTGAAAACGCTGTAAACCGTGGCATTTTCCCGCTGCGAATCAAAATCTCGCATTAAATTATATTTTATTATATTTTTCGACATTTGTCAACCGCTCCGACATAATCCGGAGGGTCAAAAAATTCCCATTTAACCTTTATCCGCACAAAAATATGAGCCTCACTCACTTTTCGGTGTGTTGAGGCTCATTTCTTCATGAAATTTCTTTTTCAACCCTTCTTATTTCTCTTATCAGATACTGCTCCAATGCTTGCTGCGACCTGATTTTGTATATATAAAAATCCATAAGCTCGTTTTCCGTAACATGATTGTAGTTGTTCATTGAAATCTCAAGCTCGCTGCGGACCTTGTTCCTCGCCGCCTTAAGCTGCTTTAATTGCATTACTGTTTCTTTGTCGGTATTGTCCTTTGTTTTGAAGATTTTTCGTATAAGTCTTTGTCCCGTATCCATATTCAGCAACTCTCTTGTCCCCTCTCCCGTTTTTATATGATTATATTCAGGTTTTTTCCGAATTATTCATTTTATTCCTGTAAATATTTTGTGAATATTTTAAAATTTCGTTATTTGCCCCCTTGTATATCACGGCAAATTATGGTATAATAGCTATGTATGAGTATTAAAGCGCTCCCGCGCTTTAACCAATGCAGTCATTACAGCAAGGCTCGGCAGACCCGGTTTCGGGTCGTCCCCGTGTTTTGCCGGTTTCATTTAACCACCTAAGGAGGATAATATGAGTATTAAAAGTGTTATAGAAAAGGTCATAGGCACATACAGTGACCGTGAGCTTAAAAGAATAAATCCGATTATGGAGCGGGTTTTGGCTCTTGACGAAAAAATGCAAAGTCTGAGCGATGCCGAGCTTCAGGCAATGACTCCGAAATTCAAAGACCGTTTAGCCGGCGGTGAAACTCTTGACGATATTTTACCGGAAGCCTTTGCAGTTGTCCGCGAAGCGTCGTGGCGTGTTCTCGGAATGAAGCACTTTCCCGTCCAAATTATCGGCGGTATCGTCCTTCACCAGGGCAGAATCGCCGAAATGAAAACCGGTGAAGGCAAAACTCTTGTGGCAACTCTCCCGGCGTATCTTAACGCCCTTACAGGCAAGGGCGTTCACATCGTTACGGTCAACGATTACCTTGCAAAGCGTGACAGCGAGTGGATGGGCAAGCTTTATAACTTTCTCGGACTCTCCGTTGGGCTTATTATTCATGAAAAAGATAATGCGGCACGCCGCGAGGCTTATGCTGCCGATATTACTTACGGCACAAACAATGAAATGGGCTTTGATTATCTCCGTGACAACATGGTTATTTACAAAGAGCGCCGTGTTCAGCGAGGTCATGCCTTTGCCATTGTCGATGAGGTGGACAGCATCTTAATTGACGAGGCAAGAACTCCTCTTATTATTTCGGGGCTGGGTGACAAGTCCACCGCCCTATATGAGCAGGCTAATATATTTGCCAGAACCTTAAAATGCAAAAAGGTTGCCGAAACCGATTCCAAACAGGAATTTGAGGAGCTTTATGACGATTACGACTATGTGGTTGACGAAAAAGCGAGAACCGCTACCCTTACTCCCAGAGGCGTTAAAAAGGCTGAGCAGGCGTTCAATCTTGAAAATCTTACAGACCCTGCCAATATGACCATTTCCCACCACATCAATCAGGCAATCAAGGCCCACGGAACAATGCGCCGCGATATTGACTATGTTGTTAAGGACGGTCAGGTTATAATAGTTGATGAATTCACGGGTCGTATGATGCTGGGAAGGCGGTACAGCGACGGGCTTCATCAGGCAATTGAGGCAAAGGAAGGCGTTAAAGTTGAAAACGAGAGCAAAACTCTTGCAACCATAACCTTCCAGAATTTCTTCCGCCTTTACGACAAGCTTGCCGGCATGACCGGTACGGCTCAGACCGAAGAGGACGAATTTCAGGAAATATACAAGCTTGATGTTATAGTTATTCCCACAAACAAGCCGTTGATGAGGGAGGATCTTCCCGACCTTATATACCGCACGGAGAAGGCAAAGTTTGATGCCGTTGTAAACGAAACAATTGCCGCACACGAAAAAGGTCAGCCGGTTCTTATCGGTACAATTTCAATTGAAAAGTCCGAGGCGCTTTCCGCACTCTTAAGACGCCGCGGCATAAAGCATAATGTGTTAAACGCAAAGCATCACGAAAAAGAGGCTGAAATCGTTGCTCAGGCAGGGCAAAAAGGCGCTGTTACGATTGCAACCAATATGGCGGGGCGCGGTACGGACATTGTTCTCGGCGGAAACTCCGAGTTTATGGCAAAAAGCGAAATGGCACGGCTCGGCTACAGCGAGGAGCTGATTGTTCAGGTAACGGGATTTAGCGAAACCGATGATGAGGAAATTATTGATGCAAGAGCGAAATTCCGTGAGCTCAACGATAAGTACAAGACGGATATTATCCCTGCACAAAAGGAGGTCTTAGAGGCAGGAGGTCTTTATATTATAGGTACGGAGCGTCACGAAAGCCGCCGTATCGATAACCAGCTCCGAGGCAGAAGCGGCCGTCAGGGCGATATAGGTAAATCGAGATTCTTCCTCTCTCTTGAGGATGACCTTATGCGTCTTTTCGCCTCCGATAAAATCGAGCGTGTTATGGCAATGGTTGGCTTTGACGAAAGCGAAGCCTTGGAAAGCCGCATGGTTTCAAACGCTATTGAAACGGCGCAGTCCCGTGTTGAGGGCAGGAACTTTGATATAAGAAAGCATGTCCTTCAGTACGACGATGTTAACAATCAGCAGCGTGAAATGATTTACGGTCAGCGCAACGAGGTGTTAGACGGCGTCGACATAAGCGACAGTATACAGAAAATGGTCAGCGCTGTGCTTTCTTCGGTGGTTTCAAAATACGCCGCAGCCGCAGACAATGCGGCAGAATGGGATTGGGAGGCTCTGCGTGACAGCCTTACCGCAATTTTCGGCGAGTTTCCGGAGGGAACATTCAATTTCGACGATTATACAATCGACCGGATGACCGCCGAAAGTCTTACAGCCCTGCTCACACCTGTAATAAATGAGAAATACGCCGAAAAGGAAGGGCTGTTTGGAGAAAATATGCGCGAGGTTGAGCGTGTTATCCTGCTCCGTGTGGTTGATTCTAAGTGGATGGACCATATAGACAGCATGGAACAGCTCCGTCAGGGCATACACCTCCGCGCCTATGCTCAGCGTGACCCGGTTATTGAATATAAATTTGAGGCTATGGATATGTTTGAGGAGATGATTTCCGCAATCAAAGAGGACACTGTGCGCCACCTCTTCCATGTTGTTCCTCAGTCGAAAATTGAGCGTACCGAGGTTGCAAAGCCTACCGCAGAAAATCTCGGCGGTGACGGCAGTGTAAAAAAACAGCCTGTCAAAAAGGCGAAAATCGGCAGAAATGACCCCTGCCCCTGCGGCAGCGGCAAGAAATACAAAAATTGCTGTCTTGGCAAAGATAATAATTAACTGTAATAAGCCGAGTATAATGGCAAAGGGTTCGGCACTTTGCCGTTTCAAAAACAAATTATTTCGGTTGGCGGCAACCTGCGGGCGGCGGCAACCTGCGGGCGGCGGCAACCTGCGGGCGGCGGCGACCTGCGGGCGGCGGCATTTATTCTCCGCCGCTTGAAGGCTTCCTCTGCGGAGATTTACTCCCCTAAAAAATACTTTGGCTTAATGTTATCCAAAAAAAGGATGTGATTTAGATGATAGAATTTGACGAATACCGCCTTCAGCTTGAAGGAATGGAAAAATCTATTACGGATTTGAGGGATTCACTTTAACATTGAAAAGACCCGGGATGAGATTTCAGTTCTTGAAGCAAAGACCTCCGACCCGGATTTTTACAATGATATGGAAAACGCAGGCAAAATACTTCAAAAAATCAAAGGACTTAAAAATAAAATCGAGCGGTTTAACGCCCTGTGCGCCGACCGAAGCGACCTTTTAACTCTTATTGAGCTTGCCGTTGAAGAAAATGACGAAAGTGTTTTTCCCGAGGTTAAGAGCGGCTGCAAGAAATTCATGGAAGATTTTGAAGCCATGAAGCTTGAAACCCTTTTCACGGGAAAATACGACAAAAATAACGCTATTCTCACTCTGCACAGCGGAGCAGGCGGCACAGAGGCGCAGGACTGGTGCGAAATGCTGTTTCGTATGTACACCATGTGGGCGGAACGGCGCGGCTTTAAATCCACCACTCTCGACCTTCTCGAAGGCGACGAGGCGGGCATAAAGAGCGTAACCTTCCAAATAGACGGGCTTAACGCCTACGGCTACGCAAAGTGTGAAAAGGGTGTTCACCGGCTTGTCCGCATTTCGCCCTTTGATTCTTCGGGCAGACGGCACACCTCCTTTGCTTCCCTTGAGGTGATGCCCGAAATTGATGATGATATTGAAATCGACCTCCGCGACGAGGATTTGAAAATCGATACCTACAGAGCGAGCGGCGCAGGCGGTCAGCACATCAACAAAACCGAATCCGCCATCCGCATAACCCACATTCCCACAGGGGTTGTTGTCACCTGTCAGAATGAGCGTTCCCAGCATAAGAATCGGGCGACCGCTCTTAAAATGCTGAAATCCAAGCTTGTAGAAATTGCGGAGCGTGAACAGAAAGAAAAAATTGAAGACATAAAGGGCGTTCAGAAAGACATCGGCTGGGGCAGCCAGATTCGCTCCTATGTTTTCCATCCTTACAGTATGGTCAAGGACCACAGAACCAACTATGAAACCGGGAACACCTCCGCAGTTATGGACGGCGACCTGGACGGATTTATAAACGCATACTTAACCGCTCTTTCCCGAGGCGAATTAAATCAAAATCAATAACCGAAAGGCGAAAATATTATGTTTGAGAAATTATCATTTATAGAAAAGCAGCACGAGGAGCTTGCTGCAAAAATAAGCGACCCTGCCGTTATGGAGGATATGGACGAATGGCGTAAGCTCAGCAAGGAATATGCCGATATGACGCCCATTGTCGAAAAATACAAGGAATATAAAGCCAACAAAAACAATATTGACGAATCCATGGAGCTACTTTCAGACCCCTCAACCGATAAGGATTTTAAGGAGCTTTTAAATGATGAAATCAAAACCTCCAAGGAAAATATAGCCCGCATTGAGGAGGAGCTTAAAATACTGCTTCTTCCCAAAGACCCAAACGATGAAAAAAATGTTATCATCGAAATTCGAGGCGGCGCAGGCGGCGATGAGGCGGCTCTCTTTGCCGGAGATTTATACAGGATGTATTCCATGTATGCCGAGTCAAAGCACTGGAAGACAGAGATTATGAACGCAAATGAAATCGGCATCGGCGGATTCAAAGAAATTTCGTTTATGGTGGAAGGTCAGGGTGCATACAGCCGGCTCAAATTCGAGAGCGGAGTCCACCGTGTTCAGCGCGTTCCCGAAACGGAATCCCAGGGCAGAATCCAGACCTCAACGGCAACCGTTGCGGTTCTTCCCGAAGCCGAAGAGGTTGATTTTGAGATAAATCCTGCCGATTTGCAAATTGACACCTTCCGTTCAAGCGGCGCAGGCGGTCAGCATATCAACAAAACCGAGTCCGCCATCCGCATCACCCACCTCCCCACAGGGGTTGTTGTTGAATGTCAGGATGAGCGTTCCCAGTTTAAAAACAAAGACAAGGCGATGAAGGTTCTCCGCTCCAGATTATACGAAGCGGAGCTTGAAAAGCAGCAAAAGCAGATTGCCGCCGACCGTAAAAGTCAAGTGGGAACAGGCGACCGCAGCGAGCGAATCAGAACCTACAACTATCAGCAGGGGCGCATAACCGACCACAGAATCGGCCTCACACTCTATAAGCTGGAATCCTTCATGAACGGCGATTTGGACGAAATGATTGATGCGCTTATAACAACAGACCAGAGCGAAAAGCTCAAATTACAGCAGGATAACTAAGCACAAAGCAAAACGCTTTTCAGGCTTGGAATTTATCAGTCTTTGACTAAGCAAGGAATGGGTAATACTTATGAAAACGGAATTGTTTACAACCTCCTCCGCCGACCTTAAAAGAGCGGCGGAGCTTTTAAAAAACGGAAAAAGAGTTGTTTTCCCCACCGAAACGGTTTATGGTCTTGGCGCAAATGCTCTTGACAAGGATGCCGTAAAATCAATATTTACCGCAAAAGGGCGGCCTTCTGACAACCCTCTCATAGTTCATATTGCGGATTTTTCTCAAGTTGAGGAAATTGCCGAGGATATTCCCGAAAAGGCTAAACTCCTTATGAAAAGGTTCTGGCCGGGGCCCCTCACGGTTATTTTAAAGCGGAAGGACTGTATCCCAAGCGAAGTTACGGCAGGGCTTGATACCGTCGGCATTAGAATGCCGTCAAACCCTGCCGCCCGTGAATTTTTATCGCTGTGCAATCTTCCTGTTGCCGCTCCAAGTGCAAACATCTCCGGGCGACCAAGTCCCACGGACGCAAAATATGTTATAGAGGATATGGACGGCCGCGTCGAGGGGATTATAGACGGCGGCGAATGTACTGTGGGTTTGGAATCAACAGTCATTGATATGACAGGGAAAATTCCGGTTATTCTCCGTCCGGGCGGCGTTACGGCAGAGGACATCTCCGAGCTTTTGGGTGAGGTCATAACCGGAACAAAACAGACAGGGGACAAAGAAATTCCCAAAGCCCCCGGCATGAAGTATACACATTATGCGCCGAATGCGCCTGTCCGCATTCTCAGAGGAACAATCGGCGAGATTGAAGAATTTCTGAGAAAGCGCCCGGCATTGTGCGGCGTCCTGACCTTTGACGAGTTTAAGCTTGATACGGATGCGATTCAGATTTCCCTTGGTAAGAAGGACAATCCCAATGACTGTGCGAGAAATCTCTTCCGCGCTCTCCGCGACATGGATAAAATGGGGGCAGAGGAAATTTATGCTCCCGAAATCGGCAGCAGCGGGCTTTGGGCAGCCATTCGCAACCGTCTTTATAAATCTGCGGGAGGACATATTATAAACGCCTCCGATAAGGAGATTATTTTTGTCTGTACCGGCAACACCTGCCGCAGTCCCATGGCAGAGGGTCTTTTCAACTCTCTTCCCGATAAGGGATTTTTTGCCGCCTCGGCAGGAATTTTCGCCGAAACAGGCAATAAGCCGAGTGAAAATGCAATTATTGCTCTTAAGGAAAAGGGCATTGATATAAAGAATCACTTAGCCCGCCGGCTTACGCCCGAAATGATAGAAAGTGCGGACTTAATTCTCCCCTTGACAAGAAAGCATAAATATGCCATACTAAGCATAGATGAGAAATATGCGGACAAGGTGTTCACTCTGGGGGAATTTGCAGGTGAGGATGCCGATATTTCCGACCCCTTCGGCGGAAGCATTGAAGTATACCGATCTTGCGCAAATGAGATTTTTGATTTGGTCAAAAAGGCTTATGATAGATTATAGAGCTATGGAAAAAAGCCATATAAGCGGTATGGTTGAAATTGAAAAGGCGTGCTTTAACAGCGGCTTTGCGGAAAAAACCTTTCTTCGTGAGCTGGAAAACAAAATCGCCCATTATATTGTTGCCCTCTGCGGCGATATGGTTGTGGGCTACGGCGGAATATGGAATATTTGCGGAGAGGCGGATATTATCGATATTGCCACTCACCCCTCTTTCAGACGGCAGGGTGTTGCGCAGGGTATTATTGAAAGGCTTGTCGAATTTTGTCGAAAAAGCGGCTGCGAAAAAATTACTCTTGAAGTAAGAGAAAGCAATCTTGCGGCTCAGGCACTGTATAAAAAGAACGGTTTTGAAAGGTGCGGTGAAAGAAAAAAATATTACGACGGCAAGGAAACCGCCGTTTTGATGCGTCTTAATTTGTGAGAAAAATGAAATTACATAATATAATTAGCGGGAGGATTTTTATGAAAAAGTTTGTTGGGGCATTGTTTTCACTTCTTCTTATGGCTGTTCCCGTCTTTGCGGCAGACGCTGACGCTTTTGACGAGGACATTAAGAATGACGCCTATTGGGAGGGCTATGATGACGGTTATAATGACGCGTATAACGACGGCTACAGCGATGGTTATTATGACGGCTATTATGACGGTTTAAACGGCAATGAATATTACGATTATACCGAGGGTTACGGCGACGATTATACCGATGATTACGAGTATGATGAAATATGCTGGGTTAAGCTTAACGGCGATTATGTTTGGTTTGAAAATCAGGACGCGGTCTTAATCGACGGGAGCGCCCTTGTTCCCATGCGTGAAATGTGCGAAAAGCTTGGCGCAGAGGTTGTTTGGGACGGCGAAACGCGCTCTGTGACTTGCCTGGTTGATGATAAAATTATTACATTTACCGTAGATTCAGCCGATTATACCATAAATGATGAGCGCTTCACTCTGCCGGTAAAGGTTCAGCTATTAGGCGATTGCACCATGCTCCCGGTCCGCGCCTTTTGCGAGGCTTTCGGCGCAACGGTTGAATGGGACGATGAAGAAAGGGATGTGATTATTTCATACCTCCGCCAATTAAATGACGACGAACAGCTCGTATATAATGCGATTACAAAAAATAACAACGATAAATGCAAGGCCGATTTTAACATAAATGCATCCGATACAGAAATCGGCAGCTTGAACATATCCGGGTCATTATATGCCGACGGCGCAAATGCGTTGTACTTAAAATGCAAGGCAACAACTTCGATGTATTATGATATTGTATCTGTTAATGCCGATGTTGAAGCGTGGATTTTTGCGGAGGAGGCCTCTCAAAGGCATTATGTAACCATAAACGGGCATGAAATCGTTAACGAAGATACCCCTTTGGATATTCCTAGCACCGATTTCTATGAGGAATTACTTTCAGTTATAAGCTATGATTCAATCAACAGCTTATTTATGGAGATTAAGGGCGAGGCATTGCAAAGCGTCGATAATTGTGATGTCATAAAGCTTTACCATGAGCCCGAATATCTTTACGACGATTGGGACAGCGGAGAGAGCGTCTACGGAAACGGCTATGACATGGTGTTCCATATCAGCAAGGAAACCGGAAATATTGAAAAGGTAATTACAAGCGGAGAAATTTCATTTAGTTCAAACATAAATATGGAAACAACCTTTGAATATGACAATGTTGAAATTCCCGCCCTTCCTCTGTCTGCAAAAGAGTCACTCGAGAGTTTAGTTAGTCCTGTCAGATGATAATTAAAATATTGAGTTGATAAAAAAACAATGAGATTGAAAACAAAAATTCACTGTTTATCTATCTAAATGCTTTGCTGTGTAGCTGTTTTGTATTCGTTCTATAATACCATAAGGTTTATAATAAAACAGCTTGATAAAAAATATGCATCTTAAAAGCTCCGGTGTGAATACCGGAGCTTTTTTATCAAGACCGCCCCTGTACATTGTGCTATAATAATCTAAGGCAGGAAAGCCAAAGAATGGCTTTCCTGCCCATAAAAAACGAATATTTTATCATAGAGAGATTAAATTTATAAAAAAATCTCACACGCCCAAAAGCCGCCCAGCCCGCCCTCCGGCACTGACTACCCTGCATTTTTGGCATCTTTTTCACAAGATTGTTTTTTTCGGCGGCATTAAAGTATAATACAAATAAGTCCGCCGCTGCCCTCGTTTATAATTTTTTGCAAAGTCTCCTGAATTTTCATTCGTGCGTCATCCGGCATATGGTTTAGTTTGTTGAGCAAGCCCTCATTAACAAGCTCATGGAGGGACTTCCCGAAAATATTGGATTCCCAAATTTTTATTGGGTCTGTTTCAAACTCGTTAAGCAGATAATGCACCAGCTCCTCCGACTGTTTTTCCGTTCCCACTATGGGATTTACTTCAGTCTGTATATCCGCCCGTATCATATGTATTATTCGCTACAAACTGAGGTTCTTAATCGGTATTCATTGTATGATGTGTATTTTACCGCATTTTTCAACAAATTGCAAGGCTTTTCTACATTCAATAAAACTGTGGCAATACACAAAATTATTGAAAGCAAAAAAATAAAGGGGTATAGAGAATGTGCTAAACAATCATTCTCTATACCATTAATAGTTATTCCAAGCGATAACATAATTCATAATTGAAAGTCAAATCATATGCTTTCAACGACCTTGTATTACCACCTCTGGTTTGTATTATCTGTCCGTTACCAAAAGTTAAAATGTGTGAGTTTTCTGTGAAGTTCTGCGGAGCAGTGGGAAGAAGCTTCAAAAAGATTTTTAAATCAATCTGATTTTCTACTTCACTTTTATACACCACAATCTTATCTATAAAACTATCAACAACATTTTTGCCGAGGTCTTCTGTGAAGTTGAGTTCATCGGCAATACTTGAACGAAGCTCATCAATTGATTCTTTCAAGTCAAGACTTTTCTGTTCCTCTTCTTCAAGTTCCGCAAGTCTTTTTCTCAGTTCTTTAACCTGAATACTTAATTCGTTGTTATATTCTTTGAATTCTTCATCAGATATTGCTTCTTTTGCAACCAAGTCTAAGAGCTTTTTCTTTTTTGTAAGAACATCGTTGATGTCAGTCTGTGTTTTATGCTTTGCTTTTGCTATTGCTTTTGTGCTTCCGCTTTCCTTGTA
>JAEDLZ010000151.1 GCA_016303265.1 Clostridiales bacterium
CCGTCGGCTATGCCAGCCGGGACGGCTTTGAGATGGTTCGGGAACACGCCTTTCGCATAGCAACCGTTGAGGGTTTTGACACTCACGGGCTTGCTGTTAAAGAGAGAAAATAATTTTCGGAGTGATACATATGAAAAATGCAATTACCGTTACAAGGAAAACAACGGAATCCGAGATAAAGGTTAAAATTTCCGCCGGCAAAATTGCCGAAGACTACCGCAAAAAAATCTGTACGCCTTTGCCCTTCCTCAATCATATGATTGAGCATATTGCATGGCGCAGCGGGCTTAATATTGAAATCAGCATGACCTTGGACGAGTTTGATTTAAGTCATGTTGTCTGCGAAGATGCGGGAATGACCTTGGGAAAGGCGATAAACAGATATGTCTGCGAAAACTGTCCCACGGGCTTTGGCGACGCAATAGGAATTATCGACGAGGCAAAGGCTCAGGCGGCAATTTCCTTCGAAAGCCGCACACATCTTGACTTCACCTCTGCGATAAGTATCCCCGAAACCGTTGAGGGCATACTCAGCGAGGATATTCTGACCTTTATTGACGGCTTTGTTCAGGGTGCAGACTGCACTCTCCATCTTGATATTTTAAAGGGCGAAAATGCCCATCACATCTGGGAGGCAGCTTACCGTGCAATCGGCTCGGCTCTTCTCAAAGCGCTTTACGCTGACGAAAAGCGGGAGGGGCAAACCTCCGGGGTTGCCGGGAAGGTTCACTATGAATTTGAGTAAATTCGATGCCGTTATTTTCGACATGGACGGCGTTATAACCACCGAGAAAATGTATTGGCGCGCAGCAGGACTTACCGTTGCGGAGCTTATCTGCGGCAAGGAAAACCTTACGGACAGCGATGAGCTTTACAATTGTATTTTCCGCAGCGGGGAAACCATTAAGCTCATAAAAAATCTCGGCGTCAACACGAACTACGATTTGGCTTATGTTGTTTACTGCACCTATGTTGCGGTAAACCCTGCGGCACACGAAATAACCGATGAGAATTTTCAAAAGGTTTATGAGCGGATTAAGAAAGACAGAATTTTTGCCCCCGTTCTTTACGAGGCTTGCTGCACCTGTGCGGCAAAGGCTCTCGGCATGGACCCCAAAAAGCTTGCCCGGGGGGCTTCGCCATTTTGGGACAGGCTTATAAAAATTTTTCAGCTTTGGTATCTTGGGACTGAGAATTATAACAATCTGACGGGGTCAAAGGAAACCGCACACAGAAGCGGCCTTTGCAAAACAGACACATATCCCGCCGTTTCTATGGAGAATCTGCACGATACATTGAAATTTCTCAGAAACAAGGGGCTAAAGCTCGGCATAGGAACGGGAAGACCTCTTTCCGAGGCGCTTTTTCCTCTGAAGCTATGGAATATCTACGATTATTTTGAAAAAAATATGATTTGCACCTTTACAGAGGTTGAAAAAGCCGAAAAAGCCCTCAAAACCGGGGGTACGCTTACCAAGCCGCACCCATTCGTGTTTTTAAAATCACTTTTTGGGAATACTTACAGTGATGAAAAGCTTATCTGCGGCGCCTACCCAAAAGACGCCCCGAAACGGGCGCTGGTTGTCGGCGACGCCGCAGCGGATTTGCTTGCGGCAAAACAAGGCGGATTTCCATTTTTGGGCGTTATGACAGGCGTTGACGGCAAGGCCGCAAAAAAATTCTTTGAGGAAAACGGCGCAGACTATATTTTGCCGTCAATTTCAGAAATGAGGGATTAAATTGGCAATAAAAATTACAACTCCCCTTTCCCGCGCGGCTGCCGAAAAGCTTCGCGCAGGCGACCGTGTTTTAATAAGCGGAACAGTCTATACCGCCCGCGACGCGGCACACAAACGAATGATTGAGGCAATAAATCGCGGGGAGGAACTTCCTTTTGATATAAAAAACCAAATAATTTATTATGCAGGTCCGGCGCCCGCAAAGCCCGGCGAGGTCATAGGTTCCTGCGGACCTACCACAAGCGGCAGAATGGACGCATACGCGCCTACACTCATTGCCCTCGGCGAAACGGGTATGCTTGGCAAGGGAAGCCGCAGCAACGAAGTTATTGCCGCTATGAAAAAGTATAAATGCGTATACTTCGGCGCAATAGGCGGCGCAGGTGCACTCATTGCAAAGAGCGTCGTATCCGCCGAGGTTATAGCCTACGAGGATTTAGGGACGGAAGCAATCCGCCGGCTTACGATCAAGGATTTCCCCGCATTTGTTGTTATTGATACCGAAGGCAACAGTTTATATGAAAGATAATTAAATTTAATATATAAATAAAGGAGAGATTTATTATGGCAAAGGTTACTAAGGATACAATTATTATGGATGTTCTTCAAATAGACGCAGGCACGGCTCCGTTCTTCCTTGAAATCGGGATGCACTGTCTCGGCTGTCCATCCTCAAGCGGCGAGAGCATTGAGCAGGCTTGCATGGTTCACGGAACAGACCCTGATATGCTTGTTGACAAAATCAACGCATATCTTGCCGAAAAAGAGAACTAATTTTGCTTTTTGCGAGGCTGCGCAGCAGTGCCGCAGCCTCATCTGCAAAAAATTTAATAATTTTCTTCAAAACACTTGACAAAAATACCCGAATAAGATATAATAATGGTCGACGCTTTTTATGATAATTTTTTGTTGTAAGCGTTAAAATATCGTGGGCGCTTAGCTCAGCTGGGAGAGCATCTGCCTTACAAGCAGAGGGTCATAGGTT
>JAEDLZ010000152.1 GCA_016303265.1 Clostridiales bacterium
AACTGTGACAGACCGTTTTCAGGAGTCAGCCTTGCGGAAAGTTTTGCAGAGAATTATTCAAACAAATACAATGTTGACGTGGGACTAATTTGCTGTGCAGATGGCGGGACAACGCTGGAACAATGGTCTCCAAATGGACTTTTGTATGATAATGCCGTTTTTCAGGCAAAGCTCGCAATGAGAACTTCTATCCTTGCCGGAGTATTATGGCATCAGGGAGAAGGCGACTGTAGTGATAACTTATATCCAACGTATTATGATAGATTAAAAAATTTTATAGAATCTATCAGACAGGATTTAGATTTGAAAGATGTTCCATTTGTATTGGGAGGTCTGGGAGACTTTTTAAAAGAATGTACATTGGATGCAGATTTAAAAAACTATATTCATATAAATAGTGCTCTTAAGGAGCTTGCCGATTCAGATGAAATGATAGGATTTGCCTCTGCGGTTGGTTTAGAATCAAATCCCGATAAGCTACATTTTAATTCCAAAGCATTATATGAGTTTGGCATAAGATATTTTGATGAATATGAAAAATTGAGAAAAGAAGAGGTTCTGTTTAATAAAGGATTATGCGAGAGTGATTCTGTCAGGTCATATATGGAAACACTTTAGAAAGGTGAGAGTATTGCTGAAGAACAATAATTTTTAATTCATATGTGATACAAGAAAACAGAGAATGTGTCAAGTCTCCAAACGAAAAAGAATAGATTGCTTATTTTTAACATTTATGGTATAATATTAGAGCAGTAAGATATAGAATTCCTGAAGGTTATAAAGTAAAGTGTTCAAGGAAAATCAGTGCTATATTTTACCGGAGAGCCGACCGCGTACGGCAGAATCTAATAATTATTTATAAGGATGAGAAAGAATGGAACCGTTAAAACTAAAAGCAGTATACAAAGATTACATATGGGGCGGAGAAAAGCTTCGCACAAAATACGGAAAAAATACAGATATATCCCCCCTTGCCGAAAGCTGGGAGCTTAGCTGCCACAAGGACGGATTAAGCACAATAGACGGCGGAGTATATGACGGAAAAACCCTTGAAGCTTATATCAAGGAGAATCCCGGCTGTCTCGGAACTTTGTGCGAGGGAAACGAGCTTCCCATATTGATTAAGCTCATTGACGCGGCGGATAATCTGAGCGTGCAGGTGCATCCTGACAATGAGCAGGCTCGGGAATGGGAGAATCAGAACGGTAAAACCGAAATGTGGTATGTTGTTTGGGCTGATAGAGATGCAAAAATGACCTGCGGAGTAAAAACGGACATAACGAAAACAGAGCTTGAAAACGCCATTGTTGAAAACAGGCTGGAGGAGCTTCTTAACACAGTTCCTTCAAAAAAAGGCGATGTATTTTTTGTAGAAGCAGGGACAATACACGCAATAGGTAAAGGCAATGTCATTGCCGAGATTCAGCAGAATTCAAATGTTACATACCGCCTTTACGATTATGACAGACGTGACAAGAACGGTAACCCCAGAGAGCTTCATATAGAAAAAGGCGTAAAAGCATCAAACTGCAAAAGGACTGAGGCGCGTAAAATTCCCACATGCTCTGACGGAGCAAGACTTCTCGGCAGCTGTGAATATTTTGCGGTGAAGGAAATTAAACTATCGGGAAATAAAAACCTTTTTGCAGATGAGAAGAGCTATCACGCCCTTATAGTGACGGAGGGCGAGGCAGAAATTAAAACAGAGGATTTCTTCCAAAAAATTAAAGCAGGAGAAACAGTATTTGTTCCTGCCGGGCTTGGCGAATACACGCTTTCAGGGAAAGCAACAATTCTTCTGACAACAAATCGGCCGAAATACTATGTTGGTATAGACTTAGGCGGAACAAATATTGCGGCTGCGGTTGTTGACGAGTACGGCGTAATATACGGACGGGCAAACAGAAAAACCAATGCACCCAGACTGTATGAAGAAATATTCAGAGATATGGCAGAATGTGCAAAGGATGCGGCAGAGGAAAGCGGACTTTCTTTTGACGATATCGAGTCTGTGGGAATAGGCTGTCCCGGAGCAATAGATAAAGAAAACGGCAATGTAGAGTTTTCAAATAATCTTGATTTCTATGATGTTCCCATTGTAAGATGCATGGAAGCCCTGCTCGAAAAGAAAGTATATGTTGAAAATGATGCCAATGCCGCCGCTTGGGGAGAATACCTTGCAGGAAGCGGCAGGGGTACGGAAAGTATGATAATGATTACCCTCGGTACGGGAGTAGGCGGCGGAATAATAGACGGCGGACATCTTCTTACAGGTGCTTACGGAAAAGGCGCGGAGCTGGGGCACATGGTAATCAGACATAACGGTGAGAAGTGCACCTGCGGAAGAAGAGGCTGCTTTGAGGCGTACGCTTCTGCAACTGCCCTTATAAATCAGACGAAAAAGGCGATGAAGAAAAACCCTGACAGCGAAATGTGGAAATTGGCAGGCGGAAAGCTTTCCAATGTAAGCGGTAAAACCGCCTTCGGTGCAAAGGATAAGGCTGGGAAAGAAGTAATAAAGAATTATCTTGAATATCTTTCCGAAGGAATCGTAAATATAGTAAACATATTTCAGCCGGAGGTTATTTGCATAGGCGGCGGAATAAGCAACGCCGGGGAGAAAATACTTAAACCCATAAGAAAGAATATCAAAAATTATTCTTTTGCACGCTTTGGTAAAAAGCAGTCTGTGGTACAGATTGCAAAGCTCGGAAACGATGCA
>JAEDLZ010000153.1 GCA_016303265.1 Clostridiales bacterium
ACTCCTTTTTTCTCCCAATGAAGAAGGTCATCGGACACTGCCATAGCTGTACGATAGCCCTTACCGTCAAATCCTATATAAAAACAATAAAACCTTCCGTTATGTCGACAAATACGCATATTATCTACTCCGAATTGGTCAAATGCTCCCTCTTCACCTGATGGTGCAAGAATAGGGGAACAATATTTGTAGGGAGTGATATAATCGTTAAATTTATCTTGTGATATACACATTTTACAATACCTCTGTTTCATTTATTTAACTTTTTGATGTATTTTCATTTCTTGCCACAAAATCCTTATCCGCAAGAGCCGAGAATTTTTTAATCAAATATATTTCCTTCGGCACATACGGATTCAGGCTCGGGCGATATAAGTCATGAAGCCATTTTGAAAAATCAAAATCATGATATGCATCCGGATTTTCTTTATAATTGTCCCACACACCGTTCCACGGTTCGTAGGTTTGATATTTTCCGGCAACGAATCCCCAACAATAACAGCCTATCTTTTCAAGAAAGTACAGAGGGAACATTTCTTCAACCGTATTTTTGCAACATCTTGCAAGCCATTCGGTATTAATTACAGGTCTTCCGAGCTTTTTCAGCAAATGCATTTCTTCAATATTGTTTTCATAACTATTATAGTTGTGATATGTTATAATATCAGAATTTTCCAATCCTATCTTTTCAATCTCCAAAAGATTATCAAAGTTAATCGTCTGTGACCATATACCGACTGATAAAGGCTGAATGGGATCGATATTTCTTATTATTTCAAAAAACTTCATCATATGAGGCAGAGACATGGATTTTCTGTTTGAATTTCCCGGTTCGTTAAACACATCCCAAATAATAATCCTTTCGTCCTCCTTGTATTTTGTTACTATTTCCCTCACAAATTCATAATATTTTAAAGCGTATTCCTTATCATCCAGTAAGGAATATCCGGCTTCCGAAAATTTTCCATGCTGAGATACCTTTCTTCCGCCGTGGTAACCCCAATCAACGTGCTGTTCGCCCAAATTCATACGCTTTAACGCTTCCTCCTTAGGCGGCATACAATCATTTCCGAGAACCACCATACAGGAAATTCCGTTTTTATTCGCTTCGGCAATATAGCGTTCAAAGCGTTCCATGAAACCGTCATGTTCCTTTAGCCAAACAATAAATTCGGGAATGATTCTTATTGAGTTAAATCCGGTTTCCTTAACCAATTTAAGCTCGCGCTTGGTTGTTTCAAATCGCTCCTCAAAACCGTATTCCTGCCACTGGTCAACACGATTTGCACAGTCGCTGCTCATAAAATTGCAGCCTCTTATCCACGGTCTTGAATTATACCAGTCCCAAACCTTTTCCTCGCTCCATTTTGTTCCCATGTTTCTCACTCCTCATCAAATTTAAATATTTTTATCATACCTAATGCCGCCGCTTTCACTGCGGCTTCATCGGATACGCATATAATTTTTCCGCTTATACAACAGCTTAATATTTCATACATTGCTTTTTTGTCTGCCGTTTGCCGCCAATAACACCGTTTTTAGGTTTCAGCTTTATAATTTCCAAAACTTCTCCGTCCGCGCTGTATGTAAGCTCCAAAAAACGTATACCTCCGCTGTACATTGCCTCGGCAAGAGGTATAAGCTTTTCACTCGCTATACCTCTGACTATTACTATTATTTTTTCATTTTCTATTGATTTGATTAATTTATCATTCCTCTTTCCATAGCTCTCTTTCTATATTAGGCGTAAGCTGCGCCAGCATTCCGCCGTCAACAACCAATTCCGCACCTGTTGTATTCTTTGAATCATCGCTTGCAAAATACCATACGGCATTTGCAATATCCGTAAAGTCTGCTATATCCTCGATAGGTGTATAATTTGCAAGATAATATTTGCAGTTATTGACATTATTCTCCCAGCGTTCAGTCTTTATCATTCCGGGCAGAACGCAGTTGGAGCGTATTCCGTACTTTCCCCAGTCAACCGCAAAGGATTTTGACATGGCGAGTATTGCACTCTTTGACGAACAATAGGCACAGCGATTTTCCGTAACGCGCAAAGCAGAGTTTGAAGTGATAAAAACTATCGAACCCTTGTGTGCCGTCTTCATCTGCTTTGCCGCTTCTCTTGCCATCATAAAATTCCATGCGACATTTATTTTGTAAACGCCCATAAAATCCTCAACATCTACCGACAGGCTCTCCTGCCCTATCCCTAAGTTTGCCGCGTTTAAAACAAGGCTGTCAACTCTGAAGCCGTTTTTTTCAATATCGGCAAAGATTTCGCATACCTCGTCCTGCTCAAAGGTCGAGGTATGATATCCCTTTGCATAAACTCTGTATTTCTCTGATATTGCTTTTGCCGCAGCGTCCGCTTTTCCTTTATCCCTTCCGCTTACAAAAACATTATACCCCTCTTTTGCAAACCGTTCGGCAACAGCATAACCTGTGCCGTAACAGCCGCCCGTTACAAAAACTGATTTACTCATAATTCACCTTACCAATCTGCATTGCTGCCGTCTTCATAATACTGCCGCGGAGTTGTCCA
>JAEDLZ010000154.1 GCA_016303265.1 Clostridiales bacterium
AGTTTCTTTCATAATTTGTCCCATTAAGAATTTAATACTTCTATCAAGACCATTTTTATAATCCTCTATTGATTTTGGATTATTATCTAATATTGTATTAATTATATTTAATAAGTCATCTGTATTACTTATTTGCTTTAATCCCTTTTCTTCAATGATTTTTTCAAACTTTGCCCTTATTTCGGCGGAGTTTGAGGAAAGACAGCCTGTACCGCCGCAAAGAACAATGGCTCTCTTGCCGTTTTCGCCTGTCAGCTTTGCATCAAGATTTTCCGTACAGCTGCAGCTTTTTGCATTAAGCTCATCAAAGGATTTTATCATAAGTCTGCACCTCCCAAAGCACGGTATTCTTCGACAATCGGAGCTACCTGGTCAACGGTCAGCTTAGGATAAACCTTGCCGTTGATAGTAACTGCGGGAGCAATACCGCAGGCGCCGATGCAGCGAAGCGCATCAAGGGTGAAAAGACCGTCCTCGGAGGTCTCTCCCGGAGCGATGCCGATAATCTCGGAGAACTTGTCAATAATCTGCTGTGCGCCCTTAACGTAGCAGGCAGTACCGAGACAGCAGCCGATAACATACTTGCCCTTGGGTTTTAAGGAGAAGAAGGAATAGAAAGTCACAACCCCGTAAATCTCCGCAACAGAAATACCGGTTTTCTGAGAAACGATTTCCTGAACGTCAAGCGGAATATATCCGTATTCGTTCTGAATGTCGCTCAGAATCATCATAAGCGGTGTTTTCTCATTTGCATACTTGTCGCAAATAGCGCAAATGGTTTTCACACCGTTTTCGCTGATATGAGCCATAATGACCCTCCTTGTTGATATTAGGCTTCGGCAGAACGCCTTATCCTATCTTTGTAAAATACATTGAATGGGGAAAAAGCAAAAATATGCCACCCGATACGTATTCGATCAATTCTATCATATATAGAAGCAAAAATCAATGCAAAAGCAACATTTTTTTGCTTTTTTCGGAAGATTGGGGCATTTTGTGCCAAAAGCCGCCGCAAGGGCGGCAAACAAATCGTTCGCATTTGCGCTGACGGGCGGCTTCGCCGCCCACAGCCGCACAGCGGCTGTCATTGCGAGGGTACGGAATGTGGTATAATGTTTTTGGAAGGAATTCAAATGACAAAATGACAAAAGAAAGGAAACCACAACAATGCCCAAAGGACAGAGAAAAGATTACAGTAAAGAGTTCAAATTAAGTGCGGTACACTTAATGAAAAGCAAGCTGTTCAAGCCCAAAGAAGTATTTGAAATGTTAGGCGGAATAGACAGGCAAACGGTGTACCGCTGGATAAAAGAATATGATGAAAGAGGAGAAAGTGCTTTTGACCCCAACAGAGCAGTATTGCCTGCCCGAGAGCTGAAACGTTTGAAGAAACAACTTGCCGATGCAGAAATGGAGAACGAAATATTAAAAAAAGCAATGGCATACTTTGCAAAACAAGACGAGAAAAAGTAATCTTTGCAACAACAAAATTAAGTGAATATCCTCAAAGCAAAGTATGCCGTATATTAGAAATACCCACGTCAACATATTACTACGAAAAGAATACCGCAAAAGTCCAAAAAGAAAAAGATTCGGAAACAATTGCGGTAATAGAAGTGTTTCGTGAGCATATGGGTATTTTCGGTAGGAGGACAATTCACAAATTACTGTCATCAAAGAACATTAACATATCCGAACATAAGATAAGCAGGATAATGAAAGAAAACGGTTTAACGGCAAAGTACGGCAGAAGGAAATGCACAAATGTGCATACAAGCGAACAGGTATCAGAGAAATACATATCCGAAAATCTCTACGCAAAATTAAATGAGCTTGATAAATCAAGAGAAATATGGAGTATGGATTTCACAGAGCAAAGAGTTTCCGGCAAAAGGATATATACCTGTGGAATAGTATCCGTAAACGGAAAGCAAATAGTAAGTAAAATAACCGGATATAAAAACAATGCCGAAACAGCATGCAAAACATTGCTGAAAGCAATAGAGAGATTCGGTGTTCCGTATATGATCATGACCGACCGGGGATCGCCGTTTGTGAGCAAACGGTTTTATGACATTCTTAAAAGGTATGGAATAAAGCATAGTATGTCACGACCCGGAACACCGGTAGACAACCGATTTATTGAAACATTTTGGAAAAGCATGAAAGTAGAAATAGGACAGGTCAGTCATTTAACAATAGGTGAGTACAGGATGGTTTTAGACTATTATGAGTACTATTACAATTTCCTGCGGCCGCACAGTACCCTCGGGTACTGTGCGCCTATGGCGTATCTCTTAAAAACTGTCATTTAGTTTTTACTTTTTTATTCCAAAAAACTGTACCATTTTCTACGAAGTACCCGTGGCAATCTCTACATATGATTAGATGGCACCATCCGTCAGCGGATAAACTTAATAATCCGTAGGGCGGGGGCTTGCTCCCGCCGTTGTTTTAGTTTTCGCCGTTTATAAAGCGATAATTGCATGTAAAGACACAACTCATCCACCGGCAGAGCCGGTCCCCCTTCCCTTTACTAAGGGAAGGC
>JAEDLZ010000030.1 GCA_016303265.1 Clostridiales bacterium
TGGTTCCGGGATATTCCTCCTCTGAATGTATGACATCAAATGTCAGTCTTAAAACCCCGATAACAAAATTCAGAAAGGGTGAAGAGCCCGAAATTTCTATGAATATTCCGTTGGTTTCTGCGATAATGCAATCCGTTTCAGGCGACAGGCTTGCCATTGCACTTGCACAGGAGGGCGGAATTTCTTTTATATACGGCTCTCAGTCAATAGAGGACGAGGCGGAAATGGTTAAAAAGGTGAAATCCTATAAGGCAGGATTTGTTCCCAGCGACTCAAATATAAGACCCGACCAAACTCTTGCTGATATTCTGGCGCTTAAGGAAAAGACGGGGCACAGCACCATAGCCGTAACGGAGGACGGGACTCCGGGAGGTAAGCTTGTCGGTATCGTAACCAGCCGTGATTATCGTATTAGCCGTATGGACCCGAATACAAAGGTGAAGGATTTTATGACGCCCTTTGATTCCCTCATTTACGGCACAGATAAGACAACCCTGAAAGAGGCAAATGATATTATCTGGGATAACAAGCTTAACAATCTTCCTATTGTAGACAGCGAGGGCAGACTTAAGTGCTTTGTATTCCGCAAGGACTATGATTCGCACAAGAGCAATCCGCTTGAGCTTCTGGATTCTTCAAAGCGCTATGTTGTCGGCGCAGGCATAAACACCCGTGACTATGCAGAGCGGGTTCCGGCACTTATTGAGGCAGGTGCGGATGTACTTTGCATTGATTCGTCGGAGGGTTTTTCCGAATGGCAGCAGAGAACTCTCAATTATATACGAAAGACCTACGGCGACAGCGTTAAAGTCGGCGCAGGGAATGTTGTTGACGCGGAGGGCTTCCGTTTTCTGGCGGATGCCGGAGCGGATTTTATAAAAATCGGTATTGGCGGCGGCTCAATCTGTATAACCCGCGAACAAAAGGGAATAGGCAGAGGTCAGGCAACCGCTGTTCAGGAGGTTGCGAAGGCAAGGGACGAATATTTTGAAGAAACGGGAATTTATATTCCCATTTGTGCCGACGGCGGCATTGTCCAGGATTATCATATAACTCTCGCCCTTGCCATGGGTGCGGATTTCGTTATGCTGGGCAGGTACTTTGCCAGATTTGACGAAAGTCCTTCAAATAAGGTGAGCATAAACGGAAATTATATGAAGGAATACTGGGGCGAAGGCTCTGCGAGAGCAAGAAACTGGCAAAGATACGATATGGGCGGAGCGGCTAAGCTATCCTTTGAAGAGGGCGTTGACTCTTATGTTCCTTATGCCGGAAGTCTGCACGATAATGTTTGCCTAAGCCTTAATAAGGTTCGCTCAACGATGTGCAACTGCGGTGCGCTTTCAATACCTGAGCTTCAGAAAAAAGCTAAGATTACTCTTGTTTCCGCAACAAGTATAGTAGAAGGCGGCGCACATGATGTTATGCTTAAAGAAAACACCGCTTATAATGTGAAAAGATAAAATATAGTATAAGAAAAGTGACAGCGTGCCGAAAATATCGGCACGCTGTAATATATTGAAAAAACATATATTAAAAAAACGGCATTTTCGGTATGCTCATAGGCATAGAATTTGGCTTTAGAAAAGCGAACGCCCCCGGAAATACCGTATTTTTAATGTGTACACCTTTTACCTGACAAAACGGTGAAGTGGGTACATATCATTTTCGGGGGCTGTTCATTAACGCCGGACGAATTTGCTTGCGTAATATCGGGCTTTCCGACAGTATGCCGTTTTTTGGATTACGCCCGGTTATTTCTGAAAAAATCCGCCTCTTTATAGGAATTATAAAGACTGACGAGAAGTATGGCAAAAATCGGAAAGACTACCATTCCCAAAACGCCCATAAGTTCGTTGCCCACATAAATGCTTATGAGGGTAAGAATCGGATGAAGTCCCAGCTGAGAGCTCATAATCTTAGGACTTAAAACCTGACGCACAACAAAGGCGACAATCTGAAGAGCGATAATGCAAAGGGCGAGGAATATGTTTTTGTCCGTGATAAAATGGAATATTGCATAGGGAACAAGAACGATTCCCGAACCGAAAATCGGTATGAAATCAATAACGCCCACAATAACCGCCCAAACAACGGCATAATCAATCCCTAAAACCCAAAATGTTACCAGAACCAGAAGCGCCGTTATGGAGGACAGAATAACCTGTGATTTAATATAGCCCACAAAGCCGTTCCATGCGGTTGCCTTAAGATAGCTGATTTTCGATACAACGGACTCGGGAAGAGCCTCCTTGATAAACTGTACAATGGAGTTATAGTCCTTTATAAAGAAGAACACGGACAGCAGGAAAATCAGCAGGAAAAACAACGCAGAGGGAATTGAAGCGGCGAAGTTTGTTGCGTAGCTTATGACGCCCTCCGTAAGCTTCGGAGCGTAGGTGTTTACGCTGCTTGATTTGTTATTCATATAGTTGTCTATAAAACCTGCAATTTTCGGAGCAAAATTGCGGAAACGGTCATAATATTCCGAAAAAATGTCCTGAAAGACTTCCATATTTTCGGGAATAACGGTCAAAAAGTTTCTGAACTGCCCCACAATATAATAAACAATCAAACCTATAAGAGTAACAATAACTCCGATTATCAGGGTAAAGATAACGGCGGAACTTATACCCCGGTGAATATGCAGCCGATTGTGAAGAAAGTCCACAAAGCGGTGAAAGGGAGCGGCAAAAACAATTGCCAGTATAAACGGCATAAATAAATGCAGGAGCGTAGGCATAAAATATAAAAGCAGAATTATGCAACCGATAATAAATGCATATTTGATATACTTTTCGTATTTCATACAAAACACCTGCCGTTAAAAATTGAATTTTACTTAATTTTAAATATATGAAGCTATCAGGCGTGCGGAACATAAGTATTTTCCGTTGCGGTATAATGTAACAAAACCTACTTAGCCCTTGCGCCGCCTGTGCGCCGACTGTGTGCCGTCCGGGCACCGTCCGTGCGCCGTTCGTGTGCCGTCCTTGCGCCGACTGTGTGCCGTCCGACCACCGCCTGTGTGCCGCCCGTGCGCCGTCCTTGCGCCGTCCGTGCGCCGCCCGGGCATTAAATGCTTGTCACCGAGGTTAGCGTGCGGCTAAGCAAAAAGCCTTTTAATAAGCTCATGACCGTGAGAAACAACAATGCCGGTTTTCTTGGCGTTAGCCTCGGTATAAGAAATATTCTTAATTGTGTGATTTTCGTTGCTTCTGTATATAAGATACGGAATCGGTTCTCTCGTATGCGTTCTGATGTCAAGCGGCGTGGGATGGTCAGGCATTATAAGAATAGCGTAATCCTCGCCGTCCTCCTCCATAGCGGAAATAACGGGCGCAACAATTTTTTTATCAATAAGTTCGATTGCTTTAACCTTGTTGCCGACCTCATGACGGTGTCCTGCTTCGTCTGCGGCTTCCAGATGGATATAAACAAAATCGCTGCCGTTTCGAAGAGCGCTTACTGCGGCGCTTGCTTTGCCGTCAAAATTGGTTGTAACCGTACCTGTTGCACCTTCAATTTCGGGAACATCAAGCCCTGCGCATTTTCCTATACCCTTAATAAGGTCGACTGCGGAAATAACAGTGCCTCGGATTTTGAATTTATTTTCGTAAGTATCAAGATTCGGCTTTGTGCCGTTGCCCCAAATCCAGATGGAATTAGCGCTTTTAAGACCTCTGCGGACACGCTCAAGATTCACCGGATGGTTTTTGAGAATTTCATGGCTTGCCTTCATAAGCTTGAGAATTGTTTCATCCTTCGGCAGATATTCCTTAATTTTTTTGTCGGAAATATCATGGGGAGGGGTTAAATCAAAATTGTTCTCCCTATTGTGCCAGACAAGAAGATGACGGTAGCTTATACCGCTGAAAAACTCGTAATCCTTGGTTTTAAGGTCGGCATTAACCGCATTTATAAGCTCTGCAGCCTCTGCGGTTGTGATTTCGTCCGCACTGTAATCAACCATTGTTTTATCCTCATAATTTTCCTCATCGGAGAGGGTAACGAGATTGGTGCGGAAGGTTGTATCCGTAAGCTCAAGAGGCACATTCATACTCATCGCCTCAAGAGGAGAACGCCCCGTATAATAAATTTGAGGGTCATAGCCGAAAACTGCGAGGTTTGCCACATCGCTGCCCGGAGGGAGGTTTGCGGGGACGGTGGTGACCATACCCACCTCGCCCATTGACGCAAGACGGTCGATATTGGGCTTATGCGCCGCCTCCAGAGGGGTTTTGCCGCCCAGCTCAAAAACGGGAGTATCCGCTGCGCCGTCACATAAAACAACAATATATTTCATACTGATTTTCATTCCTTTCAATAAAATCCACACAACAAAGTCTTTCCCTTTATAATGGGAATTTATACCTTTACATTATAATCCATATGCGGTTATTTGTCAAATTGTTTGAGGAAATGATACAAAAATTTAATATTTCAAAAAGAAAAATAAAAAAATTGGTGAATTTGCATAAAAAATGTTGCAATTTTCGGGAAAAAGTGATATACTTAAATGAATAATACGGAGGTGTTTGTATGCAGAACAGAATTTTCCAGAATACTTGCAATGTACTCAGAAAGGAAATTGACCGTAAGATAGGTATTATGGACGAAAACGGCGCTGTTATAGCCTGCAGTGATGAAATGAAAATCGGTCAGGTCAGCGAGAAGACCCCGGAAGTTTGCACAACCGGTGAAATCAAGGCGTTCGGCGGTTATACTTATAAAAGGATTGAAACATATAACAAGGTTGAGTATTTTGTTTTCTGCGAGGGCGAGGATAAGATGGCTAAGGGCTATTGCTCGATTCTCGGAACCCATTTTATGTCTGTTAAGCAGTATTATGATGAAAAATATGATAAGAACAGCTTCGTTAAAAATATTATTCTCGACAACATTCTTCCGGGAGACATTATGTACAGAACCCGTGAGCTTCGCTTAAGCGTTGATGCAAAGCGGAATATATTTCTTGTGAGAAGTCATAAAAATTCCGATGTTTCCATTGTTGACATACTCCAAAATATGTTCCCGGACAGGACGAGAGATTTTGTTATCCGTATTGATGACCGCGATGTTGCGGTGGTTAAGGAACTCCGGGAGGAGGAACAGGTGGACCTTATGCAGATTGCCAACGAAATCCGCGACACCATAAGTGTTGAAGGTATGGTGAAGGTTTCGGTGGGCATTTCCACTGTGGCGGAAAATATTCAGGAACTTTCCAAGGCGTACCGCGAGGCGAGAATTGCTCTTGAGGTGGGCAAGGTTTTCGATACAGAGAAAAATGTTATAAGTTATGACAACCTCGGTATCGGGCGTCTTATTTATCAGCTCCCCACAACCCTTTGCGAACTGTTTTTGAACGAGGTTTTAAAGAAGGAATCCATTGATGTTATGGACAGCGAAACAATTTACACGATTCAAAAATTCTTTGAGAACAACCTCAATGTTTCGGAAACCTCAAGAAAGCTGTTTGTTCACAGAAATACGCTGGTATACCGCCTTGATAAAATTAAAAAGCTTACGGGCATTGACCTTCGTGAGTTTGATGACGCTATAACCTTTAAGGTTGCCATGATGGTAAGTAAATACTTAAAATCCCAGAAGGAACGGGATAACGACTAATCGGAGAAGCCTATGATAGAATTTAAGAATGTTACGAAGGTATACGAGGACGGAGGGGTTAAGGCTCTCGAAAATGTATCCTTCAAGGTAGAAAAGGGTGAGTTTGTGTTTTTGGTGGGTCCTTCGGGAGCGGGCAAATCCACAATCACCGAACTTATAATAAAAGAAGAACTGGCGACAAGCGGTGAAATCTGCGTCAACGGAACAGAGCTTTCCACTCTTCCGAACAAGAAAATTCCGTATCTTCGCCGCAATATAGGAATGGTATTTCAGGACTTTCGCCTGCTGCCGGACAGGACGGTTTATGACAACATTGCTTTTGCCATGCAGGTTACGGGTGCGTCGAACCGTTCCATAAGGCGGAATGTTCCGAGCGTTTTAAGCCTTGTAGGACTTTCACATAAGGCGAAAATGACGCCTGACCAGCTTTCCGGCGGCGAGCAGCAGAGAGTGTCCCTTGCCCGTGCTATGGTGAACCGTCCGCCGATTATTATTGCGGATGAGCCCACGGGAAATCTTGACCCTGAAAATGCGCAGGAGATTATGAATCTTTTGGACGACATAAATAAGCGGGGAACAACAATGATTGTTGCAACCCACGCCAAAAATTTTGTTGACAGCATGAAAAAGCGTGTTCTTGCCATAGAGGACGGTAAACTCGTTCGTGACGAGGAAAGAGGAGTGTACGGATATGAAGCCTAGGGATTTAAAATATTTCATAAAGCGCGGCATATCGGGCATTATCTCCAACTGGCTTATGAGTCTTGCCTCGGTTTCGATTGTTATAGCCTCTCTTACGGTTTTCGGAATTTTTATAATTTTCGGGCTTAATATGAACTATATAAGCGACCAGATTGAGCAGCAGTGCCAGATAAATGTTTATGTTTCCAGGGATACCGAAGAGAAAGAGTATGAGGAAGTGGGGAAAAGGCTGGAAAAGCTTGATAATGTTAAGTCGGTCAAGGCTTACTCTAAAGAGGAGCGGTACGAAAATTATAAAAATACCGCATATTCGGACAATTCCGAGTCGATTGAGGCAATGGAGGCTGATAATCCGCTGAGAGATTCCTATATACTGACCTTAGAGGATGCGTCAGATGCGGCTTCCGTAATCAAAGCCGCGGCAGAGGTCAAGGGCGTTGAGGAAGTGAAGAACAGTCTTGACCTCATAAATAAAATTGTTTCCATAACGAAGATGATAAGAACCATAACCATATGGCTTGTTATAATCCTTATTATTATCGCGGTGTTTATAATTTCCAACACAATAAAGCTCGGAATGTTCTCAAGACGGAAAGAGATAAATATAATGAAGTTTGTGGGGGCAACCAACTGGTATATACGCTGGCCGTTTATTATTGAGGGTATGCTTCTCGGCTTTATCGGCGCACTGCTTGCGGCGGCGCTTGTTCTTTTGGGCTATGAGGCAGTTTATAAGGATATTGTGCCTTTCTTCGGGTCAATAAAAATTATAAGCGTCAAAGCGGCTTATAAATATGTACTGTGGAGTTTTGTAGGGCTTGGAACGGTAATAGGGATGCTTGGCAGTTATACATCCATAAGAAAATACTTGCATGTGTAATAGGTATAACGCACTGCTGCAAGATTGCCTGAGCGGCAAGCAGAACCGGGAATTAGGCGGTGCGGTGTACTTAAAAGGAGGCAAATGATATGAACAGAAAAGCGGTTCGTGTAATTTCGCTTGTAATTGCGGCGGCAATGATTATTGGAATTATGGCGGCAGGGGTCAGTTATGTTTTTGCGGCGACGCAAAGTGATATTGACGCCTCTAACCAAAAGGTCAATGAACAGAAACAAAAGCTTAACGATATAAAAGATAAGCAAAGCCTTAATGCGGAGGATATAGAAAACCTCAAGAAGGAGACTGTTACCCTCCAGAGCCAGATTGACGCATCCGATGCGGCGATTGCAAAAACGCAGAAGGAGCTTGAAACGGCAGAGAAGGAGCTTGAAGCGGCTAAGAAAAAGTCCGACAATCAGTATGAGGCTTATAAGGAGCGTTTCCGTGCCATGTGTGAGGAGGGGGCGGCGTCCTATCTTGAAATGATTTTTTCTTCGGAAAGTCTGATGGATTTTTTGGATAAAATAGAAATCGCACAGGAAATTTCCGAATATGATAAGAAAATCTATGACGAGATGAAAGTGGCGGAGAATAAAATACAGAAGCTTACAGAAGATATTGCCGCAAAAAAGACGGCGCAGGAGCAGGAAAAGTCAAACCTTACTCAAAAGCAAAAGGAGCTTTCTCAAAAGCAGAGCGAGCTTGAGGAGGTTAAGCAGATGCTGCAGACGGATGCGGCGGCGGCGCAGGCAATTATAGACGAGGAACTTAAGAAGCAGGAGGCTCTCAAGGCACAGATGGCGCCGAAACTCAGCAGCACTACTGACGGAACGGTATATTCCGGCGGAGATTTTGTGTGGCCCGCAACGAGCACATATATAACATCTTCATTCTCGCCTGCCCGTGTCAATCCGGTAACGGGCATTTTAAAAGCTCATACGGGGGTTGATATAGGCGCGGCGTACGGCACTGCGGTTATGGCGGCGGCAGGCGGAACCGTTAAATATTCCGGCTGGAACGGTGGCTACGGCAACTGTATTATAATTGATCACGGCGGCGGCCGCTCTACCCTGTACGGACATATGAGCTCGCTTTCGGCGTCCGTGGGACAGACCGTTTCGGCAGGTCAGACAATAGGCAGGGTAGGCTCAACAGGCAACTCAACGGGGCCGCATCTCCATTTTGAAATTCTTATAAACGGATCTGCTGTTGACCCAATGCAATATTTTTAGAGAATAATTTACATGAAATTAAATATATAATATACAGATAGAGCGGGTAATGTGGAGATTCGCAGTCGCTCTATTTGTTTTTGCAAGGTGTGCGAGGTGATACCATGGAAGATGAAAACAGATTCGGGGACATTCCGAGGGAGGAAAAGCCCGACAACATAGCGGAAAGCAAAGTCAGTGCAGAGCAGGATTTTGGAAATGTAAACCAAGATGAAGATTCTGTTGTTATTGCAGATGAAGTCAAGGAGGGTCCGGAGCGGTTTCATGAAATGAAGAAAAAGAAACGGAGGACGGTTTCTCTTTGCAGTGCGGTTATTGTGACGGTAATATTGGTCTTGCTGTCGGCAAGCGCCGCCTTTGTGGGAACGCTTTACTTTGTTCAGGGCGGTACAGAAAACGGGCTTGGCCTCTCCCGGGAAAACTGGCAAAAGCTGAAGTGGGGGCTTGATTCTTTAAGAAACACTTACTATGAGGACATAGACGAGGATGAGCTTATTGACGGGGCGCTTTTGGGCATGAGCAGCGTTTTGGACGATTATACGGTTTATATGAATAAGGAAGAAGCGGCAGATTTCATAAGCGAGGTTGATGCGGACTCGTATACAGGGGTCGGACTGTATATTACCATGGATTCGGAGGATAATACCGTAACGGTAATTTCGCCGTTAAGCGGTTCTCCGGCGGATAAGGCGGGTATAAAAACAGGCGATAAGATTATAGCGGTTGACGGGATTTCGGTTAAGGGCTCGGAGCTTGAGAAAGCATCGGATATGATGCTGGGCGAAGCGGGAACAACCGTTAATGTTACGGTAATTAAAGCCGATACGGGCAAGACCGTGACTTTGGAGCTTACGAGAGCTGAGGTCAATATTGACACGGTTTATTCGCAGATGCTTGAGGATAATATAGGTTATATCGGGATAAGCCAATTTGGTATTAACACCTATGATGAGTTTACGGCACATCTTAATGAAATTAAAAAAGAGGGCGCAGAAAAACTCATAATTGATTTGCGCAACAATCCGGGCGGATACCTTGACCAGGCAGTCGAAATTGCGGATTTGTTCGTTGATAAAGGCGATATGATTGTGTATACAATGGACAAAAACGGAAATAAGGAAGAATATTTAGCGCAAAAAAAGTCCTGCCAAATGCAGATTGTAATTATTGCAAACGGCGGTACGGCAAGTGCAAGCGAAATCCTTATAGGTGCGCTGTGCGACCACAAAAAGGCCTCTTTGGTTGGTGAAAAAACTTACGGAAAGGGCGTAACCCAAACTCTCATTCCCGGAGCGGACGGGAGCGCTTTTAAGATTACCGATTCAAGATATTACACTCCAAGCGGGAAATGCATAAACGAAAAAGGCATAAGCCCCGATGTGGAGGTCCAGAACACCGAAACGCAGGATTTGCAGCTTAAAGCGGCCATAGAGGCTCTTAAATAATTGCGTGCAGGGATTGTTTCGGGGCGCATAAGAAGAGCAAAGCGGAAGAGGTTCTCGAAAATGCCGGATATATACCGTTTTCAAAATGAAGTTATCGCAGCGGAGCTTCCCGTTTCGGAAACGGAATTCGGACAAATTAAGCCGGAGACGCTTCAGAAAATGATTGAGCTTGCAAAGCGCGAGCTTTTGGCAGCAGGGTCGGGCGGAATTGTATTAACGAAAGGCGTTTGTACGGCAGCGGGAAGCCCGGAAAATACAGACCTGTTCTTGAAGATTGCCGCCAATGCTGCCCGTGCGGCAGCGGCGAAATTTCTTAAAAAGAAACCGGTTTGTCTGGCGGTGAGGCAGAAAAGACCTGATAAAAACGGAGAAAAGGTTATATCCGACTTGATTTATGACAGCAGGGAAATACGGCTTTTAACGGATAATGAGGAAGAGGCTGAAATTATCTGCGAAAATATTATGGATGAGTACGGGGCAGCCGTGCGGGTTTTTCCGTACGGTGCGGCTTTCGGCGGCTTTCTTACCGTCAACCTTGACAGTATGGGAATCGAAATCGGCAGGGATGTGTTTCTGAGCCGGTTTGAAGTTGAGGCGGACAGCTTCGGATATGATGTAGATACTCTGAGCTTTGCGGCAGCGCAGGGCAAAAATCCGGGCAGGCTTAAAATAACGGGTTGTCAATGGGGAAAAAATAAGTTGACATTGGACGGCTTTTAATGTATAATTAAAAAATATGTAATAAATAATGTACAAAATGACGCTGAAACGGCGTATTGAATAACAGGGGGAAGAAAAATGGATAACAAACAGATTATGCTTACGGACGAAGGCTTACAGAAGCTTGAAGATGAGCTTGAATATTTAAAAACGGTAAAACGAAAAGAGGTTTCCGATAAAATTAAGGAAGCCAGAGGCTTCGGTGATTTGTCCGAAAATGCGGAATACGATGAAGCTAAAAACGAGCAGGCTCAGGTTGAGGCGAGAGTCAGCCAGATTGAGCAGATGCTCAAGGTTGCCAAGGTTATTGACCAAAGCGAGATAGATTTGGATAAGGTGAGCCTGGGTACAAGCGTTAAGGTATATGATATGGATTTTGAGGAGGAAATCGTATACAGCATAGTTGGCTCGACGGAGGCAGACCCCGATAAATTCAAAATTTCAGACGAATCTCCCGTGGGCAAAGCACTCCTCGGCGGCCATGTGGGAGATGAAATAGAAGTCAGCACACCTGCAGGGACGACATTTACACTTAAAATACTTGAGATAAATAAGTAAGGAGAGATAGATTTGAGCGAAAACAATACACAGGAAAAGCAGCAGGTTCAGGACATAAAGCAGATTCTTAAAATCAGAAGAGATAAGCTTTCCGAGCTTCAGGAGGCAGGGGAGAATCCATTTGAAATAACCAAATATAATCAGGAGTATCACACGGCGGATATTTCAGATAATTTTGATGAAATGGAGGGAAAGACCGTTCGGCTTGCGGGCAGGCTTATGTCCAAGCGTGTTATGGGCAAGGCGTCCTTCTTTGACCTTCGTGACCGTGACGGAAAAATTCAGCTCTATGTTACGAGAGACGAAATGGGTGAGGAGGAATACAAAAAATTCAAAAAGCTTGATATAGGCGACATTGTCGGCGTATCGGGGGAGGTTTTCAAAACCCATAAGGGCGAAATTTCCGTAAGAGTAAAGGAATATACGCTTCTTAGCAAGTCTCTTCAGCCGTTGCCGGAAAAATTCCACGGCCTTCGCGACCAGGATTTGAAGTACAGACAGCGCTATGTTGATCTTATCATCAATCCGGAAGTGAGAAGAACCTTCGAATTAAGAACAAAAATCATAACCGCAATGCGCAGATTTTTGGACAGCCGTGAATTTATGGAGGTTGAAACTCCGATTCTTAACACAATTGCAGGCGGAGCAAATGCAAGACCGTTTATAACTCACCACAACACCCTCGACATAGATATGTATCTGAGGATTGCGACGGAGCTTCATTTAAAGCGTCTTGTCGTGGGAGGATTTGAGAGGGTTTATGAAATCGGCAGACAGTTCAGAAATGAAGGAATGGATGTTAAGCACAACCCGGAATTCACCAGTGTTGAAATTTATCAGGCATATACGGATTACGAAGGAATGATGGACCTTACCGAGGAGCTTATCAGAACCGTGTCGGAAGAGGTTTTGGGAACAACAACGGTTACTTACCAGGGCGAGGAAATTAACCTTGGCTTTCCGTGGGCAAGAATGACGATGGTTGAGTCTATCAAGAAGTTTGCGGGAATTGATTTTGAAGAGGCAAAAACGGACGAAGAGGCGAAGGCTCTTGCCGAGTCCGTCGGAATTGAGGTTGAAGACGGGCTGACAAAAGGCGAAATTATCAGCCTTACCTTTGAAGAAAAAGTAGAGGAAAACCTTGTTCAGCCTACATTCATATATGAGTATCCGGTTGAGGTGTCGCCGCTTGCGAAGCGTTGCCCGGGCAAGCCTGAATTTACGGAGCGGTTTGAGATATTTATAACTCGCCGGGAATTTGGAAATGCGTTTTCCGAGCTTAACGACCCCATTGACCAGAGGGAGAGGTTCTTAAAGCAGGTGGAGAAACGGGAAAACGGCGATGATGAGGCAAATATGATGGATGAGGATTTTGTTCTCGCTCTTGAGTACGGACTTCCCCCCACGGGCGGTCTCGGAATCGGAGTTGACAGGCTTGTTATGCTGCTGACGGACAGCTCCTCCATCCGTGATGTTCTGCTCTTCCCGACAATGAAGCCATTGGATAAATAATCCACCATATATGGTTTTGAGAGGGTTATTTATAACAACATCTTGTGTTTTTGTAACAATGGAAATATAGATTTACCAAATTATTTACCAAAAAATTTATTTAAAAGCACACGATATAGTACGAAATAAGCACTATCTTTTACGGATAGTGCTTTTTCAATGTCCTGTTTTATTAAATTGAAGTGTCCCCATAATATTTTTGAAGTGTGCAAGTAGGTTTGTTTCTGCTATACTGTATGTAGTGAAACAATTTCACTACTTTAATTCTTTTATTGGAAACAAACACAAAACAACCACAACCAACCACACGAAGCAAAGAGCGGGAAACTGCTCTTTCTTTGTATCTAAAATAAAAATACCACCGTAGCAAATACATACTGCATACGGCGGTTATTATGTT
>JAEDLZ010000155.1 GCA_016303265.1 Clostridiales bacterium
ATTTCACCGCTGAGCATTCCGGGTCTTAAGGCAATCAATTTCATACGGTCACCTCATCTTATCTGTAGTCTTTCTAAAATGCCAGTTTATATTATACTACAAATTTTTAAAAAAGGCAATATAATTTGTCGAAACTCTCTTAAAAATTATCTGTATCTGCCTTGATATGCTTCTATTGCAAAAAACAGGAGTTTATGTTACAATAAATTACAAAATTTGTTGATATTTTATCATTATAATAAAGGCGGATTTAAAATGCATAACAGCGATACAATAAAAAAATCATTCAAAGCGGCATTTCCTCATACAATCCCTATTTTTGCCGGATTCTGTTTTTTAGGGCTGACTTACGGAGTATACATGAATGTTTCCGGCTTCAGCTTTCTTTATCCCATGCTTATGAGTTTGACCGTTTTTGCAGGCTCGGTTGAATTTGTTGCAGTCAATTTTCTTCTCGGCGCTTTTAATCCGATTCAGGCGCTTTTGCTTACTCTTATGATAAATGCAAGGCATCTTTTTTACGGTATATCAATGCTCGATAAGTATAAGGGTACGGGATGGAAAAAAATTTATCTTATTTTCGGCTTGTGCGACGAGAGCTTTTCCATAAATTACACCGCCGAAATTCCCGAAGATGCCGACCGAGGCTGGTTTATGTTTTTCGTTACGCTCCTTAACCACTTTTACTGGGTTTTTGGGGCAACCGTCGGCGGATTATTCGGCTCGCTCATAACATTTAACACAAAAGGGCTTGAATTTGTTATGACGGCAATGTTTGTTGTTATTTTCACAGACCGGTGGCTCAAGGAAAATAATCACACCGGCTCTCTGGCAGGGCTTATCATCTCTCTCATATGCCTGCTCATATTTGGTTCGGAAAATTTTATTATATTTTCAATGCTTTCAATACTCATATTCCTGACGCTTATACGCAAACCGCTTGAAAACGGGAGGAGAACCATATAATGACTTTAACAAAGCAGATAATAACTATTTCCATGGTAATACTCGGAACCGTAATAACTCGATGTTTGCCGTTTATACTTTTCCCCGCGGACAAGCCTACCCCAAAATATATTAAATATCTCGGGACGGTTCTTCCCCCGGCTGTTTTCGGTCTTTTGGTTGTATACTGCCTTAAGGATACAACATTCCTAACCGGAAATCATGGTATTCCCGAACTTATTTCGATTTTGCTTACGGTTGCCGTACATCTTTGGCGGCGTAATATGATTTTATCCGTTGCGTCGGGAACCATATGCTATATGCTTCTCGTTCAATTTATTTTTTAATTCAAAAAGGCTGTGTCATAAAGACGCAGCCTTTCAAACATTTTATTCTGTTTTATTTTACAAGGAGCTCTGCAGCGTATGCCGCACCGACAATTCCTGCATCATTCAAAAGAGTAGCTGCCTGAATTTTGGTCATAGGCAGTGCGCCTTTATTGTATCCGTTCTTCTTAACATACTCCCTTACCGGCTTAACGAGATACTCACCCTCGCGGCTGATCCCTCCGCTTATAACAAGAATTTCCGGCTGGAATATGTTTATCATATCCGTAATTCCGTCAGCAACATATCTCACATATTGGTCAACAACCTGCTGTGCCGCACCGTCTCCTCGTTTAGCAGCGTCAAATGCCGTTCTTCCGCTGACCTCATTATTATTCTTTTTCACAATTTCAACCATTAGGCTTTCCGGATGCTTTTCTATTGCCACCTTCGTCTGACGGATAAGAGCTGTAACGGACGCATACGCCTCCCAGCAACCCTTTTTTCCGCAGCTGCAAAGAATGCCGTCCGTAATAAGTGTAGTATGTCCGACCTCCCCCGCTGCGCCGTTAAAGCCTCTGAAAATCTCACCGTTTATAACGATTCCTCCGCCGACACCCGTTCCTAAAGTTACGGCAATAAAACAGCTGCTATTAACCCCTGTAGCCTTGTATTCGCCAAACGCGGCCGCATTTGCGTCATTTTCAACGGCAACGGGAACATTTATGTACTTCTGAAGTTCCTCTCGGAGTGGAGTATTCTTGAAATTCAAGTTATTTGCATAATAAACAACCCCATTTTTCGCATCAACAGAGCCCGGTGTGCCGATTCCGGCAGCCTTAATATCGGAAATTGAAATTTCTGCTTTCTCAATAAGCTTAAAGCTTAGGTCCGCCATATCTTTAACTATTTCCTGATAACTTCTCGAACTTAAGGTAGGGGTTGAATCTTTTGCAACAATTTTGCCGTTTTCATCGACAATGCCTGCCGCAATGTTTGTTCCTCCCAAATCAATGCCAATATACATATCCATCATGCCTTTCCGTATGCGCCGCATTGCATAAAACCGACAACATACAATAAACTATCGAACAATAAAATTATACATCATATTTCTTAATTTGTAAAGTCCGAATTTTTATTATTATTAAAAATTATATGGGAAAATTAACTATTTTATATTTACTTTATGTGATTTTTGGTGTATAATGGTTGTAATTGATTAAAAGGAGATGACTAATATGGCAGAACT
This sequence comes from Clostridiales bacterium, assembly GCA_016303265.1. Lineage (GTDB taxonomy): Bacteria > Bacillota > Clostridia > Monoglobales > Monoglobaceae > SIG454. The sequence continues at coordinate 2,524 of JAEDLZ010000155.1, forward strand.
CAGATAT
>JAEDLZ010000156.1 GCA_016303265.1 Clostridiales bacterium
GGAAAATCTCTTTAAACTCGCTGCAAAGCTGTGCGGCAAGGGTTTTGTTATGTGCAAGCACAAGCGTCGGCTTGTTGACCGCCGCGATAACATTTGCCATGGTGAAGGTCTTGCCGCTGCCGGTGACGCCGAGGAGCGTCTGAAATTTCTCGCCGGAGTTAATGCCCTTGACCAGGCGTTTTATTGCCTGCGGCTGATCGCCGCTCGGCTTATATTTGGAAACAACCTTAAAGTCCATTGGTTCGCCTCCCGTAAAATACAAAAATTTCTGTGTGTATCAACCATAAATTATAACATAATTTATCATATCTTGCAAGTGGTAATATATCGTAAAATTATGCGCCTGTGCCGAAGTTTTAATTCTCCGCGCAGATAAGCTCCGCGCCGTACTCGGCGGCGAGTGATTCGCCGCGCTCCCTGCCCAAAACCATACACGCAGTGGACAGGCAGTCGGCAAGCAGCGCAGAGTCGGAAATAATGCTTGCACTCGATATTCCGCTGTTTGCGGGACAGCCGTTTTTGGGGTCGAGAATGTGATGGTACAGCGCTCCGTTCCATTCAAAGAAGCGTTGATATGTGCCTGAGGTGACAACGGCACCCTCTGATATTGTCACGGTTTTAAAGTATTCGCCGGTTTGTCCGAAGGGCTTTTGCAGGCCGATAAGCCAGCCTCCGTCACTTCGGGAGGGATTCTTGCCTAATGCATAAATGTTTCCGCCGCGGTCAATCAAGGCATAGGGAACGCCGGCGCGGCGCAGAACCTCTGCGGCACAGTCTGCGGCATAGCCCTTTGCCGCTCCGCCCAGGTCGATTTTTATTTCGGAATCGGACTTTGTGACGGTGCCGTCGGCAAGACTGATTTTTTTGTACCCCACATGGGCGAGGGCGGCGTCAAGATTCTCCTGTTCGGGCGGTTCGTGAGAGCCGTCGGAAAACCGCCACAAGTCCTTGAGCGGTGCAACCGTAATATCAAAGGCGCCGTTTGATTTTTCGGAAATATCAAGCGCCGCGGCGAGGATTTCTTCCACATCGCGGCCTATAGAAACCGCTTCGCCGGCTTTGGCTCGGTTTATCGCCGAAACCTCGGATGTGTCCGAATAATAATCAACGGCGGCGGCGATTTCCTCTATCCGTTCAAAGGCGGCGGTAACTGCGGCCTGTGCCTCGCCTCCGCCGGCACGGATTGTGCAGACCGTGTCCATAAGAAAGCGAGTGTCGCTGTATTCGTTGGGCTTGCCTTGCAATGTGCAGCCGCAGAGCATTAACACGGCCAGAGCCGCGGCTAAAAATCGTTTCATAATATATGGTTCTCCTTGCTTGTGCATATATAATGGTCGTTTGTAAAACGCGAAAAACCGGGTAAAATAGGGATATTTTAAAAGTCAATTTTGTGTGTTTTATCCGTTTGTTGGTTTCCAAAGGGAGTTGTCACGAAGTGACTGTCCGGCAAAAAGTATAAAATATTTTGAATTAATTGCCCGAAGCCCTGTTCCGACCTGCCGCTCCCGGTCGGCAATGTAATATTTTATACTTTTTGGAAGGTTATCCACAATTTTGCGTTTTTACATTTTACAATCATCTGAAAGTTGATTTAAAGTTGATTTAAAGTTGATTATCGTTTTTATGTGTTTCATTATCCGCGTGTAGGCTTATACGCTTTGAAAATCCTTCAAGATGATTTTGAAGCAGCTCTATGACAACTTTCTTGTCAGACGTGCCGTCATAAATACTGTACAAAAGATATATCGGCCCGTAAAATTCGAGCGCTGTCTGCATGGCTTCGGCCTCTGAATCCGTCATGGACAAAAATATATCCGCCATATAGCGCATGGGTCCGCCGGAAATATACTGCTGATAAAGCTCGCCCATTTCATGGTTCTTGTACTGCTCCAATGTGAGAAGCCTTCGGAAACGGCTTGAAAATTCCTCCTCGGTCCAGTGGAGAAACATTTCCTTTGTGTAAGCGGCAATTTTATCAATGGGAATATCTTTGTAGCTGTCCTCGGCTTCGTCAATGGCTTGCTCGGGCATTTCGCCGTCCCTTGCCTTTTCGTAATCCATCTCGTTTACGCGCTTTATTATGCTGTCGAAGATATCCCTTTTGCTCTTATAATGCTTATACAGAGAGGGAGCCTTGATCCCGACCGCCTCCGCAATCTCCGTAACGCCCACTGCGTCATAGCCCTTTTCCGCAAAAAGCCTTAAGGCTTCGCTTAATATTTTGTTTTTTGTATCGTTACTTTTCATATCATACCTCTTTGGCTAAAACTTATTAGCCTTATTATAGCTAAAAATCTTTAGCTTGTCAAGAGGAAAATTAAATTTTTTTGGAAATTGATTGATGTATTAAAAAGCAAATTATGCCTGAGACAGATTACTCAGCTGTTTTTTATACTGCATGGGGGTGCAGGACATTTCTCTTTTGAAAACATAGGTCATGTAGGACTGCGATGAAAATCCGCAGTCTGCGGCTATGTCCGAAAATGACTTGTCTGTCGCCGTAAGC
>JAEDLZ010000031.1 GCA_016303265.1 Clostridiales bacterium
GTTAAGGTTATAAGCTGCTACGCAGATATTATTGCCATGCGGCATCCGAAGGAGGGCGCAGCGTATGTTGCGGCTCAAAGTGCCTCCGTTCCGGTTATAAACGCAGGCGACGGAGGACATTGCCATCCTACTCAGACGCTTGCCGATTTACTTACAATATATAGGGAAAAGGGAGGGTTTAATAATCTGACTATAGGTTTTTGCGGTGACCTTAAGTTTGGGAGAACGGTTCATTCGCTCATAAACGCACTTTCAAGATACAGCGGCATAAAAGTTGTTCTTGTGTCGCCGGAGGAATTAAAACTGCCGAGTTATGTAAAAAAGGATGTTCTTTTAAAGAGAAATATTTTGTACGAGCAGACAACAGACCTTGACGCTGTTATGCCGGGATTAGATATTTTGTATATGACGAGGGTTCAGCGGGAAAGATTTTTCAACGAGGAGGATTATCTGAGGCTTAAGGACGGTTATATTTTAACGCCGGAAAAGCTTGCAAACGCAAAAAGCGACCTTTGCATAATGCACCCTCTCCCCAGAGTGAACGAAATCAGCACGGCAATAGACGAAGATATAAGAGCCTGCTATTTTAAGCAGGTTCTGAACGGAAAATACATGAGAATGGCTCTTATATTGAAGCTTTTGGAGGAGGCGTTAAAATGAACATAGATTCCATAACGAACGGGGTTGTAATAGACCATATTTCGGTTGGCAAGGGGATGGAGCTTTATAATCTCCTGGGCCTTGATAATCTTGACGCATCGGTTGCGTTCATCAAAAATGCGTCAAGCAAAAAGCTTGGAAAGAAGGATATTATCAAAATTGATGCGGAAATCGATGTAAATTTTGATGTAATAGGCTATGTTGACCCTGCGGCGACGGTGAATGTAATAAGGGACGGAAAGCTCTTTGAAAAGCTGAAGATAGGGATGCCGGAAACGCTTACCAATGTAATAAAGTGCAAAAATCCGAGGTGCATCACTTCAACCGAGCAGGAGCTTCCCCATGTTTTCAGGCTGACCGACCGTGAGGGAAAAATATACAGATGCATATATTGCGAAACAAAGGCAACCTGACGGGCGGGCATAAGGTTACACAAAAAAACAGCAGAGTAAATGTCAAATAATTGTTAAATTAACAAAATCAAAATATGTGCCTTGACAAGACTATGGCGATATGATATACTGAATTTGTAAAGGTTCTTTGTAACTGACGGATAAGTGGAGCACCACAAGGAGCAAAGAATAATAAAGGCCGACCGTCTGGGCACATTTACTTATATGAGTAAGTGTGCCTTTTTATTTTTTTTAGGAGGTAGCGCAATGAAAAAAATCGGGATAGTTATGGGCAGTGACAGCGATATGCCAATCATTCAAAAGTGCACGGATACACTCAAATCTCTTGGGATAGAGTATACAGTGCATATATTTTCGGCACACCGAACCCCGGACGAAGCAAGAGAATTTGCAAGAGATGCAAAGAAAAACGGGTATGGTGTACTCATAGCCGCGGCAGGAATGGCGGCTCATTTAGCCGGGGCAATTGCAGCCAATACGGTGCTGCCTGTTATTGGAATACCCTGTAAATCAGCATATTTAGACGGCGTTGACGCTTTGTTATCAACAGTACAAATGCCATCGGGCATACCGGTTGCAACTGTTGCAATTAACGGAGGGGTCAATGCCGCTTTGCTTTCCGCCCAGATTTTAGCCGTAGAGGATGAAGAGCTGGCAAAAAAGCTTGAAGCAAAGAGAGAGGCTGATAAAAAAGCGGTTCTTGAGAAAGATAAAAAAATCAGCGCAGAGTTTAATAATTAGTTTAATATATCAGGAGGGACTTTACAATGGAAAAAATGGAGCAGCTCTATGAAGGAAAGGCTAAAAGGGTATACGCAACAGCGGATGCGGAAAAGGTAATCGTTTCGTATAAGGACGATGCCACTGCCCTTGACGGATTGAAAAAAGGAACGATTGCGGGAAAGGGTGCGATTAACAACCGTATGTCCAATTACCTTATGCAGATATTGGAAAAGCAGGGCGTTAAAACCCATTTTGTTGAGGAATTAAATGACCGTGAAACGGTAGTAAAAAAAGTGTCGATTGTTCCGCTTGAGGTTATTATCCGCAACATTTCGGCAGGCTCATTCGCAAAGCGCTACGGCGTGGAGGAGGGAATTGTTTTCGACGAGCCTACCGTTGAGTTTTCATATAAGAACGATGACCTTCATGACCCGTTAATCAATTCCTACCACGCAATTGCATTAAAGCTTGCAACCAAAGAGGAAATCGAGGAAATTAAAGCAATGGCGTTTAAGGTAAACGAAGTGCTTAAAGAATATTTTATAAATCTGGGGGTAAAGCTGGTTGATTTTAAGCTTGAATTTGGCAGACTGAGCGATAAAACATTGGTGCTTGCGGATGAAATTTCGCCCGATACCTGCCGTTTCTGGGACGCAGAAACAAACGAAAAGCTGGACAAGGATCGCTTCCGCAGAGATATGGGCGGAGTTGAGGACGCATATAAAGAAATGATGCATCGTGTTTTCGGCGAATAAGGAGGCTTTATGGGAAGTTTAAGAGAAGAATGCGGAGTGTTCGGTGTATTCTGCGACAAAACCTGTAATGTTGCCGAATATGCCTATTACGGATTGTTCGCTTTGCAGCACAGAGGTCAGGAATCCTGCGGGATTGTCGTAAATGATGACGGCTTGTTCAATTCATATAAGGATATGGGAATTGTCAACGATGTTTTTGTGCCGGAGCGGCTGAGGGCTCTGGGGGAAGGAAATATGGCAATCGGTCATGTCAGATACGGCACTACAGGCGCAACGGACAGAAATAATGCTCAGCCAATCGTTGTTAATCATATAAAAGGAAGAATGGCGCTTGCCCATAACGGCAATTTGGTTAATTCCTTTGAACTGAGGTCGGAGCTGGAGCTTAAGGGTTCCATCTTTCATACAACCTCTGATACGGAAGTAATATCCTATATCATTATTGAAGAGCGGCTGACTGCTCCTAACATTGAAGAAGCGGTCAACAGAGCAATGAATCGAATTAAGGGCGCATATTCGCTGGTTATAATGTCTCCGTCAAAGATGATAGCTGTAAGGGATGAGAACGGCTTCAGACCTCTTTGCTACGGCAAGCTTCCGGACGGAGGCTATGTGGTTGCGTCGGAGAGCTGTGCCCTTGACACGGTTGGGGCGGAATTTGTACGGGATATTGACCCGGGTGAGATTATAGTGTTTGACGGCAGCGAACCCAGGAGCATAAGGGACCATTGCGGCAAGGCCCCCAATAAAATGTGTGTGTTCGAATATGTATATTTTGCACGGCCGGACTCTATTATTGACGGCTGTAATGTCCATGAGGCACGCTCAAGAGCAGGCGCATTTCTTGCGCTTGAGCATCCTGTTCAGGCTGATGTTGTTATCGGTGTGCCGGATTCGGGACTTGACGCTGCGGTAGGGTACTCGAAACAATCGGGGATTCCCTATGAAATCGGGCTCATTAAAAATAAATATATCGCCAGAACATTTATTTCTCCCGGTCAGGAAAGCCGCGTCAGCAAGGTAAAAATCAAGCTTAACCCTATACCGAGCGTTGTTGCCGGCAAGAGAATAGTTCTTATTGACGACTCAATTGTCCGAGGGACAACCTGTGCAAGAATCGTAAAGCTTTTGAGAGATGCAGGGGCAAAGGAAATCCATATGCGGGTTTCCGCACCGCCGTTTATGAACCCGTGCTATTACGGTACGGATATAGATTCGAGGGAAAATCTGATTGCGTGTCATCATTCCGTTGAAGAAACGGCAAAAATTATCGGGGCGGATTCGCTAGGGTATCTCAGCGTTGACAGCGTGAAGAAAATTGCCTACGGCGTAAACGGTAAAGGCTACTGCACGGCGTGCTTTGACGGGGAATACCCCACGGAAATACCGAAAGAAACCAAAAAAAGCCGATTTGAGGGCAAGCTGTCGGAATCGGAAAAGAACAAGAATGATTAGTGCGCGAACCACACCGAATGGCGGTTAGCTGTGCGATGCGGCAAAGGCGTTGATGTTATTTGTTTTTAAAGGCGCTGAAATATATACTTTAAAAATAATGATATGTATACCTTACCGCCGCAAATTTTCAAAGTTTGAAACTGTGAAATCAGGCATATTATACCTTATCCGCCCACAGATAAGGCTGAAAATTATAATATTGTGGGCAGAAAGGCTGCGGAAATTACTATGAACACAAATTCCAAATCTGAAGCTTATGCGGCTGCCGGAGTAGATATTACGGCGGGGTACAAGGCTGTGGAGCTTATGAAACAGCACATAGCCAAAACCATGACGAAAGGCGTCTGCTCTGATGTGGGCGGTTTCGGAGGTCTTTTTGAGCTTGACCTTGAAGGTATAACAAAGCCCGTGCTGGTCAGCGGCACAGACGGGGTTGGAACGAAATTAAAGCTTGCTTTTTTGATGGACAAGCATGACACGGTAGGCATTGACTGCGTTGCCATGTGTGTAAACGATATTATCTGCTGCGGCGCAAAACCTTTGTTCTTTCTCGATTATATTGCCTGCGGCAAAAATATTCCGGAAAGAATAGCCGACATCGTTAAGGGCGTGTGCGACGGATGTGTGCAGTCCGGGGCAGCCTTAATCGGCGGTGAAACTGCCGAAATGCCGGGCTTTTACCCGGAGAACGAATATGATTTGGCAGGTTATTGTACGGGAATTGTTGATAAGACGAAAATTATCGATAACAAGGAAATGCAGGAGGGCGATATTATTATCGCACTTCCGTCCAGCGGCGTTCATTCAAACGGTTTTTCTCTCGTTAGGAAGGTTTTTGATGTTGAAAACGCTGACATAAAAACACCCCTTGAGGTTCTTGGCGGAAAATCCGTCGGGGAAACTCTGCTTACTCCAACGAAAATTTATGTAAAGCCTGTGCTTGCACTTTTGAATAAGGTGAAGGTTAAAGGAATATCCCACATTACGGGCGGAGGTTTTTACGAAAATATTCCGAGAAGCATTCCTGACGGTCTTGGAGCAAAAATAGATAAGGGGTCGGTGAAAGTTCTGCCTATTTTCCGCCTGATTGCCGAAAAAGGCAATATTTCCGAGCGGGATATGTTCAATACCTTTAACATGGGCGTCGGAATGAGCGTTGTTGTTCCCAAAGAAAGTGCGAAAGAAGCGCTGTCGATTCTTCATAACAACGGCGAGGACGCATACATAATCGGCGAAATTGTAAAGTCGGAGGAAAAGGTGATTTTATGATAAAAGCGAGAATTGCAGTTTTCGTTTCCGGCGGCGGAACGAACCTTCAGGCGCTTATAAATTCGCAAAGGAAGAATATATTAAACAGCGGCGAAATTGCGGCGGTAATATCAAATAAACAGGACGCTTATGCGCTGAAAAGGGCGGAGAAGGCGAATATAAAGTCTTTTGTTGTGACCAAAAAGTCGGCAGGCAGTCAAGAGAAATTTGAAACGGAAATTATAAAAATATTGAGCCGTGAAAGAATTGATCTTATCGTCCTTGCGGGATTTATGTCGATTTTAAGCGAAAATTTTACCTCACGCTACCCGAAGAGAATTATCAATGTTCATCCGTCGCTGATACCGTCGTTTTGCGGCAAGGGCTTTTACGGGCTTAAGGTTCACGAGGCGGCTCTTGAAAAGGGCGTTAAGGTAACGGGGGCAACCGTTCATTTTGTGAACGAAATCCCGGACGGGGGCGAAATAATACTGCAAAAGGCGGTAAATGTGCATGAGGGTGACACGGCAGAAACTCTGCAAAAAAGGGTTATGCGCCTTGCCGAATGGAAGATACTTCCCGAGGCGGTCGAAAAGGTTTCCCATGAAATTGTTTTGAAAGGAAGGAACTATGGAAATATATAAAATTAACAAAATCGAAGAGCTTATAAAGGACAATTCGTATGTGGGCAGAGGCATTGTTATCGGCAAATCCGCCGACGGAAAGAGTGCGGTTTCAGCCTATTTTATAATGGGAAGAAGCGCAAACAGCCGCAACCGAATTTTTGTTGAGCATGACGGCGCGCTGTTTACGGAGCCGTTTGACTCGTCAAAGGTTGAGGACCCGAGCCTTATCATTTATGCGGCGGAGCGTCGGTTTGAGAACAGGCTGATTGTTACGAACGGCGACCAAACCGACACGATTTATAATGCTTTGAAAAACGGAGGAAGCTTTATTGAGGCGCTGAACACCCGTGAATTTGAGCCGGATTCGCCGAATTTTACACCGAGAATCAGCGGAATGCTCACCTTTGAAAACAGCGACTTTTCCTATGAAATGAGCATACTTAAAAGTGCGGACCAAAACGGCTCCGCCTGTAACAGGTATTGGTTTTCATATACGCCGATTGCGGGGCTCGGACACTTTATACATACATATGTATGCGACGGAAATCCGATTCCAACCTTTCAGGGAGAGCCGGAGAGGGTTGAAATCGGCAATGATATTGACGAGTTCGCCGATAAGCTGTGGAATGCGCTTGACAATGACAATAAAATATCTCTGTATGTTAAATATACAAATCTTGAAAGCGGGAAAGAAAGCCGCAGATTGATAAACAAGAATAAGTAGATTCAGGGGAGGGGAAAGCAATGAAAGAATTTGAATTAAAATACGGGTGCAATCCTAACCAAAAGCCCGCTAAAATTTTTATGGAGAACGGTGACGATTTGCCGATAGAGATTCTTTGCGGCAGACCGGGATATATAAATTTTCTTGACGCCTTCAATTCATGGCAGCTTGTAAAGGAAATCAAGGAGGAACTGGGACTTCCGGCAGTTGCTTCGTTTAAGCATGTAAGTCCTACCTCGGCGGCGGTAGGTATACCGCTTTCGGAAAAATTAAAGAAAGCCTGCTTTGTTGACGATATTGAAGGATTGGACGAATCTCCGCTTGCGTGCGCCTATGCCAGAGCAAGAGGAACGGACCGTATGTGTTCCTTCGGCGATTGGGTTGCGCTTTCCGATGTCTGCGATGTCACAACGGCAAAGCTGATTAAACGGGAGGTGTCCGACGGAATAATCGCCCCGGGATATGAGCCGGAGGCTCTGGAAATTCTGAGGTCGAAAAGAAAGGGCAGCTACAATATCGTAAAAATTGACCCAAATTACATCCCGGCGGAGATTGAGCGCAAGCAGGTGTACGGCATCACCTTTGAACAGGGGCGTAACAACTTTAAAATCGACAAAGCGCTGCTTAAAAATATTGTTACGGAGAATAAGGAACTTCCCGAAAGTGCGGCAAGAGACCTTATCATAGCACTGATTACTCTTAAGTATACGCAGTCAAATTCCGTTTGCTATGCATATGACGGACAGGCAATAGGCGTAGGGGCAGGACAGCAGTCGAGGATTCACTGCACTCGTTTGGCAGGCACAAAAGCGGACACATGGTTTTTGCGCCAGCACGATAAGGTGCTTAACCTTCCCTTTAAGGACACCATAGGAAGACCTGACCGTGACAATGTGATTGACGGATATATAAATAAAAATGAAGAGGATGTCTGTGCCGACGGAATCTGGCAGAAATATTTTACGGTTCAGCCTGAGCCGCTGACTGACGAAGAGGCAAGAGAGTATTTAAGTAAAATTGACTCCGTTGCCCTTGCGTCGGACGCATTCTTCCCCTTTAGCGACAATATCGAACGGGCAAAACGAAGCGGCGTAAAATACATTGCGGAGCCGGGCGGCTCTATCCGTGATGATGCGGTAATAGATTGCTGCAATAAATACGAAATGGTGTGCGCATTTACCAATATGCGCCTGTTCCATCACTAATACAGGAAATTTTGCAAAGCCGGGCAAAGAATCAATAAATTCTTATGCCTGATTGCTGCGACGCCTTATCCGCCCACGGTAAGGCGGCATAAAAGCTCCGTTACTATTTGTGGGCAGAAAGGCTGTGGAAAATTTTATGAAAATAATGGTTGTAGGCGGCGGCGGCCGTGAACATGCTATCATAAAAAAACTAAAAGAAAACCCAACGGTTACCGAAATTTTTGCGCTTCCCGGAAACGGGGGAATAGCAAGGGACGCAGTCTGCGTAAATATTGGTGCAACAGACACTGAGGGTATTGTGAATTTTGCGGCGGAAAACGGCATAGATTATGCGGTTGTGGCGCCTGATGACCCTTTGGTTCTCGGCTGCGTGGACGAATTGCAGAAAAAAGGAATCCCCTGCTTCGGACCGGAAAAAAAGGCGGCGATTATAGAGGGAAGCAAGGTGTTTTCTAAAAATCTTATGAAAAAATACGGTATTCCCACAGCCGCATACGAGGTTTTTGATAATGCGGAAAACGCATTGGAATATCTTAAAACCGCACCGATTCCCACGGTTATAAAGGCGGACGGGCTGGCTTTGGGTAAGGGCGTAATAATCGCAAATACAACAGAAGAGGCGGAAGACGCAGTAAGGTCAATAATGGAGGACAAGAAATTCGGAAAAAGCGGCGACAGCATTGTTATTGAGGAATTTTTAACGGGGCCGGAGGTTTCTGTGCTTTCTTTTACCGACGGAAAAACCGTTGTCCCCATGGTATCGTCCATGGACCATAAGCGGGCAGGCGACGATGACACGGGACTTAACACCGGCGGAATGGGAACCGTTGCCCCAAACCCCTATTACACCGAAGAGGTTGCCGAAGAGTGCATGAATAAAATTTTCCTTCCAACCGTAAATGCCATGAACAAAGAGGGCAGAACCTTTAAAGGATGCCTGTATTTCGGGCTTATGCTGACAGAGGACGGACCGAAGGTTATCGAGTATAACTGCCGTTTCGGCGACCCGGAAACACAGGTTGTACTGCCCCTTCTTGAGAGTGATTTACTGACGGTAATGCAGTCGGTGACAAACGGTACTCTTGGAAATACCGAGGTGAAATTCAGCAAGAAGAGCGCCTGCTGCGTTGTTATGGCGTCTGAGGGGTATCCTGTTTCATACAAAAAGGGATTTGAGATTTCAATTCCCGAGGTTTTGCAAAATCAGGTTTATGTTGCAGGGGCGGAATTAAAGGACGGAAAGCTTCTCACGAGTGGCGGCAGAGTGCTTGGAGCAACGGCGGTGGACGATACCTTAGAAAAAGCGGTTTCTGCAGCCTATAAGGCGGTAGAAAATATTCGTTTTGATAATGCATATTACAGGCGCGACATTGGAAAGCGGGCGTTAAATGCTGTAAAGGAGGCAAATTGATGGTATACAGAGTTTTTGTCGAAAAAAAGGAAGAGCTTGCCAACGAGGCAAAGGCACTTTTTAATGATATAAGCACCCTGCTTGGGATTAAAGGAATTGAAAAAGTGCGTATTTTAAACAGATACGATGTTGAAAACATTACCGAAGAGCTTTTTGAATATGCCAAAAAAACGGTATTTTCAGAGCCTCAGCTGGATGTGGTTTCGGATGAAATAGACGCCCGGGACGCAGCGGTTTTTGCAGTGGAGTATCTGCCCGGACAGTTTGACCAAAGAGCGGATTCTGCGGCGCAGTGTATCCAGATTATATCAACGCTTGAACGCCCCGTAATCCGCACGGCAAAGGTTTATGTTCTTTACGGAAATCTTTCGGACGATGACATTGAGGAAATTAAAAAGTATGTCATCAACCCGGTAGAGGCAAGGGAAGCGTCCTTTGAAAAGCCGGAAACCTTACAGGCGACTTACGAAATTCCGACCTCTGTTGAAGTGCTGGACGGCTTTAACGAGCTTAACCGCAGCGGTCTTGAAAAATTTGTTTCGGATTACGGACTGGCAATGGACGCTGACGATATTGAATTTTGTCAGAAATATTTCCGCTCGGAAAAGCGAAATCCTACCATAACGGAAATCCGTATGATAGATACATATTGGTCTGACCACTGCCGTCACACCACATTTTTGACGGTGATTGACGATGTGAAATTCGAGGACGAGCTTTTACAAAAGGCGTATGAGGATTACCTTAGCGTCCGCAAGGAAATAGGAAGAACCAAACCAATATGTCTTATGGATATTGCAACAGTTGCCGTTAAATATCTGAAAAAGCACGGCAAACTTGATAAGCTTGACGAGAGCGAGGAAATCAACGCCTGCACGGTAAAGATAAATGTGGATGTGGACGGGGTTTCCCGGCCGTGGCTGCTGCTGTTTAAGAATGAAACCCATAACCACCCGACCGAGATAGAGCCCTTCGGCGGCGCTGCAACCTGTATCGGCGGCGCAATCCGCGACCCTCTTTCGGGGCGGTCTTATGTATACGGCGCAATGCGTGTAACAGGTGCGGCTGACCCGTTAAAGCCGGTAAGTGAAACCTTAAGCGGCAAGCTTCCGCAGAGAAAAATCGTGACTACTGCGGCGGCAGGGTATTCCTCCTACGGAAACCAGATAGGACTTGCCACCGGTATAGTTGATGAAATTTATCACCCCGGCTATGCGGCAAAGCGTATGGAAATCGGTGCGGTCATAGCGGCGGCTCCTGCCGAAAATGTCCGCCGTGAGGTTCCTGCGCCGGGCGATGTGGTTATCCTCTTGGGCGGAAGCACGGGCAGGGACGGTATCGGCGGCGCAACGGGGTCTTCTAAGGCGCACAATGAACATTCCGTGGAAACTTGCGGAGCAGAGGTGCAAAAGGGCAACGCTCCCGAGGAGCGCAAACTGCAGCGCCTTTTCCGTAATAAAGAGGCGTGCCTTATGATTAAGCGATGCAACGATTTCGGCGCCGGCGGAGTTTCGGTTGCCATCGGTGAGCTTGCAGACGGACTTGAGATTGATTTGGATAAAGTTCCGAAAAAGTATGAGGGTCTTGACGGCACGGAGCTTGCTATAAGCGAATCCCAGGAAAGAATGGCGGTTGTTGTTGAGGATAAGGATGTGGACGGCTTTTTGCGTCTTGCGTCCAAAGAAAATCTTCAGGCAGTTCCCGTTGCATTTGTGCGGGAAGAACCAAGACTTGTGATGAAATGGAACGGCGCGAAAATTGTTGATATAAGCCGTGAATTTTTAAATTCAAACGGAGCCGACAAGCATATAGTTATCACTCCCGAAAATCCGAAGCCGTATGAAAAGGCGGTAAGCGGAGGATTTGTTGAAAATTATAAAAAAACGGCGTCCGACCTTAATATTTGCTCGAAGCGAGGGCTTTCGGAACGCTTTGACTCCACAATCGGGGCAGGTACGGTTTTGATGCCCTTCGGCGGTAAACATCAGTTGACGCCGATACAGTGTATGGTTCAGAAAATTTCGGTTGAGAAAAAGCATACCGATGACTGCTCGCTTATGGCATGGGGATATAATCCGTTTATTACGGAGAAAAGCCCTTACCACGGCGCATATCTTGCGGTTGTTGAATCTGTCTGCAAACTTATTGCGACCGGAGCAGCCTTTGAGGAGGTATATCTTACTTTTCAGGAATATTTTGAACACCCCGGAAAGGACGGAAAGCGCTGGGGCAAGCCCTTTGCGGCACTGCTTGGGGCATTTGAGGCACAGAAAAATCTCGGTATAGGTTCAATCGGAGGCAAGGATTCGATGAGCGGCTCCTTTGAAGACCTTGATGTGCCGCCGACCCTCGTTTCCTTTGCGGTGACAACGGAAAAAACAAAGGATATTGTTTCGCCCGAGTTCAAAAAGGCAGGCAATAAGGTAGTTATGCTCACCCCCAAGATGGATTCAAACGGGCTTCCGGAAACAAAATCTCTTTTAGAAACTTTCAAAAAGGTTAAAGAGCTTTTGTCAAGCGGAAAAGCGGTGTCCTGCTACACGCCGGGAATCGGCGGAATAGCCGAAGCGGTTATGAAAATGTCCTTTGGCAACGGCTTTGGCTTTAGATATGCGGAAAATATTACCCCGGAAATAATCTTTGGGTATTCATACGCTTCGTTTATACTTGAGGTAACCGGGTCTGTTGACGGAAAACTTATAGGCACAATAACCGATGACGGAAAATTCGCCCTCGGCGGCGAAAGTATTGCGGTTTCGGAAATTCTGGATATTTATGAGGATAAGCTGGAAAGCGTGTATAGCTGCAATATAGCGGACAGAAAAACTCCGATGAAGAACTTTGAGTATAAGGCAGAAAAGCGCATTGCTCCTGCTGTTAAGACGGCAAAGCCGAAGGTGCTTATTCCGGCATTCCCGGGAACAAACTGCGAGTACGACAGCGCCAAGGCGGTAAGTGATGCAGGAGCGGAGCCTGAAATTATAGTAATAAATAACCTGACATCATCGGGGATTCAGAAGTCAGTGGAGTTTTTTGCAAATGAGCTTAAGACGGCTCAGATGGTATTCATTCCGGGCGGATTTTCCGGCGGAGATGAGCCTGACGGCAGCGGTAAATTTATAACAGCATTCTTCCGCAATGCTGCCGTAAAGGACGAAGTAGAGCATTTGCTTGAAAAGCGGGACGGGCTTATATGCGGAATATGTAACGGATTTCAGGCGCTTATAAAGCTCGGACTTGTGCCCTATGGGAAGATTATAGATACCGATGAAAATTGTCCTACACTTACATTTAATACAATAGCGCGCCATCAGTCCCGGATTGTCCGCACTCGGGTGTCGTCAAATAAGTCACCGTGGCTTGCCCTTACTGAGGTGGGTGATATATACAGTGTGCCGATTTCTCACGGAGAGGGAAGATTTCTTGCAGGAGAGGAACTGATACGGAAGCTCGAGGCAAACGGTCAGATTGCTACACAGTATGTAGACCTTGAAGGTAATGCAACAAGTGATGTGCACTATAATCCGAACGATTCCATGTATGCCATAGAGGGGATAACTTCTCCTGACGGCAGGGTATTCGGCAAAATGGGACACAGTGAGCGAATCGGACAGGGTCTTT
>JAEDLZ010000032.1 GCA_016303265.1 Clostridiales bacterium
CCCCACAGCAGTTTGAACCGAAGAATGATCCGTTGCCGCAGCAGCTGATTAAGAGTATTAAAATAATTATCCAGCAGCAGTTATTTCCGCAGAACATACTGTACACCTCCCTTTCCTCTTCTCAATTTCATAATATGGCATTTTAGCTTTTTGGTTACTTTATTTTGAAAAAATCCTTGATTTTAACCTAAGCGAATAGTATAATACTGTAAAGAGGTAATTTTATTAAGGGAGGCATAAGCTTGGCTTCAAAAATTGTCGGGGCGAAAATTCAGGTAAATATATATGAGCACTACGCCGAAATTATATCCGATTACACCTTTTCCGTAGATGACAGCAAGGATTTTGAATTTTATATTCCCTTTGCCTGCGGCGGAATTATTTGCGGGCTGTCCGCCTCTTCGGGAGGTAAGACCTTATTTTCGTCAAGGGCTGTTAATCTGCGTGAATTTTATGAAATGCCACATCATAAGCTTATTACTCTTTCCGAAAGCGCCGGCGGCCGCATCCGCCTTGTGCTGAATTTTCCCGTTGAATGTGAGGTAAAGGTAGAGGTAATCGCCGTAACGGAGCTTGCACGCTACGGAAGGCATGTCCGTTTCGCCCTTCCTCAAAGCGGCTGTGCGTCCGATTATGAAACGGAATTTATAATAACCGTCTATGGCAAAACCGAAAAGATTTTGTCGCCTGCAAACCGTATAACAACAACCATGTCTGAAAACCTGAGCCGTGTTTCGGGAACTTATGCAAGCCGCCGGGATTTCATTCTCGACATTTTTTATAAAGAAATGTCCGAGAACCGGCTTTTAATTTCCAGACACCCCCTTCAAAAAAGTGTAGCCCTTTGCAGCTTCACGGCGGCTTTGCCCCCTCTTTGCAACGAGCACAGCAGCAAATTTAATATCTATATTGCATTTTCAAATGGACAGAGTTTCAACGATGTTCGTCATGCTGCGTCGGTTTTTCTGAGTTGTCTTAAGCCGAACCACCTTTTTCGGCTTAACATAAACGGTGAAATGCGAACAAATTATGTTTCTGCCACATCGGATAATATCAGCGAAGCGATAAATATTATTCTCGATTCAAAGTACGGCGGCTGTCCAACTCCGCAAAATACCGATGCAAACACCGTAATTATCTGTGACGGCAACGCAATATCGGAAATTCCCCGTGAAAATGCGCTGGTATTTCTTACCGTCGGCACTCACCAAGGCTCTGCGCCCGGTAAAGAATACCCCGGCTGTATTCTTATTTCCGCCGAAACTGCCGGGGATATTATTCCTCTTGAGTTTGCAAAATATTTTGAGCCGTCTTTAAAGCCTGCGCTGCTCTCGCCTGCAGGCGGAATAAATACAGAGCTTTTCCCCGGCGAAATTGCCGAGCTTAAGCGAAATATTGTCAGCTTCTGCTTTGCGGAACATGATATTGTCCCTCCAAGCGGAATCAAGATTACCGACAAAAACAATACGGAAATTGAGGAAATTGAATTTTCGGGGATAGACAGCTATCCTCAAATCCGTGCCATTGATGTTATGTATGCAAATGAACTCGTAAAATATATCGAAAAAGCGTCTGAATCCGCGGCGCCCGAAGAACTGTGTATTCGCCGCGACATGATAAATAACCTCTGCCTGAAAAACAATATTGCAAAAGGCGATATTGCCCTTGTATGCACGGCCGAGGGCGGCACAACCGGATACATTACAAAACAGCAGTCCGCAGATTCGGAAAACAACCGATTCGGAGAAGGCGACAAATTTGACAAGGATAAAATTATCGGTCTGATTTTAAGGTCCCAAACCATAGACGGAGCCGTTGCAGATATTTCGGTTTATAGTCCGGGTCAGCTTATTTTTTCAACGGCGGTCTGTCTTATCGCCCTTTATCTTTTTACAGGGAATACATACCGCACCTTTGCGAGGCGTTCCCTTGACTTTCTGAGCGGCAGCGGCTCTTTTCTTGCCGGCACCGCTTTGCGGCTATGGAACGGAGAGAAAATAGATTTTGAAGAATTGCTGAAAAAACTTGATATGAAAATTATGTATGAGCGTGTTGATGAGCTCGCCATATATCTTATAAAAAACTATTTGGGAGGAACTTGCAAATGATTGCTATCGGCTGTGACCACGGCGGCTTTAACTTAAAGTGTGCCATTATGAAAAAACTCGACGAAATGGGGGAAAACTACAAGGATTTCGGAACCTACAGTGCAGATTCCTGCGACTATCCCGATATTGCCAAAAAGGCCTGCGCCGCTATAATATCGGGCGAATGCGAAAAGGGGATTTTAATTTGCGGAACAGGTATCGGAATGAGCATGGCGGCGAACAAAATTCACGGAATCCGTGCGGCTCATGTTACGGACACCTTCAGCGCAAGGGTAACAAAGGAGCACAATGACGCAAATGTTATATGCCTCGGCGAACGAATAACGGGCGTTGAAGTAGCATTGGAGTGCGTTGAAGCGTACCTTAAAGCCGAATTTCTGGGAGGCAGGCATAAAATCCGCATAGATAAACTTGAGGATTAAAAACTGCTTGTTCGTCAGTAACGGGGCGAGAAATTATTTTGCGCAAACTGCAATTTGAAAATCCTTTTGCCGCAGCCCCGTTTATTTTCAGGCATATACAGCGAAAAGCCCCGGCGGAAAATCCGCCGGGGCTTTATATTTTTATTAGTCTGAAGTATAAGGAAGCAACGCAATATATCTTGCTCTCTTAATAGCAACCGTAAGCTGTCTTTGATGTTTTGCGCAGCAGCCGCTGATTCTTCTCGGAAGAATCTTCGCTCTTTCAGTTACATATCTTCTGAGCTTCGCAACATCTTTATAGTCAATATGTTCAACTTTATCAACACAGAAAGCGCACGCTTTTCTTTTAGGTCTTCTTGAACGGTTTCTGTCCATTCTTTCTTTTTCAGCCATTTTAAAGAACCTCCTTTTTAGTATTCAATCAGAACGGCAAATCGTCGTCCGTATCCAACGGAGAAAAACCCCCGTCATCCATTGCGGGCATAGCAGGCATACTCTCAGGAGCTGCGCTCTGGCTATAGCTCGGAGCGGAATATCCTCCGCCTTCCTCGCTTCGCTTGCTTTCTCCAAAGGAAACCTCCGACGCAACAACCTCTGTTGCATAGTTCTTCTTGCCGTCAGGCCCGTCCCAGCTTCTCGTCTGGATTCGCCCGATAACAATAATCATTCTTCCCTTTGTGAAATACTTGCTGACAAATTCCGCCGTCTTGTTCCATGCAACGCAGTTAATAAAATCGGTATGAGCATTATCACCATAGCCGTTATTTATCGCAATGCTGAAGCTGCACACCGGCGTTCCCGAACCTGTATGCCGAAGCTCAGGGTCGCGAGTAAGCCTTCCCATTAAAATCGCTTTATTTATCATAGCAATCCCGCTTTCTTCGCTTTTGCGAATTAGTCTTCATCTTTTCTGACAGTAATCTGTCTTAATATTCCGTCTGTGATACGGAATACACGCTCAAGTTCCTGCGGAAAATCAGGCTTTGCGCTGAAGTTAACCAATACATAGTAACCTTCGGTAGCGTCATCGATTTCGTAAGCAAGTCTTCTCTTGCCCCATTCATCAACTTCCTCGATAGTACCGTTGGCTTCTATCAATGATTTAAACTTATCAACCAAAGCAACTGTTTCTTCCTCAGTCTTTCTGCCGTCAATAACGAAAATAGTTTCGTACTTATTGATAACTTCAACCATTTATTTCACCTCCTTGTGGACTCTGACTCCCGAAGCTTTCCGAGAGTAAGGATTGTACTTTCGTAACCATTGAATTATACCACGATTATTTTAAATTGTCAAGCATATAATTTCAAATTCTCCCATATACTGATAACGGTGATTCATATGAAAAGGACTATTATGATTTTTATTGCAATTATTTTACTGATTTATCTTATCCCGATTATTCTTGTTTCTTCCCTTTATTCTCCGCAGAAAAGCCCCTCCGAAATGCCGCAGACCGCACCGCAAAGCACGGTAATTTCCGTTTATGACAAGGATGAGGACAAGGTTACCGAATGCGGCATTGAGGAATATCTCGTGGGAGTTGTAGCCGCCGAGATGCCGGCCTCATACGAAACAGAGGCGCTGAAGGCGCAGGCAGTTGCGGCACGGAGTTACATACTGAGCCGTCAGGGCAGCAATGACCCCCGGCACAAGGGCGCAGATATTTGCAACGACCCCGCCCACTGCAAGGGCTATTTATCCCCGGAGCAGGCAAATGCAAAATGGGGCGAAAGCTGGTCAAGCGAGTATCTGGATAAAATCAAAGCCGCCGTTTCCGCTACGGCAGGCGAATATATTTCCTACCAAGGCGAGGTCGCCGTTGCCTGTTTCTGCGCCGTCAGTTCGGGGAAAACCGAGAATGCCTCCGATGTTTGGGGAACGGACACGCCTTACCTCCGCTCCGTAGACAGCTCGGAGGATTTGAATTACAAAGACTTTATTTCGACGGTCACAGTTTCCCTCTCTGAATTTTGCCAAAAAACGGAAACCGCCTCAGCAATTATCGGCGGCGCCGTACGAACCGAGGGCGGCGCTGTAAAAGAGATAACCATTGACAACAAAACCTTTTCCGGAACACAAATCCGCAGCCTGTTCGGTCTTAATTCGGCAAATTTCGACATTTTAGTCGAAGGCGATAATGTCACCTTCACCGTCCGAGGGAAAGGTCACGGTGTCGGAATGAGCCAATACGGCGCAAACGAGATGGCTAAAACGGGGAAAAAATACACAGAAATTCTTCAGCACTATTATTCAAATGTGACAATTGAAAAAATTTGATTTGTGTGGTATACTCAAAGTAAAGGAGGAATCAGCCATGAAAAAAACAATTATTACGATAGGCAGACAACTCGGCTCACGAGGGCGTGAAATCGGCAGAAAACTCTCCGAAGAGCTGGGGATAAAGTTTTACGACAAGGAGCTTATTGTTGAAGCCGCAAAGCAAAGCGGTCTTAGTGAAAAAATGTTTGAAAACATAGACGAAAAGCCCACAAACAGCTTTTTATATTCTCTTGTTATGAGTATGCAGCCGGGTTCAGGGCTTTATAACAGCTACAACGATTTCCTCAACAGTGACAGTATATTTAAAATTCAGTCCGATGTTATCCGGGATATTGCCGCTCAAAATTCCTGTATTATCGTGGGGCGGTGCGCAGACTATGTTCTCCGGGATTATGAAGGACTTATAAAAGTCTTTATCCACGCCGATGTTGACACGAGAACAAAGCGTATTATGGCTCGTGATAATGTTTCCGAAAAGGACGCAAAAAATACGGTTTTAAAAGCGGATAAACGACGGGGAAACTATTACAATTTTTATACCAACGGTACCTGGGGCAATGTTAATAATTACGATATTACCCTTGATTCGGGCAAACTATCCCCGGACGACTGCGTCAGACTTCTCACCGAATATGTAAAATTAAGATAAAGCAAGCCGCCGTCATTTTGGGGCGGTTCACTGCATAAAAATTGCACTGAATCCCGATTTTTAGCGCTGCCGTTGCAGGCAAAGTTTGCGAATAGGCCAAGTTTGCAAGCAGACAGCGTTGGCAAGCAGGCAGAGTTTGCGAGCAGGCAGAGTTTGCGAGCAGGCAATGTTTACGAGCAGGCAGAGTTTGCGATTAGACCAAAACGGCTGACCAAATCGGTCAGCCGTTTATTTGTATAATAAATATCCACCAGCAGGTGGATATTTATTATTTTACATTATTTAATATATTTTTTTACCGCTTCGTCTATATCAGCGTCGGTTTCAGGAAGGTCAACCCCGCCATACAAGCTCCAATATTCCGTATGTTCGCTGATTTCGCCGCTGTCAACCTTCTTAATTTCGCCAAGACTTTCAATCTCAAGAAAATTGCCGTTTGTGTAACTTTCAAAGCTCATACCGCCGTCGGGATAACTCCCGTTTTCAACTATGTCAAATTTCTTGACGAAGAGATTTCCCGAATTGAAATACATGGCAAAGCCGTGCTCACTGTCTATTCCCAGCTTAAACGCCGTCTTGGCCGCCGGGTTTTGGCGAAGCTTTATATAGTTCGTCCCCCAGGTCACACGCTCATCACCCATGTCCGTATAGTCCCAAAGAGCAATATGACGATTCTCAAGAAGTCCTGCCCGGCGCTTCGGCTGAGGAATAATCTCCGTTCCTCCCTGCGCCATAACCGTAACAGTCCACGGCGCAAACTCAATCGGCCACGCTCCGCAATTTTCCAGCCTATGTATTGCTTTAACCGTATTCTCTCCCGATATAATTATATCCATTTCAGGTCTTAGATCCGACCAAGGCTGAACCGGGGTTTTGATTCTAATTCCGTTTTCTATCTTTTCGTAATCGCTTCTCGCATTTACGAAACAGGTTCTCGGAATCGCCTCAGGAGACGCCCATAGCCTGTGCCCGCCGATTATTGCCCATGTTCCGTATTCTTCGCCCAGCTTCTCGGCATAGAGTGCCTTTTTATCGTCATGATTGATTCTCAGCTCCTCATCCTCAAAGAATACATTCTCGCCGCCGATTTCGGAAAAGCGGATGACCCTCGGCCCTATATCAAGGGTTATTATAAGTTCGATTTTACCGTTATCAATTTTTATACACTTGCCGTATTTTTTATAGCTTATCTCTTCATAATTTACCATCCATATCTTTCGGCTTAATCCGCTTCAATCAAGCCGTAATTACCGTCCTTTCTTCTATACACTATATTTGTTTCCATTGTTTGCGGATTTGCAAAAACAAAGAAATCATGCCCCAGCATATTCATCTGCAAAACAGCTTCCTCCGCCGACATCGGCTTGGACACAAAGCGTTTTCTCTTTATGATTTTAAATTCTGACTCCTCATCCACTTCATCAGGGGAATCAACTATCGGCATATAATTCTCAAATCCCCCGCCCTTAACGCTTTTTTCAAGCTTGGTTTTATTCTTTCTTATCTGTCTGTCGATATTCTCAAGGCAAATATCTGCAGCAACCTGCAAGTCCTCATTTCTTGCCTCGGCTCTTATGAAAAATCCTTTATATAAAATTGTAATTTCCAGAATTATCTGATTGCGCTGCTGTGAAACCACAATCTTACAGTCGTCGCTGTCACTGAAAAATCTGTCAATTCTCCTGATTTTCGCAAGAAGCTTTTCCTTAGAGTTGTCCGCCAATTCGATTTGTTTGCAAATTACATTGTACTTCATATATGTTGCCTCCATTCCTGACGATTCGACATAATAAAATATAACTTTTATGTCTAAACATATTATACAACATTCTATTAAAATATGCAATAGTTTTTATACAAATTTAACCAAATGTCTTGTAACATGACAGCTTATATTGACCGCAACGGGCATTCCCGCAATATGAGTGGGAAATGTTTCAATATTTACGCCGAGGGCGGTTGTTTTGCCGCCGAAGCCCTGCGGTCCTATATCGCTCTTGTTTATTTTATCGAGCAGCTCCCTTTCCATTTCGGCATAATACTCATCCGGATTCTCGCTTTTAATGTCCCGCAGCAACGCCTTTTTGGCAAGATACGCCGCCTTTTCAAAGGTTCCGCCTATGCCCACGCCCACAACAACCGGCGGACACGGATTGCTTCCTCCGCACTTAACCGTTTCTAAAATGAAATCCACAACACCATCTCTGCCCTCGCTTGGCTTAAGCATTTTTATCGCACTCATATTCTCGCTGCCGAACCCTTTAGGAGCGATTGTTATTTTAACCGCATCCCCGTCGGTTATTTCCGTGTGAATAACAGCGGGTGTGTTATCTCCGGTATTGCCCCGCCGAATAGGGTCTTTAACCACCGATTTGCGCAAATATCCCTCCTCATAGCCTCTTCGGACGCCCTCGTTCACAGCGTCATAAAGACTTCCGCCGACAAAGTGAACCTCCTGCCCGACTTCAAGAAACAGCACCGCCATGCCCGTATCCTGGCATATAGGAACCTCACTTTCTTCTGCAATTTCAGCATTTTTCAGAATATCGCCGAGAACACTTTTTGCAACAGGGTTTTCCTCACTTTTAAGTCCGTCCTCAAGGGCACGCCTTATATCATCGCTCAAACGGCAATTCGCCTCAATACACATATCACGGACAGTTTCCGTGATTCTCTCAACAGAAATTTCTCTCAAAAATGTCACGCTCCGCTCTATTTAATATCGGGAACCTCTGCGCTGTTTAGCATCCCCTTGTTTATAGCTATATCCGCCTCGGATATTAACATATTTTCAAGCTCCGTGTAGCCTGCCACACGCTTGATTATCGCATAGGAATAATCGGTTTCAACCACCTGACTGATTTCGCCGATTTTAAGACTGAACGCGGCGTCTCCGATGCTCTTGAACGCTTCACTTATTGTGCCGTCATACAAAATCTGCACCAGAGGCTTTGTGTAAGTTACACCAATATTTTGGGTATACTGCTCTCCCATAGTGTCCAGCCATACCTGTTCAAAATCTTCGCCGTTATCAAGTCTTTCCTTTGCGGCGGCAATGTTTGCTTTTGCGGATTCCGCCTCGGACTTACCGTCCTCGCCCTTGGTAAACTCAATAATTTCAACGGAGGCGGATTTATTTGTCGCATAATTTTCAAGGTCGCTTACATCGGAAACATATGCCGATATGTCCTCTTTTACCCGGGAAAGAATTTTCTGCTCAAGCAGGGAATTTGCGCAAACCGTTCTGAAAGTTTTCTCGTCCTTCATTCCAAGTTCCTTGTAAACATTGTCGCCGTATGCCTGCTTATAATAATCAAGATCAATGTCTATTCTTTCCGTGTCGTTTTGGTCAAGGGCAATTCCCCATTTTTCCGCCTGGCTGATAACAGCCTCATCCTTCACAAGGGAAAGAAGAGCGTCATATTTAACCGTTTGAATTGTTTCGTCGTCCCAGTCAATATCCTCGATGTTCTGATTGACTTTGTTTGCATAATTTTTAACCGCCGACTCAAAATAATAGTCCCATATATCCTTGCTAACCTTAACATCGGTGCCGTCAACAACCATCTCAAGAATATTTTCACTGCCGTCTATGGTGTCCGCAGAGTTTACAAGGCCGTCATAGCTTAGTGTATCCTCAACCGAATTTGCCCCGGGCATTCCTACGCTCCTGAAAATCAGCAATCCCACCGCAGCGGCAATAAGTGCCGCAATAACTGCGCCTATGACAATATGCCGTTTTTTCAGGCGTTTCTCCTTAGCGGCAGGCAAAGCTTCCTCCCTTGCCGCTTCACAGCCCTTGCATTTTATATCTGTATCTTCGTTTGAAGTGTTACAATTCTTACAATCCCACATAATACCTTCCTCCATTCAATACACTTTAATTTTACAACATTTTATAAATATATGCAATAGATTTTTTAAAAAATACATATAAAATTCACATACATTGTCCGCTGTTATGGGCAGCAATTTTAAAAAATTTGTCAAAAGTGTATTGACAAATTTCACAAACGGTAGTATAATAACGAAAATGAAACCGTTGACGAAGAGTAAGTAGGATATGTAAACCTCTGAAAGAGAGAGCCGCAGGCGGTGGGATTGCGGCACAGAAAGCATATTTGAATGGGCTTCTGAGGGCGTAGCCAAAGGCAGTTTTGCCGAGTATCTGCGACGCGATAACATGCGTTAGTTGTTAGGAATATATTAGTATTCTGGTAAGAGCATAGTATTTTCTATGAAGCAAGGTGGCACCGCGAGTATTATAACTCGTCCTTGACAAGGTAATTTGTCATGGACGGGTTTTTTGTTTGTTAAGCCTTTACCGTGACAAAGGCTTAAAAGAAAGGATTGGTAAAAATGAAAATTACTCCGACACTTTCGGAGGCGGCTCTATATGCGGCCCGAGGGTATAAAATTGTCCCTGTAAGCTGCGAAATTTATTCGGACTCCGTTACCCCTATCGATGTGCTGAAAAAGCTGAAATATGTCAGCAAGCACTGCTATCTTTTGGAATCCGCTTATGCGGACGAAAAATGGGGGCGGTACACCTTTTTGGGATACGACCCGAGAATGGAGATAACCTGCGTAAACGGTCAGATGACCATAAAGGCGGGCAGCAGTGTTAATGTAAGGACCGAAGCCCCAAATCAGGTGCTGCGCGAAATTATCGCTGAGAATAAAAGCCCGGTTATTGACAAAATGCCTTCCTTCACCGGCGGACTTGTGGGGTATTTCTCCTATGATTATATAAAATATTCTGAGCCAAGTCTTGAGTTAAACGCTGAAGATACCGAAAATTTCAAGGATTTCGACCTGATGCTTTTTGACAAAGTGATAGCTTTTGATAATTACAGGCAAAAGGTGGTTCTGATAGTAAATTGCAGGTGCGATTCCTTAGAGAGCGAGTATCACAAGGCGGAAATAGAGCTTGAAACTATGAAAAATCTTGTCTTAAACGGCAGAAAAGCCAAAGACGATACCGGAAGAATGACTTCGGAGCCGAGAGTATTTTTCAGCAGAGAGGAATATTGCGATATGGTAGAAAAGGCGAAGAAATACATAATTGACGGGGACATTTTTCAGGTGGTTTTATCAAACCGCATAGACGCCGATTTTGAGGGCAGTCTGCTCGACACTTACAGAGTTCTGAGGGCAACTAACCCGTCGCCTTATATGTTTTATTTTTCCGGCTGCGATGTTGAAATTGCCGGGGCTTCTCCCGAAACTCTCGTAAAGCTCGAAAACGGAACGCTTCACACCTTTCCTCTTGCGGGGACAAGACCCCGAGGCAAGACCGACAGCGAGGATATAAATCTTGAGAAGGAGCTTTTGTCCGATGAAAAGGAGCGGGCAGAGCACAATATGCTGGTGGATTTGGGGAGAAACGACTTGGGCAAAATAAGCAAATTCGGCACGGTCAGTGTGGATAAATATATGGAAGTTCTGCGATTTTCCCATGTGATGCACATAGGCTCCACCGTGCGAAGCGAAATAAGAGATGACTGCGACGCACTTGACGCCGTTTCGGCGGTTCTTCCTGCCGGCACGCTTTCCGGGGCGCCGAAACTGCGCGCCTGCCGTATTATAGACGAGCTGGAAAATAATAAACGGGGCATTTACGGCGGCGCAATAGGATATATCGACTTTACCGGAAACCTTGACACTTGCATTGCGATACGGATTGCGTATAAGAAAAACGGGAAGGTTTTTGTTCGTTCCGGAGCTGGTATTGTTGCCGACAGCGTTCCCGAAAACGAATATCAGGAGTGTATCAACAAAGCGCAGGCTGTTATGAATGCTCTTAAAGCCGCTCAAGGAGGTCTGGACAATGATTCTGCTGATTGATAATTATGACAGTTTTTCCTACAATCTTTTTCAGATGGTCGGAACTTTAAACAGCGACATAAAGGTAATACGAAACGACGATATGACGGCAGAGGAAATAGAGGCCCTTTCGCCGAGCCATATAATTATCTCGCCCGGGCCGGGATATCCGAAAAATGCCGGAGTGTGCATAGCTGTTGTGAAAAAGCTGGGCGCGAAGATACCGATTCTGGGGGTGTGTCTGGGGCATCAGGCTATTTGCGAAGCCTTCGGAGCGGAAATTGTCCATGCAAAACAGCTTATGCACGGAAAACAATCCGAAACGGAGCTTGATACGGCTTGTCCGCTATTTGAAAAGCTCCCCGAAAGGATAACGGTTGCCAGGTATCATTCCCTTGCGGCAAAAAGCGAAACTCTTCCGGACTGCCTTAAAATCACCGCCAAGACCGAAGATGGCGAAATAATGGGCGTTATGCACGAAAGCTGTCCCGTGTACGGCGTGCAGTTCCATCCCGAATCCATACTCACCCCTGACGGAAGGGTTATTTTGGAAAACTTCTTAAATATAAATACGGATAAGCCGGTATAAACCCCGGCGGCGCACGGACATAGGCTGATGCAGACAGCTTTGGATTGGCGATAAGCCCGTTTGCCGGATATAAAGCGAGATTGAGAATAGCAATGAAGAGCATAGAAGAGAGGAGAAATAAATATGATTAAGGAAGCAACAGAAAAGTTAATCTGCGAAAAAGAAATAACATACGATGAGGCAAAACAGGTTATGAACGAAATTATGACGGGGCAGACATCCCCCGTCCGGATTTCCGCATATCTTACGGCGCTTGCCGGTGCAGGAGAGAGCGTTGATGAAATAAGAGGGAGCGCCGAAGCAATGCGCTCCTGCGCACTCCAGATAAATCACGGCCTTCCGGAGCTGTTTGAAATTGTCGGAACGGGCGGCGACAACGCAAAATCCTTTAATATATCCACAACCGCGTCAATCGTAATTGCCGCAGGCGGAGCGAAGGTGGCAAAACACGGCAACCGCGCGGCCTCATCTTTAAGCGGCGCCGCCGACTGTCTTGAGGCGCTGGGCGTAAACATAAATCTTACTCCCGAAAAATGCGTTGATATGCTTGATAAAACAGGGATATGCTTCTTGTTTGCGCAAAAATACCATGCCTCTATGAAATATGTCGCACCGGTCAGGAAAGAGCTGGGATTCCGAACGATATTCAACATACTGGGGCCTCTTACAAACCCTGCTTGTGCAAACATACAGCTTTTGGGAGTATATTCCGAAAAACTGGTTGAGCCTCTTGCCCGTGCGCTTTCAAAATTGGGAGTAAAACGAGGTATGTCGGTTTACGGCAAGGATAAGCTGGACGAAATATCCATGTCGGCGCCGACAACGATCTGCGAGTTTGAGGGAAATAATTTTAAAACATACG
>JAEDLZ010000033.1 GCA_016303265.1 Clostridiales bacterium
TGTCAACAATCCGATTGAGTACATTCTTGACTGTATCAATACAATTTACAGCATAAAGCACAAAAACGGTGCAATCCGCCGGGTCAATGTCAATATTGCCGCAACTACCGTTGAAAATTATAAAAAGCTTAAAGATGCCGGAATTGGCACATATATTCTTTTTCAGGAAACCTATCATAAGGAGAGCTACGAGCGCCTTCATCCCACCGGTCCGAAACACAATTACGCCTATCATACCGAGGCTATGGACAGGGCTATGGAGGGCGGAATAGACGATGTCGGGCTTGGCGTTCTCTTCGGTCTTGAGCTTTACAGATACGAATTTGCAGGACTTTTAATGCACGCTGAGCACCTTGAGGCGGTTCACGGAGTAGGTCCGCACACAATCAGCGTTCCTCGGGTTAAGCGTGCAGACGATATTGACCCTGATGAGTTCGACAACGGCATAAGCGATGAAATATTTGCTAAAATTGTTGCCTGCATCCGTGTTGCCGTGCCATATACGGGTATGATTATTTCCACGAGAGAGTCTGAGGCTGTCCGTGAGAAAGTTCTTAAACTGGGCATTTCTCAGATAAGCGGAGGCTCCCGTACTTCTGTGGGAGGGTACACAGACGAAGAGCGTCCCCATGATACCGAACAGTTTGATGTTTCCGACCAGAGGACTCTTGACGATGTTGTGAAATGGCTTATGGAGCTGGGTTACATTCCGAGCTTCTGCACAGCTTGCTACCGTGAGGGCAGAACAGGCGACAGATTTATGAGTCTTGCCAAAAACGGTCAGATTCAGAATTGCTGTCATCCGAACGCCCTGATGACGCTTAAGGAATTTTTAAACGACTATGCATCAGAGGAAACGAGAAAAATCGGAAACGCTTTGATAGACAGCGAAACAGGCAATGTGCCCAATCCGAAAACGAGAAGTATTCTTCTGGAAAACCTCGATAAAATCGAAAACGGTATGAGAGATTTCCGTTTCTGATAAAATGCAGCGAAATCCCGAATAAATCCGGTCAGCAAAAGTATATGGGCAGGTAACCGTGATTCTTTGAATTTGGCGTTCCTGTTCAGCAACGCTATTTATAAAGGCGCAGCATAGCTTAATGGCATGGCTTGTTTCAGTGCAGAAATAAGCCGTCGGATTATGCTGCGGCGACAGAAAGGAATGATTACAAGATGAGTTTAAACAGTACACCTGCTTCCGACAGGGTTCATATCGGAATTTTCGGCAGAAGAAACGCAGGAAAATCCAGCCTTATAAACGCAATAACAAATCAGAATATTGCCATTGTTTCCGATGTTTTGGGAACTACAACCGACCCTGTTTATAAGGCAATGGAGCTCCTTCCTCTGGGTCCCGTGATGATTATAGACACACCCGGACTTGACGATGACGGAATTTTAGGGGAAATGCGCATTAAAAAGACCAATCAGGTCTTAAACAAGACCGATATTGCGATTGTTGTAATCGACAGCGAAATGGGCAAAACCTCCCTTGAAACCGACCTTATTGAAAAAATAAAGGCAAAGAAAATTCCATACATAACGGTGTTTAACAAGGCGGATTCAAAAAATCCGTCCGTTTCCGATGATGAAATTGCCGTCAGCGCAAAAACAGGTAAAAATATAAACGAGCTTAAAGAACGAATTGCAAAGCTCAATAAAGCGGAAATTTATGAATATCCTATCATTTCCGACCTGATTGAAAGCAATGATACGGTTATTCTTGTAATTCCGGTTGATGAGGCCGCACCGAAGGGCAGGATTATTCTTCCTCAGCAACAAACCCTGCGTGAAATTCTCGACTCGGGCGCCGCGGCTGTCTGTGTTCAGCCTAGCGAGCTTGATGCGGTAATAAAAAACCTTAAAAATCCTCCTAAAATGGTCGTAACCGACAGTCAGGCATTTAAAGAGGTTTCAGAAATTGTTCCCGAAAATATTTTGCTGACCTCCTTCTCCATTTTGCTTGCCCGCCACAAAGGCAAGCTCTTTGACCAGCTTAAAGGAGCCGCGGCGCTTGACAGCTTAAAGGACGGCGACATTGTTCTTATTTCGGAGGGCTGCACCCACCACCGTCAGTGCAACGACATCGGCACGGTCAAGCTTCCGAGACTTATAAAGGAATATACCGGCGCAGATATTATATTTGAATATACAAGCGGAACGGAATTTCCCGACGATTTATCAAAATACAAACTTATTGTTCACTGCGGGGGATGTATGCTCAATGAGCGTGAGATGAAATACCGTATAAAAACCGCACAGGATCAGGATATTCCCATAACAAATTACGGAATGGTTCTTGCAAAAGTCAACGGAATCCTTGACCGCAGTCTTGAGGTGTTTGATATTTAATAAAACGCATTTCAGCGGCCGTGCATTTTTCTAAAGCCGCAAAAGGGAGCATGGCGAAATAAAATCATTTCGCCATGCTCCCTTTCTTGATTTATACCATTTTGACAAAAAAACGGCAAGCCGAAAAGCCTGCCGTAATCTGGAGCGGGTAACGGGAATCGAACCCATAACCTCAGCTTGGGAAGCTGATGTTTTACCACTAAACTACACCCGCGTTTTTATTATCAACTTTCTTTATTTTAACACAGATTTTTAATTAAGTCAATACAAATTTTCTCTAAAATCATCCTATCCCGAAATTTTCTTCTGCAACACATTTTCATAAATCGGCACAATCCCCTGCATTAACCGAGCTTATCAATTTTTAAAACCTTTAGAACCAAATTTTCAACTCTGAAATGTATATCAAATTCCGCAAATTTCATGCTGTATACCCGGTCTGCATTGCTTTGGTACGACGGGCGCGGGTCATCGGCAAGACATTCGCACACCGCCCTTCTCTTTTCTTTTGGAATTATCCCGAGCAGTTCTTTGGGAAATTCCAACTTAAGCCTGTGGGCGGAATTTTCTTCCGCATAACTTCCTTTTGCGTCCTCGTGGCAATCCGCATACGGTATGTACGGCTTTATATCGTAAATCGGCGTCATATCGAGCAAATCTATTCCCGATACCACAAGCACCGTTCCGTCTTTTTCGGTTTTTTCAACTCTTTTAAGTCTTACCGACGACAGTCCTATAGGGTTCGGGCGAAACGGCGAGCGGCTCGCGAAAACGCCCACTCTCTTGTTTCCCCCAAGACGAGGCGGTCTGACCGTTGCCGACCAACCCTTTTTATGTGCCTTTGAAAAATCAAATATGAGCCATAAATGTGAGAATTTCTCAATTCCGCGCAGTGCATCGGGATTTCTGTATTCAGGAAGAAATTTCACCGTTCCCTCAAGAGCTCCAGCACGGCCGCTTTGCCGCGGAATCCCGAATTTTTCCTTAAAATCCGTATGTATATACGCAATCGGTTCCAGTTTCAGCATGATTTTTATGTTTCTCCTTAAATACTTTGCAGCCGTTTTTTTGCCGCCTTAAAATATATATACATTGTCATAGAGGTTACAAACCAAGAAAGCGGGTATGAAACAAACAGAGTTACAAGCGTTCTGTTAAGAGGCCATATAATAAATATCCAGAAAATTCTTATACCGCAAACCCCTGCGACAGAAACAAGCATGGGAATAATTCCTTCGCCCATTCCTCTGATTGTTCCTCCTACCACCTCCATTATTCCGCAAATAAAATACAGCGTTGCAATAATCATCATGCGCTGCATTCCGAACATTACAACCTCCTCTTCGTTTGTGAAAAGATGCAAAAGCGGTTTGCCTAACACCAATACGGTTATTCCGAGGACAAGCCCCACCGCTGTAACCAAAAATACGGAATACTTAAAGCCTTTGTCTATTCGTTCATACTCCTCAGCGCCCTTATTCTGACTTACAAAGGTTGTTGCGGCTACGCCTATGGCGTTCATAGGCATATAGATAAAGTTTTCTATGTTAGAATCCGCCGCACAGCCCGCTGTTGCCGCCGCACCAAAGCTGTTAACGCTTGACTGAATAACAAGATTCGAAAAGGAAAACAAACAGCTGTTAATCCCCGTGGGCAGGCCGAGCCGCAATATCTTTATCAGAAATTTTTTGTCGAAACGAATGCTTTTAATTTCTATCCTGTAGGACGCGTCAACCCTCATAAGACGATAAAGAGCAAGTATGCAGCAAACTGTCTGGGATATAATGGTCGCTGCGGCTACGCCGTCGACATCCATTCCTAAAACAATTACGAATATCAGGTTTAATACTATATTAAGAGCTGCCGAAATTACAAGGTAGTATAACGGGCGTTTTGAATCGCCGATTGCTCTTAAAATTCCGGCAAGAAAATTATACAAAAGCGTCGGCAAAGTTCCGCAAAAATATACAGAGGTGTATTTTACCGCATAAGGCATAACAGCTTCCGGCGTTTTAATTGCTCTGAGAATAGGTCTTAGCACGGCAAGCCCCAAGCCTGTAATTAGGACCCCGCAAACGAGCGCAAGAGCCACGGCGGTATGAACAACCTTTTTCATATTGGCATTGTCTTTTGCTCCGAAGCATTGTCCTGCAACAATGCTTGCCCCGGTCGAAAGACCTATAAAAAAATTTATAACAAGATTTATAAGCGATGCGCTGCCTCCAACACCGGCAAGAGCCAAACTGGAACTGAATTTTCCGATTATAACGGAATCAAAGGTGTTGTATAGCTGCTGTAAAATCCCTGTCAAAACAAGCGGAATAGCAAATTTAATCAATTTGCCGAGTATCGGTCCGCTTGTCATCGATTTTGAATCCGCCGTCATTTTAGCCCCTCTCTTCATTATAATAGATAATCGCTGCGCTTATTTCCGCCATAATCGCAAACAGCCCGTCGCTTGCTTAATCCCTTAAAACAAGACCTGGCAAAATTCGGACGCTGTTTGTTCCGACACTGTCTTGTTCATTATACTCCAAAAATATAATTTTGTAAATACCAAAAAATGAAGCCCCTCGCTCCGTTTTGTCTGTATCACTTCCGAATTTCGGTTACAACCGCAATTTATCCGTATATTGTAAATTCAAAAAACCGTTTCGGTATCTTACAAGGCTATACGAAAGCATCTGACCTTCTCCCGGGCTAAGTCGGATTTGTCTTTAAGCATTTATTGTTTAGTCAAAAATTTCCTGAATTTCCCAATTCTCCTTTGACAAATGAAAGTTTTTATGATAATATAGTTAATACACGATACATTTGGGGCTTGTTCGCAAACTTTTGCGTCAAGCCCCCTCTCTTTATCGCATTTGTTTTTATGTCGGTAATCGGTTCTGTCGTATTCATATATCACAGCGCCTCACTTAGTTTTTAAATCGGAGCAACGTTCCGGCAATGCTTGTAAAGAGCAGAGAGCTTAAATTGCCGTCCTCTTCATAACCCAAAATCAACAATTGTTGATTTTGGTTGATAATGTTAAGCTATACAGAAACAAATAACGCCGGATTTTAAAATTTTACAAAAGCCAGAAATTTAATTAAATTGTCTTGACACGCTTGGTTTATACAAATATAATATAGATAAGCCGTAAGATGAAATTTTCAATAACAAATCAGGATGTGATTTTACATGAGTCTGTTTTTGGAATTAGCGCTTATATTTTTTCTCGGTTCGGTTTCGGGGTGGGTACTTGAGGTTTTCTTCCGCAGGTATCTTTCTCAGGCAAACCCTGAAAGAAAATGGATAAATCCGGGATATTGCACGGGCCCTTATCTTCCTTTGTACGGATTTGGGCTGTGTATAATGTATCTGATAGCAGATATTGAGCGGTATAATCTGATAGAAAGTCCTTTTTGGACTAAGGTATTTCTGTTTCTTGCCATAGCTGTTTGTATGACGGTTATAGAATATATTGCAGGCATAATTTTGCTTAAAGCAGGGAATGTGCGCCTGTGGGATTATTCGGATGAACGGGGCAACATTCAGGGTATCATATGCCCGAAATTTTCTCTTATTTGGGCAGCGCTCGGAGCGGTATATTATTTCCTCATTCATCCGCACATACTGAATGCGGTTCGCTGGTTATCTCAAAATTTGGCGTATTCATTTGCAATAGGTATGTTTTACGGCATATTTATTCTTGATGTGGCTCATTCGCTTCACCTTACCGCCAAGATTAAGCAATACGCCGAAGAGAACAATGTGGTTGTCAGATATGAGGCGCTCAAAGCGGATATTCGCTTGCATTACGAAAAAACAACACAGAAATATCACTTTTTCCGTCCGTTTCACAGCGACCGCGCGCTTTCTGAGCACCTGAGGGATATTATGGGCAGCTTTGAAATAAGAAGAAAAAACAAAAAGTAAATTCATACTATTTAGAAAAATTTATAAATAAAACAAAATGAACAGAAAATTTAAAAATATATCAATATATTGGAAAGTGGGAGAAGCGAAAAATGAATGAAGTAAAAAAACCTAAAAAACCTCTTATATATTATTATGGGATAGTAATACTGATTCTCTTACTGTTTAATCTGCTGTTTATGCCCAAAATTCTTGAGCGGCAAATAAAGGAAGTGGATTACGGGACCTTTATGACAATGACCGAAGAACAAAATATCGGCCGGGTTCAGATAGAAGAAAATCAGATTCTTTTTACCGATAAGGAAGAAAATACCGTTTACAAGACAGGCCCGATGACCGACCCCGGTCTTGTGGATCGTCTGAAAGCCTCGGGAGCTGTTTTTTCATCGCCTATTGTGCAGGAAACCTCGCCGCTTATGTCTTTTTTACTTACATGGATTTTGCCTATGGTAATTTTTATTCTTTTAGGGCAGTTCCTTTCAAGGAAAATAATGAACAAGGCCGGAGGCTCCAACTCCATGATGTTCAATATGGGCAAAAGCAATGCAAAGGTATATGTAAAATCCTCCGGCGGTATCAAATTTTCCGATGTTGCAGGGGAGGATGAGGCAAAGGAGAACCTCACCGAAATCGTTGATTATCTGCACAACCCCAAAAAATATTCCGAAATAGGCGCGTCCATGCCAAAGGGCATTCTGCTTGTAGGACCTCCGGGAACCGGTAAAACCATGCTTGCAAAGGCTGTTGCAGGCGAAGCAAATGTACCCTTCTTCTCCATGTCCGGTTCGGAATTTGTGGAGATGTTTGTCGGAATGGGAGCGTCCAAGGTGCGTGATTTGTTTAAGCAGGCAAAGGAAAAGGCGCCCTGCATCGTATTCATTGACGAAATCGACGCTATAGGTCAGAAGCGAAGCAACGGAAAAATGGGCGGAAACGACGAAAGAGAGCAAACCTTAAATCAGCTTCTTACCGAAATGGACGGCTTTGAGGGCAATACCGGCGTTATTATTCTTGCGGCGACAAACCGTTCGGAAACCCTTGACCCGGCGCTTACACGCCCCGGACGGTTTGACCGCCGTGTTCCGGTTGAGCTTCCCGACCTTAAGGGACGGGAAGAAATCCTTAAGGTTCATGCAAGGAAAATCAAGACGGCGTCCGATATTGATTTTACTCAAATTGCGCGTATGGCGGCCGGCGCCTCCGGTGCGGAGCTTGCCAACATTGTAAACGAAGCCGCTTTGCGGGCGGTGCGTGCCGGAAGATGCGAAGCCTTGCAGGAAGACCTGGAGGAAAGCATTGAGGTTGTTATCGCAGGCTATCAAAAGAAAAATGCAATACTCACAGACAAAGAGAAAATGATTGTTGCATACCACGAAATCGGTCATGCATTGGTTGCCGCAAAACAAACAAATTCGGCACCGGTACAGAAAATCACAATCGTTCCCCGCACATCGGGCGCTCTCGGCTATACAATGCAAGTTGACGAAGGAAACCGCTATCTTATGAGCAAGGAAGAAATCGAAAACAAAATTGCCACCTATACAGGAGGCCGTGCTGCCGAAGAAATTGCAGTCGGGTCGGTTTCAACAGGCGCATCAAACGATATTGAGCAAGCGACCAAGCTTGCCCGTGCCATGATAACGCAGTACGGAATGAGTGAGGATTTTGATATGGTGGCTCTTGAAACCGTATCGAACCAGTATCCGGGCGGTGACTCTTCTCTTGCGTGCTCTGCCGAAACGGCATCGGAAATTGACCGTCAGGTAATTGCCCTCGTCAAAGAGCAGCATGAAAAGGCAAGGCAGATTATTACAGAGAACAAAGAAAAACTTGACGAGCTGGCAAAGTATCTTTATGACCATGAAACTATCACAGGTGATGATTTTATGAATATCCTCAATAAATAAATCAAATTTATCCCGCTAAGCGGTATGCCTCGGAAGCATTACGCAAACCGCGTAAATTGAATAATCTTCTAAACAATTGTTAATAATATAATTGGCTTTTCCGTACGGCAGGATACGGTAACGCAGGAGTGCGGGCTAAGCGGCTATACAAATTTTTCCCCGAAACGGGCGGCGCTTTTTGTCGCCTGTTTTTTCTGCCCGTTTTGGGGAATGCGAGTATGCTTGTACCGCAGGAGTAGCTTAGCAGCCCTTGTCTGAACATTACTCCAGAGCACTGATAGCTTTATAATAATTTCTATCAGAGGATAGTATTTCCTCCATAATTTCATTTTCGCCAAGAGCATTAAACTTGCTTATAAGTAAATGCCATCCAAAAGTATTTTTTATCTGTGCTTTGGTTATTCCCTCTCCTATTTCCTCTTTTATGACAATATTATCGTCAGTATTTATAACGAATACATCATTTGCTGATATTTCCATCATGTACAACTCATTGTCTACAATGTTTATTATATACCACACTGTAAGCGAACTCCCGTAGGCATTATATGTTGTTGTCAGTGTTTTTTTCGCTCTGTCCGTATGCTCCGTTACCCAACCTAAAAGATTGTATTCGTAGGTTTCGTCCTGATTGAGGGCGTCCGTCTGCCTTCAAGCATAGAAAGATATTCTTTAACCGGAAGCCCCAGGGCGTTATACTCCGTTTTGGTCGAGTAGTCGCCGCCGTCTTTTAAAAGCTATCCGCCCAAAGTTTTGACCAAATTTCCTGCATAGTCATAATACAGATATTTGCTTATATTCTGTCTTTCGAGAGTCTCGCTGTCAATTATATAATATGTTTTTTGACTGCATTCCCTGCCACATCATACTCCGTTTCCGGGCTTAACCTCTCCGGGTCATCATAATATGCGCGAGTTATCCGCGTGTCACCTTTGAATCCGCTTCCCGGCTCATAATCCTTAAGCGGTACATAGTTCGCAGTTTGGTATGTAAACACCTGTACACGGTAATGTCTCCTATGCATACTTTCTTCGTTGCTTTTCGGCATACTGAACACCTCACTGTCATCCAAGATGACATACAGTACCCGGATACTCTACATAATTCGGTTAATATCGGAATGCTATCACTCGGCATTCCCCGCAGCAGTATGCCTCAATTCGCGTTCTTTGCCCTGCCGCGAGTGCCGTAATTTCCGTAAAGCCCTCTACATTTTTTGCGTTTTCAAACACTCCCGGTACTCTGTCGGCAAAGCTGAACGCCCCGTCTTTGGTGGTAAACAAATATCCTTTTCTCATTTCTTTTCCGCATTTTGAGCAGTTCATTGTAATCCCTCCCAATCTTTCTTTGAAAGATATGTAAAATGCTCCGTCCGCACATCTTGCATAAGCGGACATGGCTTGTTTTCCTCGGTATGATGATACGCGAAGCCGCATTTTTCCGCAGCGCGTTTAGATTTCGTATTACCGTCATAGTAAACGCACCAAAGGGCGCTGCAGCCCAAGTCCTCAAAGCAATATCTCTGAATTTCCTTTACCGCTTCGGGAATAAGTCCGCGTCCCCAATACGGCTTGCCTATCCAATAGCCGATTTCGCGCTCGGTATCCGTGATTGATGTGTGCGAGGGTTGCGGCGCGATTATGCCGATACTGCCGACAGGCTTTAATGTTTTCTTCAGCACTACCGCATAGGTTTCAGGTGCGGACAGGACGTTTTTTATAATCTCGCGGCTGTTTTCAACGCTCGTATGCGGCGGCCAGCCCGCGATAGGTCCGACATCGGGATCCTTTGCGTATTTGTACAGTTCCTCCGCATCCGCCTCCTCCCACGGACGCAGTATAAGACGCTCTGTTTCAAGTATCATTTTAATTCCTCCGTTTCATTCTTTCTTAATGCACATTCCTATAACAAGACCTATCAGCATACCAAGAGACATACCGATACCGATATTTTCGGAAAAAAGCGGAGATATTGCCACACCTATACACATTCCTATGCTCATTCCCTCCGCCTCATAGCTGCCGGCTTCTTCTTTCTTTTTCTTACTGGCGCGTCCCATGAAAAGCACCGCCAAAGCCAATCCCGTTACAATACACGGCAATGCCGCAATGATAAAGTCACGCATAATTTTCACCCCTTTTTACGATTTTACACCATCCTGTTCTAACAGTATTTTTCAAACCGGCACTGTTCTTTAACCTCGTCGCCCGGCAATGTAATAACAATCTCATATATCATTCGGCATATCAGGCATAATAAGCGCTGCCAGAATATATGCAAGTATGCCTGTTCCAACGCACAATACCAATGCCGCCCATGCAAGGCGTATCCATGTTGAGTCCACATTAAGATATTCCGCAATTCCGCCGCATACGCCGCAGATTTTTCTGTCAAACCTCGATTTATACAATTTCTTAATATCTTGCTTCTCCTATCATCCCGCGATATTTCCGCGCATTAAGCCCTTATTATACCGCGCAGCACAATTAACCTTCTTCAAAAAAATCTATATGTATTGCGCCCATACCGCAATCTGCTTAGATATAGTTTGCTCCGCCAAGACTTACGAACAAAGCGTTTTCTGCACAACATCCGGATATTTCTCACGATCAACCTCTTCCAAAAACATATCAAGAAGTCTAATCCACAAAAACTCATCACCGTACATCTGTCTGTATATCACATATGTTTCGCCTGTTTCTGAGTGTTTTGCAACATCTTCTACACGATATAAATTGCCTTTGAAGTGCTTATAGACAGCACCTATTTCTAATTCTCTCATAATCACTTGACCTCCTTGAATATAAATTGGAATTTAGCGCATACAAGCATTTACAAATTTCATAGGAACATCCATGCGTACTGCAACTTGCTCCGGTGTCATACCGCTATCCAAAAATCGTTTGCAAACCACTTTCATGTTTTCACCAATCTCAATAATATGCTTATCAGGGTCATAAATTCTAACCACTCTCTGACCCCATGAATGTTCCTTTACAGGGTGGACATATTCCACTTCACACTTTTTAATATGGTCGGCAAATTCATCAAAATTATCTTCTTCAAAATAAATTTCGGAACTATTGCTTCCCAAAAAAACATCGGCAGTATCAATAAATTCATGCCATGTTTCCAGTGTTTGTAATGCCAAACCGCCTGTCAGCGTTTTATTTGCTCCGAAATCCATAATCACATGAAGCCCGAAAACCTTTTTATAAAACTCAACTGATTTATCTATATCGGTTACCACTAACATAGGATTTTTCATTTTCATTTTCGCTACCCCCACAAATTTTTATTTTATTTCCACATTCTCCACTTTTACTTTAAACAATAGGAAATGTTCTGCTTCAGCAGACTCATAATGTTTATGTAAAACCGGACATTCATCAAGCATTTTTGCCTTCATTTCTATACTATCGCATTCTTTTGCAATTCTTGTAATTCTAATCCATTCTCTTGAATCAGGCTTTTTTGCAACAATCTGTATCTGCTCATGCTCTCGCATTTGTTTGTGTGCCTCATTCATATCATTTGTTGATAAATATAAATCATCTCCTATTTCCATAACCGCACCAAACGGTCTTCCG
The DNA here is from genome assembly GCA_016303265.1 of Clostridiales bacterium. Lineage (GTDB taxonomy): Bacteria > Bacillota > Clostridia > Monoglobales > Monoglobaceae > SIG454. The sequence goes on from JAEDLZ010000033.1 coordinate 11,774, forward strand.
GCAGGATAATCACCGTTTATTGTGAGTACGAAGAATGCACCGCATTCTTTCAAAAATTCATATGCTTTACTCATTGTTTCTTGCTCCTTGTATTTATCTAATATTTATCTCCTTTAATTTCTTCCTGCACTCTTGATAGTTTGGGCATACCTTTGCAAGCTCATCATAAAACTTACTTGAATGGTTTGCTTGCAGAAAATGTGTAAATTCGTGATATACAACATACTTTACACATTCCGGCGGTGCATACATAAGATTCGTATTAAATGTAAGTATTCCTTTTTGAGAATGGCAGTTTCCCCATTGGGATACCATCTTGCGAAACCTGATTTCAGGATACTTTACGCCAAGCCTTTCATAATACGGATATACTTCTTGGCAAAGTGCAAGGATATATTCTTTTATTTCATTCTCGATGAAATACTGCTTTTTCTCCGCAACAGCCATATTTTTATACTTTTCCAAAGCACGAATAATCAAATCTGCTTTGGATAGTATAAATTCATCAATTGTCTTTTGCGGCACTCTCTTATTCGCAGACACACTTATGTTCCCGTCCTGCTTAATTCTTAAATTTATGTTCTTAACCTTTTTATATTCAAGGTTATATTGAATTTTTACATTGCCAATTTCTATTTCTCTGATCATATCGCTTCAATCTGCTCATCTTTCATTGTACAAACTCCTCTAAAATGTTATTTGCTTAATCCTCTGTTATGTATTCAAGCTCAACCATATTTCAGCTTCTTCGATTTTTGGATATACATCGTTAATAATTATTTCTTTTTGCGTTCTCCCTCGATTCCTTTTTCTTTAAGATACTTAACCATAAGTTTTAACAAGGACGATTT
>JAEDLZ010000034.1 GCA_016303265.1 Clostridiales bacterium
AAGGAGGAGCTGGAGAGAACCATAAGTGATTTGGAAAAATATTGCTTTGAAATCGAAAGCATTTCCATTGTTCCTGTCGGGATTTCGGATTTTCGTGATAATTTGCCGAAGATGACGCCGTTTACACAGGAAAGCGCCGGGGAGGTAATTTCCCAAGTTGAGGCGTGGCAGAAAAAATTCCGCGATAAAACAGGGACCAATTTTGTCTATTTAAGCGATGAATTTTATATAACCGCAAAAATGCCTATTCCAAAAGCTGAGGAATATGACGGTTTCCCGCAGATTGAAAACGGTGTCGGACTTTGCGCATCCCTTTTGGAGGAGTTTGAAAGTGCTCTTAAGCTGTGCGGAAACAATGTCGTTAAAACCGAAAAGTCCATTGCGACAGGGGTTATTGCCTATGATTTTATTAAAGGCTTGACTAAGAAGCTGTCCGGGGCGCCAATTCATGTTTATAAAATTAAAAACGATTTTTTTGGGCATAGGATAACAGTTACGGGACTTATAACAGGCGGAGACCTTATAAAACAACTTAAGGGTAAAGCATTAGGCGAAATGCTGGTTATTTCAAAATCAATGCTCAGGCATGATGAAGATATATTTTTGGATGATATTACTTTATCTCAGGCGGAAGAGAAACTCAAAATAAAAATTAAAACAAATGATAATGACGGATTTGAGCTGCTTGATTTGCTGCTCTCATAGGAGGTAAAAATGAAACCTACAGTTGCAATTGTCGGCAGACCTAATGTGGGGAAATCTACTTTATTCAACAAAATAACGGGAAAAAGAATATCCATAGTGGAAGATACACCGGGAATTACCCGGGATAGGATATACGGAGATGCCGAATGGCTGGGAAAGCATTTCACACTGATTGATACCGGCGGAATTGAGCCGTACAGCAAGGACATAATTTTGTCACAAATGCGGGAGCAGGCAAACCTCGCAATCGATATGGCGGATGTTATTATTTTTATGGTTAATATCCGTGACGGTCTTACTGCGGCGGATAAGGATGTGGCGGCTATGCTTCAAAAGAGCAATAAGCCCATAATTCTTGTCTGCAATAAAGCGGACGCCCCGGGAGAGCTTCCTATGGAGGCGTATGAATTTTATAATCTGGGCCTTGGCGATCCTGTGGCGGTGTCTTCCATACATGGACTTGGGGTCGGGGATCTCCTTGATACAGTCGTTTCGTATTTCCCGGACGAGGCGGAGGAAAATGACGAAAGCAATGTTATCCATGTTGCCATAGTAGGAAAACCCAATGCAGGGAAATCCTCGCTAACCAATAAAATTCTCGGCGAGAACCGTGTAATTGTAAGCGAAATTGCGGGTACAACAAGGGACGCAATTGACAGCCGTTTTATTAAAGACGGACAGGAATATGTTATAATTGATACTGCCGGAATGAGAAAACGGGGCAGGATAAACGAGGATGTTGAGCGTTACAGCGTTGTTCGTGCACTCGGCGCCGTTGACCGTGCCGATGTCTGCATAATAATGGTTGACGCAACGGAGGGGATAACAGAGCAGGACAGCAAAATTGCGGGTTATGTTCATGACCGGGGTAAGGCAAGCATTATTGCGGTTAATAAATGGGATTTGGTTGACAAGGAAACCAACACTATGAATGAATTTCGCAACAGGGTTAAAGAGGGACTGAACTTTATGATGTATGCTCCGTCGGTATTCATTTCTGCCGAGACCGGCCAGAGAGTTGACAGCCTGTTTGACATGATAAAGAAAGTTCTCCACGAAAATACCAAGCGTATTTCAACCGGACTTTTAAATGATGTTATCAATGACGCTGTTGCAATGGTTCAACCGCCGTCGGACAAGGGGAAACGGCTGAAAATATATTACGGGACCCAGTGCAGCACCAAACCGCCGACATTTGTTCTGTTTGTTAATAATTCGGAACTGGCGCATTACTCATATATTCGCTATCTCGAGAACCAACTCAGAGCGAAGTTTGGGTTTGAAGGTACACCTGTTAAATTCATTATACGGGAAAAGGGTGAAAAGCTATGATGAATATAATGAAATATATTGCGGCACTGATAATTGCATATTTATTGGGAAGTATAAATACATCTATTATAGTGGGCAAGATAAAATCGGGCGAAGATATAAGGAATTACGGCAGCGGCAATGCGGGGGCAACAAATACTCTCCGTACATTCGGAAAAGCGGCTGCGGTTTTGGTGCTTATAGGAGATGTTTTAAAAGCGGTTGCCGCCATACTTATAGGAAGGCTAATCGGCGGAGAAACGGGAATATATGCTGCAGGCATAGGCGTTGCACTTGGACATAATTTCCCTGTTTTCTTCGGCTTTAAGGGAGGCAAGGGAATTGTTGTATCAGCGGTTGCAATTTTGTTTGCCGACTGGAGAATCGGATTGATTTCGATAGCCTTATCTATTGTGATTATAGCAGTAACAAGATATGTTTCACTCGGCAGTTTGATTGGCTCTGTTTTAATAATAGTCCTCGGATTTTTATTTAGAGGAGTGGATATTCGTTATATAATTTTTTCTGTGGTGCTGGGCGGTCTTGCAATTTTCAGACACAGAAAAAATATTTTACGGCTTATAAAAGGTACGGAAAATAAACTTGGTTCTTCAAGGGAGGGAAAGTAATATGTCAGCAATCAGCGTTATCGGAAGCGGCGGCTGGGGCACGGCTATCGCTGTTATGCTATGCAAAAACGGACACGATGTTAAGCTTTGGTCATTTTTTAAGGAGGAGAGCGAAGAGCTGAAGAAAAACAGGGAGAATAAGCGTTTTCTTCCGGGGATTAAAATTGATGAAAAAATATATCTCACTTCGGATATAAAAGAATGTTCGGACGCAGATGTTATTGTTATGGCGTCGCCGTCTCATGCAGTCAGAAATACAGCGAAAATTCTTGCCGGAGTTGTGTCAGACGGGCAGATTATCTTAAATATTGCTAAAGGAATTGAAGAGGATACATATAAAACAATGTCCGAGGTTATAAAAGAGGAAATTCCGAATTGTCATATAGCGGTTATGTCGGGTCCGTCCCACGCCGAGGAGGTTTCAAGGGGAATACCCACTACCAATACGGTTGCGTCAGCAGATATGGAAATTGCTGACTATATTCAGAATATTTTTATGAATCCGTCTTTTCGCATATACACCAATCCTGATGTTAAAGGGGTTGAACTTGGTGGTTCGCTGAAAAATGTTATTGCGCTTTGCTGCGGTATACTTGACGGCATGGGCCTTGGCGATAATACAAAGGCGGCGCTTATGACAAGGGGACTTGTTGAGATGAAAAGGCTTGGCGTAAGCCTCGGCGCAAGGGCTGAAACCTTCAACGGCCTTTCCGGAGTGGGTGATTTGATTGTTACCTGCACCAGTATGCATTCCCGCAACAGGAGAGCGGGCATTTTAATCGGCCGGGGCAAATCTTTGGCTGAGGCGCAGAAAGAGGTTAATATGGTTGTTGAAGGCGTTAAAACCTGCCGTGCGGCAAAGGAGCTTGCCGATAAGGTTGGAGTGGAGATGCCCATTGTCAATGAGGCATATAAGGTTCTGTTTGAAGGTGAAGATGTAAATAAAGCCGTTTCAAACCTTATGGGAAGACTTAAAAAGAATGAAACGGAAAAAGACTTTTTGAATATGATGTAAAATGGGAGGATTGACATATGGATATTATGAATTATCTCAGAAAAGGCGCATTTCTCACAACAAAGGACGGCGACAGGGTTAACACAATGACGATTTCGTGGGGAAATGTCGGAATTGAGTGGAATAACGATGTGTTTATAGCGATGGTTCGTGACAGCAGGTTCACGAAAATTGCGCTTGACAAAACGGGAGAGTTTACGGTTACGGTACCGCTGGATGATTCTATGAAGAAGGCATTGGCTTTTTGCGGCTCCAAATCCGGGCGCGACTATGATAAAATAAAGGAATGCGGTCTTGAGCTTGCCGATGGGAAAACAGTTGATGTTCCGGTTATAAAGTGCAAATCCGTTGTGTTTGAGTGCCGGGTTATGTACGCACAAAGAATGGATGAAAACTGTATGTCGCCCGAATTTAAAAAAATGTTTTATGACTCAGGAGATGTTCACACACTGTATCACGGGGAAATTCTTGCCGTGTATGAGGCGGAGTAATGAAAATCAATTACCAAAGAGAGCTGGATAAAATTATTGAAGGGCTCGTCGGTCAGGTTCCGAGGCTGCTTATTCATAGCTGCTGTGCGCCGTGTTCCAGCTATGTTCTTGAATATTTGTCGGAATATTTTAAAATAACGGTATTGTACTATAATCCCAATATTTTTCCCGAGGACGAATTTTCTAAACGGCTGGAAGAACAGAAGCGGCTTGTTTCGGAGATGAAATTTAAAAATCCGGTTGAGGTTACGGAAACAGGCTATGTCCCTGACGAATTTTATGACGCCGTCCGGGGACTTGAAAATGAGCCGGAAGGCGGAGCGAGATGCGAAAAATGCTTTAGAATAAGGCTTGGCAGGACGGCGGAAATTGCAAAGGAGAGGAATTTTGATTACTTTACCACAACTCTTTCCATAAGTCCTTTAAAAAATGCCGATATGCTAAATCAAATCGGCAAAGAAATTTCCGAAAAATACGGAGTTAAATACCTATATTCCGATTTCAAGAAAAAGAACGGATATAAGCGCTCAATTGAGTTGTCAAAAGAATACGGATTATACCGCCAGAATTACTGTGGCTGTGTATATTCCCGAAAAGAAAGCACAAAGGCATAAACGCCCTCTGAATTGTTAGATTTTGGTCTAACTTTTTTTGGGGCGCATCATAAATTTATTGCCTTTGTGCCTTTTTGTAATATAAAAAGGTTTGTCCGCATAAATATTTAGTATGTTAAACAGAAAGGATGAACCAAATGGAAAAATACCGGGGATTGAGCCGTGACGAGGTTGAAAATTCGGCTAAGCTGCACGGAACCAATCGTATAACGGAAAAAGAAAAACCATCGCTGTGGAAAAAATACTGGATGAATTTCAATGATCCGATTATTACGATTTTACTGATTGCATTAGGAATAAATGTATTGTTCACCTTTTTGGGAAAGGTAGACTGGTATGAATGTGCAGGAATTTTGGCGGCAGTAATAATTGCAACCTTTGTCAGTACCGTTTCCGAATTTAAAAACGAAAATACCTTCAGAAAATTGCAGGAAAAGGCATCGAAAATTTTGTGCAAGGTGTATCGGGACGGAGAACTGAGAGAGGTTATGATTGATGAGATAGTGGCAGGAGATATTATACTGTTGCAGTCCGGAGATTTAATCCCTGCCGACGGAGCCGTTATATCGGGAAAAATAAAGGTGGATCAGTCTGCCCTGAACGGAGAAAGCAAGGAGGTTGAAAAGAAAGCAAATAAGGATGGCAAGAGGGCAAAACCCCGGCTTATTGATTTCTGGGATGAGCAAAGCGTGTACCGGGGCAGTGTGGTTTGTTCCGGTCAGTGCGTTATACGCGCCGACTCGGTGGGCGACGACACCCTTTACGGCCGGCTCACTATTGAAGCGCAGGAAAATGAGCGTAAAAGCCCTCTTAATATAAAGCTGAGCCGTCTTGCAAAGGATATAAGCTATTTTGGCTATATAGGCGCATTTCTTGTATTTTTAATGTTTATGTTTCAAAGAGGATTTGCAAACAACAGCTTTGATTCCGTTTTAATAGGCAGATATTTCAGCGATGCGGCTCAAGTTATTTCCGATGTTATCGAGGCTGTAATTATGGCGGTTACGGTGATAGTGGTAGCTGTTCCGGAGGGGCTTCCGCTTATGATTGCGATAGTTTGTTCCCTTAATATGCGGAAAATGCTGAAAAACAATGTCCTTGTACGGAAAATTGTCGGAATAGAAACTGCCGGAAGCGTAAATATTTTATTTACGGACAAAACAGGAACATTAACAAAAGGTAAACTCTGCGTTACGGATTTTATTGACGGCGGCTCAAAGTGTTATGAGTCCTTCGGCAAAATCCCTCCGGGTCTTAAAAAACTGCTGCATATTTCAATTTCGGGAAATACAGGCGCAGTTATTTCAAATGGGCGGATTATCGGCGGAAACGGCACAGAAAAAGCGCTTATGCAATACATAATGAATTCGCCGATGGACAGTAAAATCTCCAAAATAGACGAGCTGCCGTTTTCAAGCGACAAAAAGTATTCAATGACTTGTGTAAGCGGCGATTTTTGCGGAACTCTGATAAAGGGAGCGCCCGAGAAAATTCTCGGTAAATGTACGGGGTATTATGACGCCGGAGGAGATGTGCAAAAGCTTGAAACTACGGAGTATATTGAAAAAATTATACAGCAGTACGCCAAAAGGGCGTCAAGAATTATTGCGCTGGCCGTATCGGACGAAGCAATGGGCGAGGAGCTGCCCGACGGTATGATTCTTGTGGGGCTTATTGCAATAAAGGACAGCGTAAGAGAAAATGTTAAAAATGCCGTTGAGGAGGTTATGCGGGCAGGTATTCAGGTCGTTATGATAACAGGCGACCGAAAGGAAACAGCGGTTGCAATTGCAAAGGAGTGCGGAATTGTCACATCGGAAAGAGATTTAATTCTTACTTCAGATGAACTGCACATGATGGGCGATACGGAACTGAGAAATAAGCTGGGTTCAATCCGTGTTGTGGCGAGGGCTCTTCCTGAGGATAAGAGCCGTTTGGTGCGAGTTGCTCAGAGCTGTAATTTGGTTGTAGGTATGACGGGAGACGGCGTCAATGATTCACCCGCTTTAAAGAGCGCCGATGTGGGCTTTGCTATGGGAAGCGGAACAGAGGTTGCCAAAGAGGCTGGCGATATTGTCATTATGGACGACAATTTTTCGTCCATAAAAAAAGCTGTTCTGTACGGAAGAACCATTTATAACAGTATTAAAAAATTTATAACCTTTCAGTTGACGATAAATGTTGCGGCGGTGTCCGTTTCGGTTATAGGGCTGTTTGCGGGAATAGAAAAACCGCTCAATATAACGCAGATGCTGTGGATAAACCTTGTTATGGACACTCTTGCGGCAATTGCTTTCGGCGGAGAGCCGGCGCTTAAGCGTTATATGCTTGAAAAGCCGAAAAGACGGGATGAATCTATTCTTGATAAACGAATGTGGAGCGCTGTTTTAACAGACGGATTCTTCATTTGTATTATAAGTATGATAATATTTATGTCAGACGGCATACATAATCTTTTCCGATGCGACGCATCAGATGTGTGCTTTTATACGGGATACTTCTCGTTTTTTGTGTTTACCAGTATATTCAATGCATTCAATGCAAGAGCCGACGGAATTGATTTGCTGGAAAATCTTTCAGAGAACAGACAGTTTATAATTGTAATGGCGGCAGTTGCGATTATACAAATTCTCATGACATATTTCGGCGGAAGATTTTTAAGGACGGTAGGGTTAAATTATAAGGAATGGCTGACTGTTATAGCCTTGGCGTTTTTAATAGTTCCGCTTGATATTATAAGAAAAATTATAACGAAATAAAGGGGCCGCAGTGAAACGGCTTTTGGTGACGAACATTAAACAAAACAATCCCCGAAAACAGCTTGAATTTAGCTGTTTTCGGGGATATTTTAATTGGTTTTAAAAACTCTTTGTGCAAATTGCTCTTTAAAAGCCGTTTCACTGCGGCCCCTTTATTATGTTTGGGGAGCGTATTTAACCTTTCGGTATTGTGACGGTGTAAGCTGAACAAATTTACGAAAAACTCTGTTAAAATACGATACGGACGAAAACCCAACATCAAACGATATGTCGGAAATCGACCGGTTGGAAGAAGTCAGCATTTTTTCTGCCTTATAGATGCGAACAAAGTTTATAAAGTCGGTTACCGTTGAATTTGTTGCCTTCTTAAACAGTCTGCAAAAATAATATTTATTAAGATTGGAGATATTGCTCAAATCATCAAGGGTTATGGGCAAAGAATAATTTTCTTCAATATAATTCAAAACAGGCGTAAGCATTTCCGCCGTTTTGGGGTCGAAAAAACTTTCGGCGTCAAGTATAATATCATTGCGGTATAAAACCCCCAATATGCTGTATATATAGGCTTTTATAAACGAGGAATAAGCCGCCCTTTGAGAGTAATATTCCTCTGAGCATTTTGACGCATATTCAAAAAGCTCAGACGCTAAAGCGCTGCCGGACTTAAAAAGGAACATCCTCTCCCCCAAGGCATTTATAAACCGTGAAAGATATTTTGAATAAGCGGTGTTTTCCGAAAAGGTAAAATCTTCGGTATTGAATTGTATATAAAACTCGTCTACCTCATTGACGCTTTCGGTTATATGGGGAATACGGCTGTTCACAAATATAATATCTCCCCGACTTGCGACATATGTATTCAGACCGTCGCTGCATTTCAGTGCGCCTTCTTTAATAAAAAGAAGTTCAATTTCGTTATGAATATGCATATTGCAGAGTTTATGTGAGGAAGGAGTATGCTGACGCGCAATTTTTATATGAACATTAGGTATGCCCGTGCGTATTTGTTCCGTAAACATTATATCACCGCCAAAGTCAATATTGTTCAATAAAAAGTCAATATTCTTATTGAAAACAGAAAACCATACTGCTATAATGAAAGCAAATGAGAAAGTGATATGCGGAATTTTCGTTGGCTTTCATTACACTGTTAGTATAACATAAAGGCAAATTATTTTCAACTAAATTTTTAAAAAACGGGAGGATTTTTATGGCTAACACAAATGACATTTTAAACCAGTTTAAAACAAATCAGGAAAGTAAGACTATTGATGACAGCAAAAAACTTAAAGTCGGAATTATCGGAACGGGTTGGATTGCGGGTGCGCATATTCGGGAGTATCTCGATATGCCCGATGTTGAGATTATTGCAGGCGCAGATTTGGTTCCGGGCAAGGCTGAAGCGTTTTTTAAAAAACATGGCGTTGAGAATGTTAGATGCTATAACAGCCATGCAGAGCTTATAGAAAACGAGCCTGATATTGATGCCGTAAGCATTTGTACATACAACCGAACACATGCGGAATGTGCAATTGCCGCTCTTAAAGCAGGCATAAATGTTTTGCTTGAAAAGCCGATGTGCGTAACAATAGAAGAGGCTGTTGAAATCTGCAAGGCTGAAAAGGAGAGCGGAAAGGTATTATCCATAGGCTTTCAGCCAAGATTTGACCCCAATATGCAGATGGTTAAAAATATTGTTCAGTCAGGTGAGCTTGGCGAAATTTATTATATTCAGACCGGCGGCGGCAGAAGACACGGAATTCCCACCCCGTTCGGTACGAGCTTTATAACAGATGAAACAGCGGGCATAGGCGCTCTCGGCGATATTGGCTGCTATTCCCTTGATATGGTGCTGAATGCAATAGGCTATCCGAAGCCGCTTACTGTCACAGGATATACTTCCAACTTCTTCGGAACAGACCCGGCGTTTTATGAAAAAATCAATCATCCGGAATACGCTAAGGCTTTTGCTGTTGACGATTTTGCGGCAGGATTTATCCGTCTTGAGGGCGGAGTAATTCTTGACTTCCGTATTGCGTGGGCTATGCACCTGGATACACCGGGAGATACCATTATCATGGGTAAAAAGGGGTCGCTCCGTATTCCGTCGACAGATTGCTGGAACGGGAGCATAGGCGGTCCTCTTAAAATTTATCACGATGTTGCGGGAGAACAGGTTTGCACAGAGCTTCCTATGGCAAAGGATGATTCAAAGGGCAACTTCTGGAAGAAGATTCGTTCATTCCTGGACGCCATAAAGGAAGGAATGCCTGCTCCTGTTCCGTCAAGCCAGATTATCTATAATCAGGCAATTCTTGACGGTATTGTTAAATCAAACAAATTGGGACATGAGATCAATATTGAGATTCCCGAAATTTAAAATATGCTGTTAATATGAGAGCCGATAAAGAGCCTTGCCTTAAGGCAAGGCTCTTTATCGGCTCTCTTTTTTATTTGACAGAAGAAAGTTATTGTGCTATACTGCCGACATAAAGGTTTTAATATGTTAACTATGTTGGGGTGATTTTATGGTGAGATATAATGCTTTTTGCAAAATAGTTGAGCTTGGCAGCTTTACAAAAGCAGCAGAAGAAATGGGGTATACTCAGGCGGCGGTGAGCCAGATGATTCAGTCTTTGGAATCTGATTTGGGATTTACACTTCTGCACCGCTCCAGAACCGGGGTCAGACTTACAAAGGAAGGCGAGCGGCTTATGCCGCTTATCCAAAAAAGTGTACATTTAAACCGTGAAATTGAGGATATAGCTAACGAAATAAGAGGTCTTAGCGTAGGAGAAGTCAAAATAGGAACCTTCTCCAGTATTTCTCAGAACTGGCTGCCCCGGCTTATACACAAATTTGAAAAAACTTATCCTAATGTCAGATTTTCGGTTTTGACCGGGGATAATAAATCCATACCGGAGTGGATTGATAACGGAACGGTTGATTTTGGCTTCTTATATCCGAGAGCCGCCAGCGGGCTTAGGGTAATAAATTTTGCCCAGGAGACATTTTTTGCGGTGCTGCCCGAAAATCATCCTCTTGCGGAGCAAACGGATATTTCCTTGGAAATGCTTGAAGGGGAGCCGTTTATAGTTGAGGAGGAAGGCATTGCAAATACTGCCCTTGAGGCGTTTGAAAATGCGGGACTTAAACCGAATATACGCTATGTAATGCATGATGATTATACTATTCTATCCATGGTAGAGGAGGGGCTTGGTGTAAGTATTTTGCCGGCTGCGGTGTTAAACCGTGCCCCTTATAGCTTTAAAAAGGTCATGACCACTCCGCCTATTAAACGAAATATAGGGATAGCATATGTTAGTGAGGACATGCTACCCATTGCCGCAAAGAAGTTTATAAATCTTATTCTGGATAATGTTCCGAACATTATCAAGGGGAAATATACTGTTGCTTTTAAGGCGGAGAAACTGTCTCTGCCGGATAAGAGCGAATAAAAGTGCAAAAATGAGCGGTTTTAAAGGCGTTTTATAAAATACGGGAAGGAGGGAGATATACCATTTCGCCCGGGGACGGAGGGCTTATTTATCCTTTCCTTGCCGCAGACATTATTAAAAAACACCCGACAGAAATGTACATCGGGTGTTATAATTGAGTTAATTTCGTTGATTATTATAAAGATGAGTTAAAATTTAATACTTTCTATTTCGGAAAAGCTTCTTTGAGCAAATCTTGAGGCTTTTTCTTTTTTGTCCTTAATCCGCTCGCCAAGGTCTGACATAATGCCGAAGTTTATGTTCATAGGCTGAAAATTTGTTATCGAGCCGTTTGAAACATAATTGGAAAGCGCTCCCAGGGCGGTGTTTGCCGAGAAAATGATTTCCTCCTTTTTAAGAACGCTTCTTGCAGCGGAAATTCCTGCAATCATACCTGATGATGCGGACTCAATATATCCTTCTACTCCCGTAATCTGACCGGCAAAATAAATTTTGGGATAATTTTTCATGCGGTAAGTGTTAGTAAGAAGCAGAGGCGAATTTATATATGTGTTTCGGTGCATAACGCCGTATCGGACAAATTCGGCATTTTCAAGACCGCCGATAAGGCTGAACACCCGCTTTTGTTCCCCGAATTTTAAGTGAGTCTGAAATCCGACCATGTTGTAAAGCGTTCCGTCAGCGTTGTCCTGTCTGAGCTGAACAACGGCGTACGGCCTGCTGTTATCGTGAGGATTGGTAAGCCCTACCGGCTTAAGAGGACCGAATCTCATGGTATCTTCACCCCGATTTGCCATTATTTCGATTGGCATACATCCTTCAAAAACTTTTGGGTTATCTATTTCTTCATGCAAAGCCGCTGTTTCGGCATTTATGAGCTCATGCCTGAATTTAAGATACTGCTCACGATCCATTGGACAATTGATATAATCGTCACCGCCCTTACCGTATCTTGCAGCACGGAATGCCTTTGTCATATCAATGCTTCCGTATGTGACAATCGGTGCGGCGGCATCAAAGAAGTGGAGATATTCGCTTCCCGTAAGCCGTTGAATCTCCGGAACTATTCCGTCGGAGGCAAGGGGACCTGCAGCAATAATCGTATATTCGTCCTCGTTGATTTTTGTCACCTCACCCGAATTAACCGTTATATTGGGGTGATTTTTGATTTTATCGGTTACCATGGCGGAAAATCCTGTTCTGTCCACAGCAAGCGCACCTCCGGCAGGAACTTTTGTTGCGTCGGCACATTCCATAATAAGAGAGCCGATTTTCCGCATTTCCTCCTTTAACAGCCCAACCGCATTATAAATTCCGTCGGCTCGCAGAGAATTGCTGCAAACAAGCTCTGCAAAATCCGGACTTTTATGGGCAGGACTGTATTTTTGCGGCTTCATTTCCCACAGCTCCACCAAAACTCCCATATTTGCAGCCTGCCATGCCGCCTCGCATCCCGCAAGACCTGCTCCGATAATTCTTATTTTCATATTCTCTCTCCTTTTTTAAAATACCCAGCTCCCAAACCATGCAAGAACGCCGTCAACATAGCCGTCTAAAA
>JAEDLZ010000157.1 GCA_016303265.1 Clostridiales bacterium
CCGCTCCCACGCCCCCAAGGCAGAGGGCATCCCCTACGACAAAGGAAGCAGATAATATCAAAAAATGCAGCGCAACCAGCGGGGAGTTTGAAAGACAGTCAAAGATGAAAGGCGTGACCACGAAGGTCACGCCTTTTACACTATGGGGATATCCAAAAAACGGCATAAGGGATACAACCCCTTGTTCTTCACGCAGAGGCAGTGAGATTTCTTTCTCTCTGCCGCACTTTTTTTCACTTTTGGAGGAAAGCTATTGACAAAGCTAATACTTCGTATTATGATGTATAGCGTTAAAGGAGGTATAGTATGGATGTTCAGTTGAAACGAGGTCTCTTAGATGTCTGCGTTTTGGCAGCGATTAAGAGTGAAGATTCATACGGGTATAAGATCATAAAAGATATGAAACCGTATATTGAACTGTCCGAATCGACCTTATATACCATTCTGAAGCGTTTGGAAACAGCGAATATGTTGACCGTTCGTACCGCCGAACATGGCGGCAGACTTCGGAAGTATTACCATATTACCAATGAGGGGCTTAAACGCATTGAGGATTTCAAGGTCGAGTGGGAGGAAATCTTATCTATATATCGATTTGTAACTAAGGAGGATGAAAGCAATGCGTAAACAAGAATTTCTTGCGCAGTTGCGTAAAGGTTTATCCGGATTGCCGCAGGATGAAATTGAGGAACGTTTGACGTTTTACAGCGAAATGATTGAAGATCAGATGGAAGAAGGATTTTCGGAGGAAGAAGCGATTTTGTCAGTAGGCTCTGTTGATGGAATTGTTGCACAAGTAGTAGCAGAAACGCCTCTTGCGAAAATCGCAAAGGAAAGAATGAAATCAAAAAGACGGTTAAACGCAGGAGAAATTGTGCTTTTAGCACTTGGCTCTCCAATATGGATTTCGTTAGGTATTGCCGCATTTGCCGTAATTCTCTCGCTTTACATTTCGTTATGGGCTGTGATTATTTCCTTGTGGGCAGTCTTTGCTTCGCTTGCTGTTTGTTCCATTAGCGGTGTGCTGGCGTGTGTCATTTTTACCGTAGGCGGCAACGGTGCTTCGGGGATTGCCATGCTCGCCGTAGGTTTTGTTTGTGCAGGGCTTTCTATTTTATGTTTTACGGATGCAAGGCAGTAACAGAAGGCATCCTGATGCTCACAAAGAAAATGGCAAAATGGATTAAGAATTGCTTGATTAAGAAGGAGGACGCGTAATGAGAAAGGCAACAAAAGTATGGCTTGCTATAGCGGTCTTCCTGGTATTGATTGGCTGTATTCTCTTTGCAGGTGTAATGACATCGCTTAGATGGGATTTTTCCAAACTGTCAACGGTTAAGTACGAAACAAATAATTACGAAATTGGCGAGGAGTTTGACGGTATTTCAATTAAAACGGATACCGCAGACATCATATTTGCAGTATCGGAGGATGGAAAAAGCAGAGTAGAATGTTATGAAGAGAAAATAGCAAAGCATTCTGTTTCCATCCAAGACGGTATGCTTGCTATAGAAAAGACAAATAACATGCGTTGGTATGACTATATTGGACTTAACTTTGGCTCTCCAAAGATAACGGTATTTCTTCCGAAAACGGAATATACTTCGCTTCTTGCCAACGGAAAGACCGGCGATATGAAACTACCAGATGCGTTCGCATTTCAGAATGTTGAAGTTTCTCTGAGTACAGGTTCCGTTGATGTTTTTGCAGATGTAACTGAGAAGCTTAAAATTCAAACGACCACTGGAAATATCCGTGTAGAGGATATTTCCGCCGGCACACTTGATCTTTCGGTTTCCACGGGCAAGGTGACGGTTTCGGACGTGACCTGCAAGGGTGATGTTGCCGTTGGAGTGACAACTGGTAATGCATATCTTACCGATATTGCTTGTAAAAGCATTATGTCAAACGGAAGTACGGGCAGCATTTCTTTGAATAATGTTATTGCTGCAGAAAAAATCTCGATCATGAGAAGCACAGGAAATATAAAGTTCGACAGATGCGATGCTGCCGAGATCTTCGCGGAAACAAACACAGGTTATGTTAAAGGCAGCTTGCTTACCGAAAAAGTGTTTGTTACAAAAACCTCGGTCGGCAAAATTGATGTGCCAAATACAACAACAGGCGGGAAATGCGAGATTAAGACCAGTACGGGCGATATTGAAATAAAAATAGACTGAAAAACAAATATAACACCCTGCAAGACATCAAAATCCTGCAGGGTGTTTCTCTGTCAAAATGTATGCAATCCCGCAAGGCAGGGGCACTGCGACTGTTAACTGTCTTATGAACACCCCACTTTCCGGCGCTGCATTTTTTGGAATATTGCCCCGCCTATGTAGGGGAGGATATCATCCTCCCGCGCAGTAGAGCTTCCCAAGTAAGTACTTT
>JAEDLZ010000158.1 GCA_016303265.1 Clostridiales bacterium
ATGAAAGAAAAGCTTGTTCTGACGGCGCAAAGCATAGCGCAGGCTTACGGCTGCGAAGCACAGGTTGAAATAAAGGAAAGCTATCCCGGAGTTGTAAACTGCGACAGAGAAACGCAGCTTGTTGAAAACTGCGCCGCTTCACTTTTGGGAAGAGAAAATGTTGAAATTCTTACTGAACCCACAATGACAACGGAGGATTTCGGCTATTATCTTGACAAGGCGGACGGTTGTTTTTATCATGTCGGCGCAGGTTCAGAATATCCGCTGCACAACGGAAAAATGTCGCCCGATGAAACGTGCATAAAAACGGCGGCGGCAATGCATGTTAAGCTTGTTTTTGAAATACTCAAAGCTTAAGCCTTATTATCAATTTATTCCGAATTCTTTGCCATAGCCTTTGCCGTGACCGTGTTCGCTTCGCTGTATGTCACTGGTTGGGATTGGAAAAGACACATTTAATGCATTGGCAAAACCAAAAATGACTGCCGGAGAAGCAATCAGCCTCTCTGCAGTCATTTTTGTTTTGATTTCTTATTTAGTTATTCCCGTAAAAGCAGCAGCGTTTTATACTGCATATAAAACAACACCATGTCGTATTAACCGGCAGCGGAATGGTTCCTTTCAATTCGGCCTCCGAAGTTCGGGTCAAGCACAAGTGACATCGCTGAGCCCAACACACCGCAAGCCTTTTTAAGGAAACCGCCCGGACGGGTGCCGTTAAACATAAGATAGAATTCAAACAGCTCTTTAAATCCCGGCTTCGCCACGCTTTTTACTCCAACGCTGCCGTCTGCTCTGAAGGTAAAAGTAAATTCGCGGTACTGCGCCATTGAAATCGGAATGATTGTCAGACGGAACGACTTATCGTTCAGCCATGTTCCGTATGACGCCACGGGAACGGTGAGGTCGGAGAGCTGAATTTCGGAATATTCATACTGTCCCTCAAGTCCGACCGAAATTTCGGAAACAGGACTGTTCTTTTCTTTAAACCGGACTTTTAATCCGTTTTCGCTGAAATGGAAGCTGAAGTCATCTATTCTGCCGGAACGGTGCGAAAGCATAAACAGATTTCCCGTTCCGAGAACACCGGCATTTCCTCTTTTTCTCATTGAAATATGTCTGCCGTTTATTTTCGCCTCCGACTCAGGCTTTCTGAGAGCCATGGGCGGGGTGCGGTGCTCGCATTTGTATATATATTCCGTAAGCTTTTCAAATTCATCGGGATTGGCCTCTGCCGGTATTTTATCGGTAAATGCGGCCGGGAAATGCTTTTGGAGCAGACGCATAAACAGGTCTTCCTGCGGCTCTCCTGCCGTGCAAACAAAAACCGCGTCATATTTCGGATACATAACCACGAACTGACTGTACAAACCGTTAAACGAGAAAGTGCCCATTTCTTCAGACTGAATAAACACCTGGAAGCCGTAGCCCGTATTCTCATTAAAAACAGACGGTATTTTCTGAATCTGGCGTGAGGTTGCCATGTCTATCCATTCCTCGGGGATAACCTGGCGACCGTCGTACTTTCCGCGGTTAAGATAGCAAATTCCTATTTTTGCCATATCCTCCGTCTTGAAATATGCTCCCCAGCCGCCTGCGGCAAAGCCGTTATGGTCTGTTTCCCAATAGGGAGTTTCAATTCCCAAAGGCTCAAAAAGACGGGGTGTGAGGTATTCCGTAAGAGACTGCCCCGATACCTTTGTCACTATGCGGGAAAGCATGTAAATATTTTCGCTGAGATAATTGAATTTTTCGCCCGGCGCGGCATCAAAGGGCGCGGAAAGCCAATTTTCAAGCCATTCGTGCTTTTCGCAATTGTTTAATACGCTTATCTTTTTTCCGCTTTGGTGCGTTATGAGATGCCGCACCGTAACGGTGTCGTTATATGTATTGTACTTATCTTTTTTCACACTGTACGGAAAAAACTTTGACACCTTGTCATCAAGGCTCAAAAGTCCCTCGCTCACTGCAAAGCCGACTGCAGTTCCTGTGATTCCCTTTGAGAAAGAAAACATTGTGTGCGGAACATCTTTTTTAAACGGAGCCCAATAGCATTCGGCAACAACGGCACCCGAACGCACAAGCATAAAAGAGTGCATATTAAGCCCCCGGGCATCACAATCATGAAGGAATCCCTTGATCTCGCGTGAAAGCACGCCTCCCTCTTCGGGTGTGGTTGTCCGCGGCAACGACGTATATTTCTTCGTATAACTCATTTTCATTTCTCCTTTGTGAATTTGTGTATATTTTACACCTTTTTTGTTAAGTATTTATTAAAAATGATTAACCAAATAAACAATAAGTTGTGAACTGACGATTAACCCTAAATTCCCCGCAAAATTACCACATACAAGCCGAGCAAATGTGAGAAAAAT
>JAEDLZ010000035.1 GCA_016303265.1 Clostridiales bacterium
AGCGCTTTTATCTCATTCTCTCCGCCGTCTATGGGAGTTTGCCTTATAATTACGCCGTTTGTTCCGAACTCCTCAATTTCAAATCCGAAGCTTGAAAATTCATTCTTATTTTCACGAAACACCGCCATCTCGCCTTGGCTCAAATCCATTACAACCGGAATCATCAGTATCTGACCGAAGGGCTTTTTCGCCTTATAATCCGCCATAAGCTTTTCAAACCTGAACCGCTCGTGAGCGGCATGCTGGTCTATGATAAACATTTTATCTCCCGATTCAAAAATCACATAGGTGTCAAAAAGCTGACCGATGATTTTAAAAGGTATCTCCTCGCTTGTTTCTTCGATAAATTCATAGGGGTTTTCCTCATAGCTTTCGCCGTGATTTTCTTCCCGATTTTCCCGAAATACGGTTTCTCCGCCTTTGGGAGCCGTATACTCAATAAATTCGGATTTTGCGCTCTCCTCCGAAGCGGAACCGGAATCTTCCGCATCGGTACAAACTCCTCCGCCGGCCGGCAACTCGTCAGGCAAGAGCCTGCCCTTTGTTTTGGGATAAGCCTCCGCCTTCACCGTCTGCCCTGACGAAATCGAGTTCATAAGAGCATTTCTGACTGCGCTGTGGATAATTTCATAAATCCGCTTTTCATCCGCAAACTTAATTTCCGTTTTTGCCGGGTGAACATTAACATCCACAAGCTCGGGCGCAAGATTTATATTAAGTGCAAAAAACGGGAATTTCCCCGACATCATATAGTTGCGGTATGCCTCCTCGCAGACCTTGGCAATAACATGATTTTTCACATACCGCCCATTAACGAAAAGGCTCTGACGGGTCCTGTTTCCTCTGGCAAGGTCGCTCTTTCCGCAAACGCCGAAAATATGCACCCCATCCCTTTCATAATCAACCTCGATAAGCCCCTTTGCATAATCAAGTCCGTATATATTCAGTATAGCGTTTTTCAGGCTTTTGTCGCCGGAGGTAGAGAATATTTCCTTGCCGTCGCAGATATATTTAAATGCCGTATCAGGGTTTGCCATGGCTATTCTTCCCATAATATCGGCAACATAGCCTGCCTCCGTCGAGTCCTTCTTAAGAAACTTCATTCGCGCAGGAACATTTTCAAAAAGCCCGCTGACCTCCATTATCGTGCCGCAGTTGCAGGCAATATCGTCCTTTCCCTGAGGAACGCCATGGATAAGCTCCATAATCGTACCCTCCGCCTCGCCCTTGGCACGGGTAATGACTCTGACAGAAGCAACTGCGCAGATGCTCGCCAGCGCTTCGCCGCGAAAGCCCATTGTCCCGATTGAATACAAGTCCTCAATTTTGCGGAGCTTGCTTGTCGCATGACGCAAAAATGCCGTTTCAACCTGGTCTTTCGGTATGCCGCAGCCGTTGTCGGTCACTCTTATGTACTTAATGCCGCCGTTTTTTATTTCGACCTCAATTTTGTCCGCACCTGCGTCAATGGAGTTTTCCACAAGCTCCTTAACAACAGCCTGCGGCCGCTCCGCAACCTCTCCTGCCGCTATCTTGTCCGCTATATTTTGCGGAAGAACCTTAATTTCCGGCATTTTCTCACCGCCTTATCCGTTTTTCGCCTTTGCCTGTAAAGCGTACAGCTTGGTAAGCGCCTCCATGGGCGTTAAGCTGTCTAAATCCATATTTTTTATTTCATCTATAATTTCGCTTTCGGTTTTGTTTCCTTCCATAAAGCTGAGCTGCTCCGAAGCCGGTTCTTCTGCCCTGGCCGCATATTTTTCGGGAACTTTCGCCCCCTGACCTCCGTTCAGCGCCTCAACCTCTTTGAGAATCGCCTTTGCACGCTTTGTTACTTCCTTTTTCACTCCTGCAAGATAAGCCACCTCAATGCCGTAGCTTCCGTCCGCTCCGCCCCGGATAATTTTTCGCAGAAAGGTTATGTCATCGCCCTGCTTTTTAACCGCAACGCAGTAATTTTTAACGCCCTTAATTTTATCCTCTAAGTCCATAAGCTCACGGTAATGAGTGGCAAAAAGGGTTTTGGCGCCGCACTTTTTCTTGTCGGCTATATATTCAACGACCGCCCACGCTATGCTGAGCCCGTCAAAGGTGCTTGTACCCCTGCCTATTTCATCAAGAATAATAAGGCTGTTTTTCGTTGCATTATCAAGTATATACGCAACCTCGCTCATCTCCACCATAAAGGTACTCTGTCCCGCGGACAAATCGTCAGACGCTCCCACACGGGTAAAAATATGGTCAACAATGCCCAGCTCCGCCTCACTTGCCGGAACAAAGCTCCCCATCTGCGCCATTATTGAAATCAGCGCAGTCTGCCGCATATAGGTGGACTTGCCTGCCATATTAGGTCCTGTTATTACCAAAACCTGATTATCCGTACAGTCAATATTTATATCGTTTGCAATAAACATATTGCTGCCGCTCAGTTTTTCAACAACAGGATGTCTGCCGTCTTTAACGATTATTTTGTCGCCCAAATTCATGCTCGGCTTGACATATCCGTTCTTCTCGGCAACATAGGCAAGGGAACAGATAACATCTATCACCGCCAATTTCTCTGCCGTTTCCTGGATTCTTGAAATCCGGCTCCCGACAGCCTCTCTTATCTGACAGAACATCTCATATTCCATCGTAACGATTTTGCTTTCGCCTTCAACGATTCCGTCCTCTATCTCCTTTATTTCCTCCGTTATGTATCTCTCGCTGTTGGCAAGGGTCTGTCTGCGGATAAAGTGGGGCGGCACATCGCCCTTTTCCGCCTTGCTTATTTCTATGTAATAACCGAAAACCCTGTTATAGCCTTCCTTCATTTTAAGCCCGGTCTTTTCCCGTTCCTTTTGGATTATATCCTTAATCCACTGCTTTCCGTTTCTTATAATCTCACGGGTTTTGTCAATCTCCTCATTATATCCGTCTTTTATCATATTACCCTCGCGGACGGTCAGAGGAGCCTCAGGATTGATTGACGCCTCAATTAAATCATGTATATCCTCCAAAGTATCAAAGCCGTTGTACAAATTGTTTATAACGCCTGTTTTACATTCACTAAGGAGCGATTTTATCTCAGGAAGTTTTTCAAGAGAATAAGCAATCGCCAGCAAATCCTTGCAGTTTGCGCTCTTATATGAAATTCTCGTTATAATTCTTTCTATATCGTTTATCCCTCTTAAATTTTCACGGATTTCTTCGCGGATGACCGGGTTTTTTACAAGCTCTTCAACGGCATTGTGACGGTTTCTGATTGTTCCGCAGTTTACAAGAGGCATGGTTATCCATTTGCGCATAAGCCTTCCTCCCATTGCCGTAACGGTTTTGTTAAGCACATGAATAAGACTTCCTTTTGCCTTTTTATCACGCATGGTTTCAAGAAGCTCCAGATTGCGCATACTGTACAGGTCAATGCCCATATATTTACCGTCATCAATTATGTCAAGCTCTTTAAGATTGACAGGCTCGGTCTTTTGCATCTCCTCAAGATAAGTCAAAAGTGCGCCCAAGCTGGATATGCTGTGAACCTTCCCGTCAATTTCGGTTTTATAGGAACTGCCCATAATATCCATGACTTTTTTCTGGGCCGCCGCAAGCTCAAAGGGCTCCTCCCGGTAAGCAATAATGCTGCATTCAAAACGGTTGCGAATTTTTTCCGTCAGCGTATTTCTTTTGTAGGCCCCGCCGTTCATAATCACCTCGGACGGTGAATACTTGACCATTTCGTTAAGTATCACAAGGTCGGAGGCGTCGCTGTTTTCCGCCGTGGAAATTTCACCCGTTGTTATATCAACAAAGGAAACTCCCATTCCGTCCCCGTCCGCATAAATGCAGCAGAGATAATTGTTTTTCTTATCGTCAAGGACGGAGGTGTCCAGAATTGTTCCGGGAGTCACAACCCTTGTGACCTCACGCTTTACGATTCCTTTTGCAGCAGAGGGGTCTTCGGTCTGCTCACATATTGCAACCTTTTTCCCTGCCGCAATGAGCTTTGCGATATACGAATCAACAGCATGGAACGGCACGCCGCACATGGGCGCACGTTCCTCCTGTCCGCACTCCCTGCCGGTCAGCGCTATCTCAAGAATTTCCGATGCGGTTTTGGCGTCATCGAAAAACATCTCGTAGAAATCTCCCAGCCTGTACATAAGGATACAGTCCTCATACTGTTTTTTTATCGCAAAATACTGCTGCATCATCGGCGTAAATTCAGCCATAATCCTTTACTTCCCTTTCAAAATTTTCCCCTAATGACAGCCGGCACAGGCGCTGCAATTACCTCCGCAGCCGCTGTCTTCCTCCGCGTCTTCACCGTTTATATAGTATGACAAAACTCCGTTCACTCTCTTAACAAGCGACTCGTATGCCTTATTCGCCTCAATATATGCCGCAATAAGCGGATTTTCCGCAATGCGGTTGAACTCCGTCTGCATAAGCCTACGGAAATTTTCCAGCTCCTCCTTCGTCGGCTCTTTTGCCGAAAGATGCGCCATTTCGGCCTTTTGGCGCCGGTTATAATCATCCATAAGCTTTGCCGCAGCCTCATCATTCCTGAGTGCGTCAGCAGTTTTTACCGCATTTTTCCTTTCTTCGCTTTCTCCGATAAGCTTTCCGAGATTTTCTGCCGCTTCCATAATTGTATTTGCCATTTTTATCTCCAATCTGCCGAAATGCATCGGCACAAATAATAATTAAATATCTTTCACCTTAACGGCGGTAAATAATAGGAAATTATACCTCCCTTATTTCGCCTCCCAGCGACCAGGTCTGCGTTTTTGTTATACAAACGCTTACCATTTTGCCCACAAGGGATTTGTCCCCCTTAAAGTTCACGATTTTACCGCCGTCGGTCCGTCCGCACATATATGCCGGGTCGTTCTTACTCTCGCCCTCGACCAAGACCTTTTCGGTCCGACCGAGGTATTTATCGTTTATTTCTTTTGAAATTTCGTTTTGAACCTTTATCATTTCGTCAAAATTTCTGTGCTTTTCTTCCTCGGTCAAACAGTCCTCCATCTCCGCCGCAGGAGTTCCCGCTCTTTTGGAATATATAAACGAAAATATTGTGTCGTACCGCACCTTTTTCAAAATATCCAGAGTTTCGGCAAAGTCCTCGTTAGTTTCCCCCGGAAATCCCACAATTATATCCGTCGTTAAGACTATATCGGGCATTTTTTCCCTAACCCTGCGGACAATTTCAAGATATTTCTCCTTTGTGTATTTACGGTTCATTTTTGCAAGGATTCGGTCCGAACCGCACTGAACCGGCAAATGCAGCTGCTTGCAGATTTTAGGTTCCCTTGCCATAACCTCAATAAGCTCGTCCGATATATCTTTCGGATGAGAGGTCATAAACCTCACCCGTTCAATCCCGTCAATCCGGCACACCCGGCTTAAAAGCTCCGCAAAACCCGTGCCGCAGTCCAAATCATTGCCGTAGGAGTTAACATTCTGTCCGAGAAGCATAACCTCGCGGTATCCTTCGCTTGCAACATTTTTTACTTCGCTCAGTATATTCTCAATTTTCCGGCTGCGTTCCCGTCCCCTTACATAAGGAACAATGCAGTATGTGCAAAAATTGTTGCAACCGTACATAACCGGAATTTTTGCAAGGGGCGGCTTGTCCCTTCGGCAGGAAATATCCTCCGCAATGGCACCATCGGAATTTTCCGTGTCAAAAACACGGCGTTTTTCCATTGCCCCCGACAAAATTTCAGGGAAGCGGTACAGGGCATGAGTTCCGAAAACCATATCAACATAAGGATAACGCTTTTTAATTTTCTCGGCAACCCCATTTTGCTGCATCATACATCCGCACACGCCCAGCAAAAGCCCCGGCTTTCTGCGTTTTAAAGTCTTAACCGCGCCAATATTTCCGTAAACGCGCATCTCCGCATTCTCACGCACCGCACAGGTATTGAAAATTATCAAATCCGCATCATTGCGCCGGGCGCAAAAGTCAAAGCCCATGTCTGAGAGCATTCCGCTTATTTTCTCACTGTCGCTGAAATTCTGAGCGCAGCCGTAGGTTTCAACAAAAGCAAGAGGCTTTTTCCCCGACCTTGCATTTAAATCAAATATTTTATTTATAAAGTCCTTTTGACGCATAAGTTCTTCTCTGCTTATTTCCGCCAAGCATATCACTCCATTCTATCCTTATTATTATACACTTTTGCCGCTCCTTTTTCAATACTTTTTTTAAATATTTGAGAAATAAATATTCCCGCCTTTTTATTTATTGAAAAATCATGCAAAACCGTCCTTCGTTACTGCGCCGTATGCTTGTCCGCAGCCTTTAAATCCGCAGTATAATTTCTAATATTGATTTATTTAAGAAAGTCTTAACAATTTTTGACCTGAATTTTAATTTTTTTGTGATATATTGCATTTAAAGGTAATAATTAGGAAATAATCCTTGACATTATTCGGATAACATGGTACAATTACTAATAAAATTAGCAATTATTCGAGGCGGGAAAATGGATTTATACTATGAACTTGCAGATAAATATATGGGGATTCGGCGCAGCCTTCCTTATATGAAGTTTGATAAAGAAGTTTCCATGAAGCTTAAGTATGAAATTCTCATATTGAGTTTTTTGCAGAGGCACGGCGGCATGGCACATCCGAAGGATTTAAGCCGCGAATTTCTTGTAAGCACGGCAAGAATGGCTGTTATCTTAAATCAGCTTGAGGGGAAGGATTTTATTGCCCGTATTCACGACGATGACGATAACAGGCAGACCATCGTCAGAATCAAGCCAAAGGGCACGGAATTTTTCAACCGCTGTAATTCTGAAATTCTGAAGCTGACCGCAAAACTTTTTGAAGGACTGGGCAGCGACGGCGCTAAAGAATTTGTCAGCTTATATGAAAAATTTATGAAGCTCGTCGCCGATAAAGAAAACGGACAGGATTCGCCTCGTCCTTAGACGAAAATATTTAAAACGCTTGAAAGGAGCTGACACTATTGAACAAATATTCCGAAATAACGCCGTACATTTGCGAGATGGCAAAAAAAACAAACGGCAACAACCACATTCTCCCCGATATGTATGCTCAAAACAATGTCAAAAGAGGGCTCAGGGATGAGGACGGCAACGGCGTAGTTGCGGGACTTACCGAAATATCAAGTATTATATCAAAAAAACGGCTGCCGGACAATTCGGTTGTTTCCTGCGAAGGTCAGTTGTTTTACAGAGGTATCGACATCAATGATTTTACCGCCGGATTTTTAAAGGACGACCGTTTCGGTTTTGAGGAGGCAATATATTTATTGCTGTTTTCGGAGCTGCCGAGCAAGGCGCAGCTGGATAAATTTACAGAAACGCTGGCAGAATACCGGGAACTGCCGTCCGCCTTTGCCAGAGACATGATACTTAAAGCGCCGAGCAAGGATATAATGAACAGTATGTCAAGGAGCGTTCTTGCCTTATACTCCTATGACAAAAACCCGGACGACATATCAGTAGAAAATGTACTTCGCCAGTGTCTGGAACTGACGGCAATATTTCCGTTGCTTGCGGTGTATGGGTATCAGGCACACATGCATTACCATCTTAACAAAAGTCTGTATATAAGACAGCCGAACGCCGGTCTTTCCACAGCGGAAAATCTGCTGCATATTTTGCGCAAGGACGGAAAATTCACGCATTTGGAGGCAAAGGTGCTTGACCTTGCTTTGGTTCTCCACGCAGAGCATGGCGGCGGCAATAATTCCACCTTCACAACCCATGTTGTTACCTCCTCGGGCACAGATACTTATTCCGCCGTTTCGGCGGCTCTCGGCTCGCTGAAAGGGCCTCGCCACGGCGGCGCAAATATAAAGGTTGTCCATATGTTTGACGATATGAAAAACACTATCAACACAAAGGATAAGGGGGCAATTACCGACTATCTGGCAAGACTTCTTGATAAGCAGGCTTTTGATAAAAAGGGGCTTATATACGGAATGGGACACGCCGTATATTCGATTTCCGACCCGAGAGCTGAGTTATTAAAAAAATGCGCCAAGGATTTATCAGCGGCGAAGGGCTACGATGAAGAATTTGAGCTGTACGAAACCGTTGCGAAGATAGCGCCCGAAATTATTGCCCAAAAGCGGAAAATGTATAAGGGCGTAAGCGCCAATGTGGACTTTTATTCGGGACTGGTATATCGTATGCTTGAGTTGCCCTGCGAGCTGTTTACGCCCATATTTGCAGTTTCGAGAGTTGCGGGCTGGAGCGCCCACCGAATAGAAGAAATCCAAAACAACGGCAAAATTATTCGTCCAGCTTATATAAATGTGAAGGACGGCGCCAAATATCTTCCATTAAACGAGAGATAAATATATCCTATACGGCTTTTGCGGCTTTACTCAATATTTTCTGTAAAAAAGGGTTGAAGCAAACGATTTCCCAAACCAGTGAAAATATTCCCGAAAACAGTTTGAATTTAGCTGTTTCCGGGAATTATTTTCTATAAAGCTTTTTCATCCTTTTTATGCAAAATAGTTGGTATTTGTATTGACAAAAAGGAAATAATTGTTTATAATGGAAAAGATGTAAATTGCCGTATTGTGTCCCTTTGCGGCATTTTAAGAGAAAGGAACGAATGATATGTTTTTGGAAAACAAGTACAGAACCCATACCTGCGGCAGTGTCTGTGAAAGCGATATAGGCAGGGAAGTCCGTGTTGCAGGCTGGGTTGAAAATATAAGAGACCACGGCGGCGTTATGTTTATTGACCTGCGCGACCAGTACGGCGTTGTTCAGGTCGTTGTCTATGACGACTCCCTTTTAGACGGCGTTTCAAAGGAATCCACCGTTACGATTTCGGGTACTGTTGTAAAGCGCAGTGAAGACACCGTGAACGAGAAAATCGCAACGGGTACTGTTGAGGTCGATGCAAAAACCCTTGAGATTCTGGGCAAAGCAAAACCGCTTCCCTTTGAACCTCAGTCCTCCCTCGAAACAAAAGAGGATGTCCGCCTTAAATATCGCTATCTTGATTTGAGAAACAGAAAAGTTCACAGCAACATCGTTCTCAGAAGTGAAATTATATCGTTCCTCCGTAAAAAAATGACGGATATGGGATTTCTTGAGATTCAAACACCCATTCTTTCCGCCTCATCTCCGGAGGGCGCAAGAGATTATCTTATTCCAAGCCGTAAACACCCGGGAAAGTTCTATGCACTCCCCCAGGCGCCGCAGATTTTCAAGCAGCTCCTTATGGTTTCCGGCTTTGACAAGTATTTCCAGATTGCTCCCTGCTTCCGCGACGAGGACGCAAGAGCTGACCGTTCGCCCGGCGAGTTTTATCAGCTTGACTTTGAAATGGCGTTTGCCGAACAGGAAGATGTTTTAAAGGTTGCCGAGGAGATTTTGTCCGAAACTTTTGCAAAATTTTCCGATAAAAAGGTTATAACTCCCTTCCCGAGAATTTCCTACGCCGAGGCTATGCTGAAATACGGCAGCGACAAGCCTGACCTTCGTAATCCTCTTGAGATTATCGATGTGAGCGATATATTTGAAGATTCGGATTTTGCCCCCTTCAGAGGCAAAACAGTCCGCGCCATCAATGTTCCGAATTGTGCGTCAAAATCAAAGGGCTTCTTTGAGAAGATGCTCGCCTATGCAACAAGTATAGGAATGAAGGGGCTTGGATATTTCAAGGTTGACGAGGAAATGAATCTTCTCGGGCCGATTGCCAAATTCGTTCCGGACGATAAGCGCGAGGAGCTTATCCGCCGCAGCGGCGTTCAGCCCGGCTGTGTACTCTATTTCATTGCGGATAACGAAAAGCTTGCGCCTTGTCTTGCAGGGCAGATTCGCCAGGAGCTTGGGCGCAGGCTTGAGCTTATTGACGACAGCGCATTTAGGATGTGCTTTATTGTTGACTTTCCCATGTACGAACGGGACGAAAAGACAAACGAAATTATATTCACGCACAATCCGTTCTCAATGCCCCAGGGCGGGCTTGAGGCTCTTAACACTATGAATCCGCTTGACATTTTGGCATACCAATATGATATTGTCTGCGATGGTGTGGAGCTTTCCTCCGGCGCTGTCCGCAATCACCATCTTGACACTATGATTCGCGCCTTTGAGATTGCGGGATATAATGAGGAAACGATTAAGGAAAAATTCACATCCCTTTACACGGCTTTTCAGTACGGTGCTCCGCCCCATGCAGGTATGGCACCCGGTATTGACCGTATGATTATGCTTTTAACCGGCGAGGAAAATATCCGGGAGGTTATTGCTTTCCCCATGAACAGCAACGCTCAGGATGTTATGCTCGGCTCACCAAACGAGGTTACCGAGATGCAGCTTCGCGAGGTACACATAAAGCTCAGAAAAAAAGTGAACGCAGAATAATATCTAAGGGAGTGCGGCGAAATAAAATCATTTTGCTGCACTCCCTTTTGCGGCTTTAGAAGAAATGCACAGCCGCTTTTCGGAAAGAGGAGATAATTATGAAACTCATATCATGGAATGTAAACGGGCTTCGTGCCTGCCTTTCAAAAGGCTTTGAAGATTTTTTACAAAGCAGCAATGCGGACATTTTTGCAATTCAGGAAACGAAAATGCAAATCGGTCAGGCGGAGGTTGACGCCCCCTCTTACTTTGATTTCTGGAACAGTGCCGAGAAAAAAGGCTATTCGGGAACTGCGGTTTTCACGAAAGTAAAGCCCGTTTCCGTTACCTTTGGGATGGGAATTCCCGAACACGACCGGGAAGGGCGCATTATAACCGCCGAATACGAAAATTTCTATTTTGTCACCTGCTACACTCCCAACTCACAAAACGAGCTTAAGCGGCTTGACTACCGAATGGTGTGGGAGGATGCTTTCAGGAACTACCTTCTTTCTCTTGACAAAATTAAGCCGGTTATTCTCTGCGGCGATTTGAATGTAGCCCACGAAGAAATTGATATTAAGAATCCTAAAACAAACCGTCGTAACGCCGGCTTTACCGATGAAGAGCGAAACAAAATGACAGAGCTTTTATCAAGCGGCTTCACCGACAGCTTTCGTTTCCTCTATCCGGACGCAGAGGGCGCTTATTCCTGGTGGAGCTACCGTTTCCATGCCCGTGAGAAGAATGCGGGATGGCGTATTGACTATTTCCTGGTTTCCGACAGGATAAAGGACAAAATAAAAGAGGCAACAATTTATTCCGATGTTATGGGTTCAGACCACTGCCCCGTGGGGCTTGATATTGAATTATAAAGAAAAATCGCCCTTTATGCACAATATGCGGCAGTCAAAGCCTTATTTATCGAACGCCGATAAACAGATATATTCCGAATAATAATTGCATTTTATTATGCAACAGAGGCTTTAGAAAAGGGAGTGCGGCGAAATGATTGTATTTCGCTGCACTCCCTTAAATTTTTGCTATTTTTTCCATGTGTGCCTTGAAAACAGGACAAGCATAGGGAAAATTTCCAATCTGCCCGCTATCATACAAAAGGTCATAACTAATTTTGAAAGCCCCGAATAAATCGAGAAATTACCGGTAGGTCCCACAAGGTTAAGTCCCGGTCCTATGTTATTCAGCGTCGACGCAATTGCCGTGAAATTGGTTGTGAAATCGAAGTTGTCTATGCTTATTATAAGCAGCGAACAAAAGAAAATCACTATATATGCCGCCATATAAACATTAACCGACCTGACGGTTTCGTGAGCGACCATTCTTCCGTTTCTTGTGATTTTTACAGTCCTGTTGGGATGAGCCGCAATTTTAATCTCCTTAAATATGCTCTTAACTAAAATTATAACTCTTGATACCTTTATGCCGCCGCCCGTACTTCCGGCACAGGCGCCCATAAACATGAGCATAACCAGTATTGTTTTTGAAAGCTCGGGCCACAAATTGAAATCAACCGTAGAATACCCCGTAGTCGTTATGACTGCGCCCACCTGAAAAGCACTGTGCCTTACGGTTTCGCCGATAGTGCTGTACATTCCCCGGCAGTTAAAGGCAATAATTGCAACCGCCGCCACAATAACGCACAAATAAGTTCTGACCTCGTCCGAACGCAGGGCAAGGCGGAATTTTCTTATAAGCAACAAATAGTAGACCGAAAAATCTATGCCGAACAGAATCATAAATATGGTTATAATCCATTGCTGATACGCCGTATAATCGGCAAGACCCGAATTTCTTACGGCAAAGCCGCCCGTTCCTGCCGTGCCCAGCG
>JAEDLZ010000159.1 GCA_016303265.1 Clostridiales bacterium
ATTAACCGCAAAACCGCCGATGAGGCCCTGAAAATGCTTGAGGTGGACAGCCTCGGGCTTGACAAGAGCGACCGTACTATGCTTTTAACGGTTATAAAGCATTACGGCGGCGGTCCGGTGGGGCTGGACACCTTAGCTGCAACAATAGGAGAGGAAAGCGAAACCGTTGAGGATGTTTATGAGCCCTATCTTATGCAAATCGGCTTTATAAACAGAACTCCCAGAGGGAGAATGGTTACGCCACTTGCTTACGAGCATTTTAATATACCTTATGGGGAAAATAAATAAAAGGACTGATAGTTATGAACAGAGGAAAATTTTATATAACAACTGCCATTGCATACACCTCAAGAAAGCCTCACATAGGCAACACATATGAGGTGGTTCTGACCGACGCAATCGCAAGATTTAAAAGGTATCTCGGC
This sequence comes from Clostridiales bacterium, assembly GCA_016303265.1. Lineage (GTDB taxonomy): Bacteria > Bacillota > Clostridia > Monoglobales > Monoglobaceae > SIG454. The sequence continues at coordinate 426 of JAEDLZ010000159.1, forward strand.
TATGATGTGTTTTTCCTGACGGGAACTGACGAGCATGGCCAAAAAATACAGGAGCTTGCTGAAAAGGCGGGAATAACGCCGCAAGAATATGTTGACGGCGTTGCCGGTGAAATCCGCAGCATATGGGATCTCATGAACACAAGCTACGACAAATTTATAAGAACAACAGATGACTATCATGTTGCAAGTGTTCAGAAAATTTTCAAAAAGCTCTATGACCAAGGAGATATTTATAAAAGCTCATACGAGGGCTGGTATTGCACACCCTGTGAATCTTTTTGGACAGATACTCAGCTTGTGGACGGAAAATGCCCCGACTGCGGAAGGGCGGTTCATAAGGAGAACGAAGAGGCGTATTTCTTCAAAATGAGCAAGTATCAGGACGCTCTTATGAAGCACATTGAGGAAAATCCTGATTTTATCCAGCCGGAATCAAGAAAGCGTGAAATGATAAATAACTTTATAAAGCCGGGTATTCAGGATCTTTGCGTGTCCAGAACCAGCTTTGACTGGGGAATCCCCGTGACCTTTGACGATAAGCATGTAATTTATGTGTGGATTGACGCGCTGACGAATTATATAAACGCCCTTGGCTATACTCCGGACGAAAAAGGTGAACTGTACAAAAAGTACTGGCCTGCCGATGTGCATATTATAGGTAAGGATATTTTAAGATTCCATACGATTTACTGGCCGATTATTCTTATGGCGTTGGGTGAGCCGTTGCCTAAAAAGGTGTTCGGTCATCCGTGGCTCTTAAACGGTACGGATAAAATGAGCAAATCGCTGGGAAATGTTATTTATGCCGACGATTTGGTCCGCCATTTCGGCGTCGATGCCGTAAGATACTATCTTCTTCGCGAAATGCCCTTTGCTCAGGACGGCACCATAACCTATGAGAAACTTATAACCTCGTATAATGCAGACCTTGCAAACACCGTTGGAAATCTGGTCAACCGAACGGCAGCGATGATAAATAAATATTTTGACGGCGTTATTCCCGAACCCGTTGATAAAACGGAGTTTGACAAGGACCTTGCAGATGTCTGCAATTCGGCAAAGCTCAATGCGGAAAAATACATGGAGGAGCTTCGTGTTTCCGACGCCTTGGGCGAGGTTATAAGAATAGCAAACAGGGCAAACAAATATATTGACGAAACTATGCCGTGGGCGCTTGCAAAGGATGAGGAAAAGAGAGGTACTCTTGCTGCGGTTATGTATAACCTTGCGGAAGCCATTCGGTTTATAGCTTCCCTTATCGGACCGTTTATGCCGGAAACAGGGGAAAAAATTGCGGCTCAGATGAATTATAAAGATACGGCTTTTGATTCTCTTGACTTCGGCGTCCTTGAGGCAGGAACAAAAATCGGTGAGGCAGTTCCGCTTTTTGCACGAATAGATATGGAAAAGAAAATAGCTGAGCTTGAAGCGGAAACAGCTGCTCCCGAGCCGAAGGCTAATATAGAGCCCTTTGGTGAGGATATTCAGTTTGAGCAGTTTGAGGCGCTTGATATAAGGGTCGGAAAGGTGCTTGAGTGCGAGGCGGTTCCGAAATCAAGCAAGCTGCTGAGATTTACCCTTGAGGTGGGCAGCGAAACCCGGCAGATTCTGTCCGGAATTGCAAAATATTATAAGCCTGAAGAGCTTATAGGCAAAAATGTTTTGTTCATTGCAAATCTGCCTGCGAGAAAAATGATGGGTCTTGAGTCCTGCGGAATGATTCTCAGCGCAGAGCATGACGGCAAGCTGGTTGTCACAACGGTTGACGGTGATATTCAGTCCGGTGCAAAAATAGTGTAAAAACGGGCTGTAGAAAAGTCCGGAGCGCAAGAAAAGTGTAAAATAAATATAAGACAACACAAAGTAAAGAAAAATAAACAAAATAAAATCAATAACGCAGAAGACCAAGTTTTAAGGCAGTCAAAAGCGGTGCAGTTAA
>JAEDLZ010000160.1 GCA_016303265.1 Clostridiales bacterium
AAGATATTCATTAAAAGTATGTGACGGTTCGCTGTAATAAATAGCCATGTCTTTTCTTCCTTTCTTTTTATTTGCGTTTGGGTATTTTACTTAGTATATATTTTTTAAGCAAAAAAAGCAACGGCAAAATAAACAAATTTTATCTGTTTTTTTGAGATATTTTAGATAATTCCATTGATAAAAATTTCTTCAATAACGGTAATCGTGTCTTTATCAAAGTATTCGGCTTATTTTCACTATGGTAGGGAAGAATAAGCGCAAAATTACTCAAACACTTTCTTCTTGGTAATGCCTTCCCGTTCCGCATAAAAATCCTTTAACACAAAATTATATTGCAAAAAAGGAACGCACCCCAAAAGCCTGACGCTTTCGGGGTGCATACCAAAGCCTTACAAATATTTATTATTCAAGCTCAAAGGCGCCCGTATAAAGCTGATAATATGTTCCTTTTTCGGAAATAAGCTTTTCGTGGCTGCCTCGTTCAATAATTCTGCCGTGGTCCAAAACCATAATAACATCAGAATTTTTAACTGTAGACAAACGGTGTGCGATAACAAAAACTGTTCTTCCCTCCATAAGCTTATCCATGCCTTTTTGAACAATCGATTCCGTTCTCGTGTCGATTGAAGAAGTCGCCTCATCAAGAATCATAACCGGCGGGTCTGCAACTGCCGCTCTGGCTATTGCAATAAGCTGACGCTGACCCTGTGAAAGATTCGAACCGTTGTTTGAAAGCTCGGTGGCATAGCCGTTTGGAAGCCTTGTTATAAAATCATCCGCCCCCGCAAGCTTTGCCGCCTCCACACATTCCTCATCCGTTGCGTCAAGATTGCCGTAGCGTATATTATCCATAACTGTTCCCGTGAAAAGGTTAGTGTCCTGCAAAACTATCCCCAGAGAGCGTCTTAAGTCAGATTTCTTTATCTTATTGATGTTTATTCCGTCATAGCGGATTTTACCGTCGGCAATATCATAAAATCTGTTAATAAGATTTGTTATTGTGGTCTTTCCTGCGCCCGTTGCACCGACGAAAGCTACCTTTTGACCCGGCTCTGCGTAAACCGTAACATTATGCAAAACCGGCTTGCCTTTTTCATATTCAAAGTCAACATCAGTCATTCTGACATCGCCACGGAGCATGGTATAGGTGGTTGTGCCGTCACCGTGAGGGTGCTTCCACGCCCATTTTCCCGTATGTTTTTTTGTTTCTCTTATATTTCCGTCCTTGTCAACCTCGGCGTTAACCAGAGTAACATATCCGTTGTCCTCTTCCTTTTCCTCATCCATAAGCGAGAAGATTCTTTCTGCCCCCGCCATACCCATTACAATTGAGTTTATCTGCTGTGAAAGCTGATTGACATTGCCCGTGAACTGCTTCGTCATGTTAAGAAAAGGCACAACTATACTTATGCCAAACGCAAATCCGCCGATACCCACATTCGGAACATTAAGAAGAATGAACAAGCCGCCCGCAACCGCTATAATTACATAAAGAACATTACCGATGTTCTGGATTAAAGGGCCCAGAATATTTGCATACGCATTTGCACGGAAGCTGTCATGGCAAAGCTGTTCGTTGATTTCATCAAAATCCTCTTCGCAATCTTTCTCATGGCAGAAAACCTTGATAACCTTCTGGCCGTTCATCATTTCCTGAACAAACCCCTCCGATTTACCCAGAGATTGCTGCTGACGGATGAAGTATTTAGCGCTTCCGTTTCCGACCTTTTTGGAAACTATAATCATAACCGCAACCCCCGCAAGCAAAACAAGGGTCATCCATACGCTGAAATACAGCATTATCCCAAGGACTGCAATAACGACCGAACCCGCACGGAGCAAGGCGGGGAGCGACTGCGAAATAAGCTGACGAAGAGTATCTATATCGTTTGTATAGTAGCTCATAATATCGCCGTGCTTATGAGTATCAAAATATTTAATCGGCAAATCCTGCATTCCGTTGAACATATTGCAGCGGAGCTTTGACAAAAATCCCTGAGTTATATATGCCATAAGCTGCGTATAAAGCACCGTTGCCGCAAGCGCAACCACATAAATCACTATGAGTACTATTATTTTCGGAAGAATTTCCTGATATGCCGCACCCCAGTTTCCTGTTTTGGACCAATTCTCGATAACGGCAATAATTTTCTGTATAAACAAATCCGGGACTGCTGCCGCCGCTGCCGAAAACAGGATACAGAAAATCGTAACCGGCATTAAAACGGGATAATATTTAAACAGCATTTTAATCGTTCTGCCTAAGGGGCTGCCGCCGGATTTTTTCGGAGCCTTATTATTCGTTTGTTTCATCGTCATCACCTCCGTTCGTCTGCTGCTCATAGACCTCCCGAT
>JAEDLZ010000036.1 GCA_016303265.1 Clostridiales bacterium
TCGCATCACTAGTTTTCAAGACTAGCTCCTTAAACCACTCGGACACCTCTCCATATCGCTTTACATACCTTAGCGACTTACTTAATATATCATATATTTTTTAGTCTGTCAAGTATTTTTTCAATTTTTTAAAGCCCATTTTAAATCAATCCGTATTGACATAAAGGAAGGTTTTTGGTATACTGTATACGAGGGAATATTGCTATAATGATAAAGCAGAAAGGTTTTGGTACTGTTATGAAAAAATTTTTTTCGATTATACTTTCGGTTGTTATTTCGCTGATGTCGGTTTCAACGGCGGTGTTTGCAGGGGACTCAACTGATACAGAGGCCGTTTTAACTCCCGCCGAAAAGTGTGCGGCAGCGCTTAATTCACTCAATTTGTTTAAAGGCACGGGCGAGGGCTTTGAACTTGACCGTGAGGCGACCCGTATGGAGGCAGTGGTTACTATAATCCGTTTGCTGGGCAAGGAGGAAGAGGCTCTTAATTGCACATATTCACACCCGTTTACGGATGTTCCTCTTTGGGCTGACCGCTATGCGGCCTTTGCATATGAAAATAAAATTGTGAGCGGTATCTCCTATACGGAATTCGGCTACAGCACAAGGGCTTCGGTTCAGCAGTTTTCGGCACTTCTTTTAAGGGCTCTCGGCTACAGTGAAAATAATGGCGATTTTTCTTATGCTGACGCTGCCGAAGCGGGCGAAAGTTTCGGTCTTATTGACGAAAATGTCGGCTCAGATGTATTTTTAAGAAGCGATATGGTTATAATGGCATACAATGCCCTTGCGGTCAAAATAAACGGAACTGACAAGATTTTATCTGAAAAGCTGCTCGCCGACGGTATTTTTGATGCTGAAATTCTTGCAAAGGTTTCGGATATGATGGGGACGAAAAAGGACGAAACTATTGCAAACAACGGGGAATTCTCTTCAGATTCCGGCTCAACGGGTTCAGCAGGCTCAACAGGTTCAGCCGGAAATGCCGGCAGCTCCGATAAAAAGCCGGAGAATGACAGAACTTCGGCTGATATAGCAGAGCTGAAGGCTATGCTGCCTCAGCTTATTAACACTACGAACGATTATCACACAGAACTTTCAAAGGTGATTGTGCTGGTTGATTCAGACGAACTTTGGGCGCAGTACGAGGATGCAACAAGCAGACTTAAGGAATGCAATGCAAAGGATGTTTCAAAACTTACGGATAGCGGCATTAAAGAGCTTTACGACGATCTTACGGCGCTTTTTGGGGATATGGAGGCAATAGCGATTCAGGTTGCCATGGAAAGATAAAATCGAAAGGCAGGGTTTTGATTTGACAAAAAAGCATGAAAAGGCGGTAAGACCGCAGACTATGGGCGAGGAGATTGCCAATTCGATTTCCCACGGGGTCGGAGCGGCGCTTGCTGTTGCAGGTACGGTTATTGCAATCGTTTACGCCTGCATATACGGCGATACAATGAGTATTGTCAGCGCGGCGCTTTACGGGGCAAGTTTGATTATACTTTATATGGCGTCAACTCTTTATCATTCAATTACGAATAAAACGGCGAAAAAAGTCTTTCAGATTTTTGACCACTGTTCGATTTTTATTCTGATATTGGGTTCGTATATACCCATTTGTCTTTGCTTGCTGAGAGGCGCGCTGGGGTGGACTTTTTTCGGAATAAATATGGCGTGCACGGTTGTCGGTGTGGTTCTTAATGCCATTGATATGAAAAAATTCAAGACCTTTTCCATGATTGCCTACATAATTATGGGCTGGTCTGTGGTTCTTTTCTGGCGGCCGTTCATGAATAAAATTGACATAAACGGGATGTATCTTTTGCTGGCAGGCGGAATTGCCTATACTGTCGGAGTAATTTTCTATAAATTGAAGAATATTAAGTATATGCATTATATCTGGCATCTTTGCGTTTTGGCGGGAAGTGTTTTTCACTTTTTCTGTATGCTGTTTTATGTATTTCCGGTATCAAAGTAGAATAGGAGTAACAAATGAATTACGATGTTTTAATAATAGGTGCGGGACCGGGCGGAATTTTCTCCGCCTATGAACTTATAAAAATGAATCCAAATATAAAGGTTGCGATTTTGGAGGCGGGGAATCCGCTCGATAAACGCAAATGTCCTATAGACGGCAAGAAAATAAAATCCTGTATAGGCTGCAAAACCTGTTCTATAATGAACGGCTTCGGCGGAGCAGGGGCATTTTCCGACGGCAAGTACAACATAACCAATAAATTCGGCGGCACTCTTTACGAATATATCGGCAGAGAAGAGGCTATAGAGCTGATGAAGTATGTGGATGAAATCAATCTCAGTTACGGCGGAGAGGGGACTAAGCTTTATTCGACGGCAAACACCCATATTAAGAAACTGTGCCTGCAAAACGGGCTGCACCTGCTTGATGCTTCGGTAAGACATCTCGGCACGGATATAAATTATATCGTGTTAAAAAATTTATATGAGCATCTTTGCGGCAAGGTTGAAATGTATTTTAACACTCCTGCCGAAAAAGTGGAAAAGACTGACGACGGGTACAGGGTTTACGCAAAGGACAAGGTTTTTGAGGGGACAAACTGCATTATTTCCGCAGGCCGAAGCGGAAGCAAGTGGATGGAGAGCGTTTGCCGTGACCTTGAAATTCCAACAAAGTCGAATCGCGTTGATATAGGCGTTCGCGTGGAGCTTCCTGCGGAAATTTTTGCTCACCTTACGGACGAGCTTTATGAGAGTAAGATTGTATACAGAACCGAAAAATACGGTGACCTTGTCAGAACCTTCTGTATGAACCCTAAGGGTGCGGTTGTTAACGAAAACACAAACGGGATTATGACGGTTAACGGTCACAGCTACGAAGACCCTGCAAAGCAGACGGAAAACACCAACTTTGCGCTGCTTGTTGCAAAGCATTTTTCCGAGCCTTTTAAAGACAGCAACGGCTACGGTGAAAGCGTGGCGAGACTTTCAAATATGCTGGGCGGCGGGGTTATGGTTCAGCGTTTCGGCGACCTTATAAGAGGAAAACGAAGCACTACCGAGCGCATAGAGGAGGGCTTTGTTACACCGACGCTTACGGCAACACCGGGCGACCTCAGCCTTGTTATACCCAAGAGAATCCTTGACGGCATAATTGAAATGATTTATGCACTTGATAAAATTGCACCGGGAACGGCGAATGATGATACGCTTTTGTACGGCGTTGAGGTTAAGTTCTATAATATGGAGGTTGAAATTGACAAAAATCTCCAGACCACTCATAAAGGGCTGTTTGTTATAGGTGATTGCAGCGGAATAACGCACTCTTTGTCCCACGCCTCTGCAAGCGGCGTTTATGTTGCAAGATATATTGCGGAAAATATGCAAAATAATTAGCATTATTGCCAATCTAAAATCAAAACAAGGCGATAAATCGAGAAAGACAGGGTTTGGCCGAATTGAGATAATGTTCCGGCAAGACTTGGCTCTTTATCGGGTTGACGCCCGGCAACCGAACAGCAAAACAGAAAAAGGGGCTGCGGCAAAACAGCTTCTTGACGACACAAAAAAGTAATCCCCGAAAACAGTTTGAATTTAGCTGTTTTCGGGGATATTTTCGTTGGTTTGGAAAACTATTTTTCGCAAATTGCCGCTTAAAATTATTTTGCCGCAGCCCCTTTGCTGAAATGGTAATAAATGCCTGACATAACGGACATAAGTGTTTGATTGTGTTCCGAAATCATTTGCACAGGGCAAAACCTCAAAAAATTGGCGAAAAGTATTGATTTTATTTATAAATTGTAATATAATAAATTTTTATACAGGAAAACTATCGGGAAGGGCGGATAATGATTGAATATCGATGAAATACGGGAGCTTGACGGAAAATACTATATGAATACCTTTGGCGAAAGAATTCCGGTCGCTTTTAAAAGCGGCAGCGGAATCAAGCTTGAGTCGACCGAGGGTGAAACATATTATGACTTTTTTGCGGGAATCGCAGTGAACTGCCTCGGTCACGGACATAAGCGCCTTACGGAGGAACTGTGCGACCAGGTCAAAAATCTCATGCACACCTCCAGCGTTTATTACATAGAAAATCAAGCGCATCTTGCTAAAATTCTGGTTGAAAATTCCTGCGCGGACAGGGTATTTTTCGGCAATACAGGCGCTGAGGCGAACGAGGGCGCAATCAAAATTGCAAAGAAATATTTTTATGACAGGGGAATAGATAAAACGGAGTTTATAACCCTTAAAAATTCCTTCCACGGCAGGACTCTTGCAACGGTGGCCGCAACAGGTCAGGAGAAATATCAAAAACCCTATAAACCGCTTATGGAGAAATTCATTCATGTTGAGGCAAACAATTGCGAGGGGCTTTCCGGTGCGGTCGGCGAAAAGACTGCGGGAATCATGCTGGAGCTTATTCAGGGCGAAAGCGGAGTAAGACCCCTTTCCAAAGAGTTTGTTGACCTTGCGGCCTATCTTGCAAAAAAATTTAACGCATTCCTGATAATCGACGAGGTTCAGACGGGAATCGGGAGAACCGGCAAGCTTTTCGCATATGAGCATTACGGTATTGAGCCGGATATTTTCACCCTGGCAAAGGGGCTCGGCGGCGGCATAACAATCGGTGCGGTCTGCGCAAGAGGAAGGGCTGCCGAAGCATTCAAGCCGGGCGACCACGGAACCACCTTTGGCGGAAATCCTCTTTCAACAAGGGCAGGGCTTGTTGTTATGGATGAGCTTTTGAATAACGGCGTTTTAAAAAATGCCGAAGAAGTCGGAAGCTATCTTATATCGGGACTTGAGAGCATTGCCGAAAGAAGCGGCAGTATTGCCGAAATTCGGGGGAAAGGCCTTATGATAGGCGTTGAATTTAAAGAGGATATGGCAAAGGAAATCGGAAATAAATTATTTGATAAGAAAATTTTGGTCGGTGTTGTGGGGACAAAGGTTCTTCGCATTGTGCCGCCGCTGATTATAACCAAAAACGAAGCGGATATTTTAATTTCGGCGCTTGACGAGCTTTTATAGGAGGAAATTATGAAGCATTTATTAAGTTTACACGATATAACAACAGAGGAATTTTATCAGATTTTAGATACGGCGGCAAAACTGAAAAAGGAGCTTAAGGCGGGCATACCTCATCCGATTTTAAAGGGAAAGTCCATGGCGATGATTTTTACCAAGTCATCCACAAGAACCCGTGTTTCCTTTGAAACGGGAATGTTTCAGCTCGGCGGCCACGCCCTTTACTTAAACGGCAATGATATTCAGCTCGGACGGGGAGAAAGCATATATGATACGGCAAATGTTTTAAGCCGCTTTGTTGACGGAATTATGATAAGAACCTTTGCTCACAGCGATGTTGAGGATTTGGCAAAATACGGTTCTGTCCCCGTTATAAACGGCCTTACGGATTTGCTGCATCCCTGCCAGGCGCTTGCGGACTTCCTTACAATCCGGGAGCATAAGGGCAGACTGGAAGGACTTAAGTTTGCGTATATCGGTGACGGTAATAATATGGCGCATTCCCTCATGTACGCCGCCGCAAAGGCGAAAATGGATATTGCGGTTGCAACGCCGAAGGGTTATGAGTGCAACGCTGAGGTAGCTGAAAACGCCAAGGCGGATGCGAAAAAGTCCGGAAGCAATATAACCATTACATACGACCCGGTTGAGGCAATAAAGGACGCAGATGTTGTTTGTACGGACACATGGACAAGCATGGGGCAGGAGGCGGAGAAGGCCGAGAGAATCAAGGCTTTCGGAGATTATCAGGTTAATGCAAAGCTTTTTGCAAATGCCAAGGGCGATGCGATTTTTCTGCATTGTCTTCCTGCCTACCGGGGGTATGAGGTGACGGAGGATATTATTGACGGACCTCATTCCGTTATTTTTGACGAGGCAGAGAACAGACTCCACGCCCAAAAGGCGGTTATGGCAATTCTTATGGCGGACTGATTGAGGGGAATCTATATGAATAAATTATATTCTTTTAAAGTAAAATATGCAACAAAGGATGACATTCCCGCTATTTCCAAAATAACAAAGGAGGCATTCTTAAGGTACTGCTCCCTTGCACAGATTCCTCCGGATGTTGACGCCCTTCGCGAAACCCATGAGGATATACTTAGGGACATTGAAAACAAGACGGTTTTCGTCGCCTTTATAGACGGTGAGCCTGTGGGCTCTGTCCGTGTGGGTATGATTGACGAAAAAACCGCGTATTTAAGCCGTTTCGGGGTTGATGAAAACCATAGAAACAGCGGTATCGGCAAAATACTTTTGAATGTTGTGGACAATCTTATGAAGGAACATAATGTGGAAAAGCTCATGCTGCACACAAGCTCTGCGGCGCTTTCCCTTGTAAGATTTTATTACGGACGGGGCTTTTACATAAGCTCGGTTGAATATTCCAGGGGTTACCCGAGAGCGGAGCTGGTTAAATATTACAAAAATAGGGGCGATTGATTTGAAGATAAGGGATATTTTCGGCGAATATAGCTCTCTTGACGGGGAAATATTAACAGTCTGCGGATGGGTCAGAACCGTAAGAGCTTCGGGGTTTTTCGGATTTATTGAGCTTAACGACGGTTCGTATTTTAAAAATATTCAGGTTGTTTTCGAAAAAGAGAAGCTTGAAAATTTTGAAGCAGTTTCAAAGCTTGGCGTAGGCTCTGCCCTAAGAATAAGCGGCAGGCTGATTGTGACGCCCGGTGCTAAGCAGCCCTTTGAAATAAATGCGTCGGAAATTTCTGTCGAGGGCGAGAGTGAAAACAGCTACCCGCTCCAGAAAAAACGGCACTCCCTTGAGTATCTTCGGACAATTCCGCATTTAAGAGCGAGAACGAACACTTTTTCGGCGGTGTTTAGGGTAAGGTCAATGCTCGCTTACGCAATCCACAAATTTTTTAACGAGCGTGGCTTTGTCTATGTTCATACGCCCGTTATAACGGGAAGTGACTGCGAGGGCGCGGGAGAGATGTTCCGTGTTACCACGCTGAATCCGGCAGAGCTTGCCAAAAGCGGCAGCGTGGATTTTTCAAAGGACTTTTTTAAAAGGGAAACCTCCCTCACCGTAAGCGGACAGCTTGAGGGCGAAACTTATGCAATGGCTTTTGGCGATATTTACACCTTCGGACCGACCTTCCGGGCGGAAAATTCCAATACAACCCGCCATGCGGCGGAGTTCTGGATGGTTGAGCCTGAAATTGCCTTTGCCGACCTTAATAGTGATATGTGCCTGGCGGAGGATATGCTGAAGTATATAATTTCGTATGCGTTGGAAAATGCAAAGCCGGAAATGGAGTTTTTCAATAGTTTTATTGATAAGGGGCTGCTTGCAAGGCTTAACAATATATTGGAAAATGATTTTGGCAGAGTAAGCTACACGGAGGCTGTAGAATTGCTTAAGGCAAGCGGCAGGGAATTTAAATATCCCGTGTATTGGGGTGCGGACCTTCAGACAGAGCATGAGCGCTTTCTGACTGAGGAAATATTTAAAAAGCCCGTATTCGTAATTGATTATCCGAAGGAAATCAAGGCGTTTTATATGCGGCAGAATGATGACGGAAAAACTGTTGCCGCAATGGATTGCCTGGTTCCCGGCATAGGTGAAATAATCGGCGGAAGCCAGCGCGAGGAGCGGCTTGATGTACTCCTTGCAAGAATGAAGGAGCTGGGACTTTCCGAGAATGAATATAAGAATTATATTGATTTGCGCCGCTACGGCACGGCAAAGCACGCAGGCTTCGGCCTGGGCTTTGAGAGGGCGGTTATGTATATTACGGGCATGGAAAATATCCGTGATGTTATTCCGTATCCGAGAACGGCAGGAAATCTTTATTAACGGAGCGATAGTGCGGTTTAGCATAGTATCGGCTTGACCGGCCGTGCGGAAGGGGAGGTCTTATCCGCCCGCAGATAAGACCCGAGGAATTTTTAGTTACCGTTTGCGGGCGGAAAGGCTGTGAGGTTGTGAAAATTATAGGTATTGTTGTTTTGATTGTATGTTTGATTCTGGTCTGGCGGAAGCGGGGGTCCATTCTTGTGTGGATTGCCGGAATTTATAATGTAAAGGGCGAAACGGGAAGGGCGCTTAAGCTTTACCGCAGCGCAGACAAAATGGGAGGAATGAATTATAAAGCCAGGATAAATTACGGCTACTTTCTCCTGAAAAACGGCTATATAAATGACGCAAGAATTGAATTTAACAAGCTTTCCATGGAAAAAAAATTAAAGGATTCGCAAAAACAGCAGATAAAATCCCTGCAAGCCCTTGTTGTGTGGAAAGAGGGCAGACTTGACGAGGCAATAGAAATGCTTGAGGAGGTTACGAAAACCTATGTGACCTCAATGACATATCAGAGCCTGGGGCTTCTCTATATTTTAAAACGGGATAAGAAGAAGGCGATGGAGTACTGCCTTGAGGCGTATGAGTATAACTCGGACGACAATGTTATAATGGACAATCTGGCAGAGGCGTACGCTCTTTGCGGAGATACGGAAAAGGCAATGGAAACCTATGAGGAACTGCTGAGCCGCAATCCGCATTTCCCCGATGCTTATTACGGCTACGGAATTTTGCTCATGCAAAACGGCAGACGCAAGGAGGGCATTGAATATATCGGTCAGTCCCTTAACAAGAAATTCAGCTTTCTTTCGGCTCTTCCGAGAGAAAGAGTTGAAAGCATATATCTGGCAAACCGCGATACTGCGGACAAAACTGAGGGTGAATAAATATTTATTGTAAATGTAATGTGTCTGTAATATTTGTGTAACATATGTGTGGTATACTGAATACAGTAAAAGAGAAACTGCGCTCTTTCAGAGTTACTATATGGTTTTGAGGAGGAGTATTATGAAAAAAATTATTCTTTCTTTTATAATGCTTATTTCTGTTTTAAGTGTGCTATGTATAACGGCTTTTGCCGCTCCCGATACGGTTGCCCCCGATACTGTAGGAAATGCAAGCGGTCTTGTTACGGTGACAAATCCCAACGGAAGCAGCGATATGTCTTTTGATAATTCCTATGTCATTTCGGGCTACGGTGAGGTAGGGACTCTTGTGACGATTTATACATATAATCCGGCAACGGGGCTTTATGAGAAACTTTACAAGACGGTTACGACGGTTAGCGAAGCGGGGGTGTATGAAACTGCACAGCAGGCGGTTTCCTGTACAATCGGTGATTCGACGCTGTTTTTGAACACCGTTAACTTAAACTCGGGCTCAAACAGTTTTATGCTTTACGCCGAGAAGGACGGTCTTGTCCAGATTTTTAAATTCTTCGTTATAAAGCATAATTACAATGTAATAGATGTTATCAGGTCTTGGGGCGTGTCATAAAACACAAAGAAAATATTGGGCGACTTTTGGGTCGTCCTTTTTTTAAAGAATTTGCCGCAGGCTTTGCGCGCGGCAAAAGGAACACCGCTGCCTTAAAATGCTTCGGTGCGGCAGAGTAAATCGCAAGGCAAAAGAGCGTAAAGCGGCAGAGAATGTCACAAGGCAAAAGAACGTAAAGCGGCAGGGAAAAGTAAAAATCACAAGGCACAAGGCGCAGGGCGAAAGAGCGTAACGAGGCAAAGCAAATCGCAGGGGGAAAAGTCCATACTGCCGCAAAGGAGGGTTAGGCGTGAAAAAATTTAATGAGCTGTTTTCTGACAGAGGCCGTATCTTGAATTTTATAAAAAGTTTGGCTATTTTCGTTCTTATTATAATAACGGCGCTTATGCTTGTTGATGTTTTTCGCACGCAGAATATACAGCGGGGCAACATAACTGCCGTATCCGGCGGGACCACTGTGGAGGAAATTTTTCAAAACCCATCCGATATTGACGATGAAAATATTTCCAAAGCCTTCTGGGACTATACAAGCCCTGCTTATATCGTTGTAAATAAAGAAGGGAACCGCGATATTTTATATTCGGGAACGGCGGATTATGCCTATATATGTGAGCCGGCGATGAATATTATAAAGGGTATGTACGGCGAGGTTACTGCGCAGGAGGTTCTGGCAGATACGGAAATATGGAAAAATATGCTCTCTGTAAATTCCATTCTGATGCACTTCCCGGCAGATGTTGACCCTGAATTTCAGATGCAGTTTTTGGGAATAAGCCAGAGTGCTGTAACACAGAATATAGAGAGGTTTTCGGATGTTTTAATTGTTACCGGAATGCCGAATCAGGAAAATGCCGTTATATACATAAAGAAATCCAAACAGGAGGACATAGTCAAGCTTGAAACAAAGCTTCCGATTAACGAGCTCAACAGAGGGATAAATTCTCTTGAAAGCATAAAGGATAAAAATTATGCCTTCGGATATGAGCTTAAGCTGGACAGCTATTCCGGCAATTCAACCATGCTGAGCTCTATGCTGACAATTCCCCTTGTGAATATTGATACAACAGTGATTTCTGCGAAGGTTCCGGAGAATTTTTCGCAGAAGCTCCTTGAAGTGGGGCAAAATGAGCTTTCGGGCAATGTTCTCGGAATTTTCGGCTGTGACCCCGATACGGTCAGAAGCTATACAGACAAGGAAAATTCCCGTATTCTCATAGGTCAGAAGCGAAGGATAGCGTTAAGCTCCGACGGTATAATCCGTTTTGAGGCAGACAGTGCGGAAAACGGAATAGATATAACCGGAGGAACGGTTCAAACGGCGTCTAATTCCCTTTATGTAGCAATTTCCGGGACGGTTAAGACGATACTTGGAATGTTTGAAATAACCGGAACAGATATAAAGAATGCCGATTATGAAATAAAGCTTACCGAAATGTCCTGCTCAGACGATTTGCAAAGTGAGATAAGGCTCAGTTTTGATTATTATATAAACGGACTGGTTATGGAATATTTGGACGACCCTGATTCTCACGCAATAGAGGCGGTTATTTCCGGCGGGCGGCTTGTCTTATTTAAAATGGAGCTGAAAAATTTCACCAAGACGGGGGAAACCGTTTCAAACGAACAGATGATTACGGCAATTGACAAATATTGCAGCAATCACCAAACTTCGGGCAAGGTGCTTTATATAAGCGACTGCTATCTTTATTACGGTTACACCAAAAATGATGAGAAAATGCGGACTGCATGGGCGGTTCGGTAAGGAGGAGCAGATATGGACTGGCGCAGATTCAAGACGATTATAATTGTTGTGCTTATCCTTATAAATGTTTTCCTGGGTGCTTATCTCATCCGCGGCAGGATAAAGGAGAACGACGAGGCAAAGACAACACGGCAGAATGTTATTTCCATCCTCGAAAAAAATAATATCGAAATGAGCTATTACAGCTTTCCCAAGAGCCGTGAAAGCTATTCGGCTTGCTATATTTCAAGATTTCTGGAAAGCGACACCGAATTTATAGAGAATATTATCGGCGCGGCAGAGGTGAGCGGCGACGGTTTCCTCTCCGGGGAATACGGAACTCTTGAAATCGAGAACGAGGTATTTCGTTTCAAATTGAGCAGGGCGGATAAAACGGAGCTGAGCGAGAACGGCGTTATCGAAAAATGCCGCAAATTTATGCAAAGCAACGGAATTTATTCCGAATTGTATGAGGCCGATGCGGTAAAAATCGAAAATGACGAGGCAACGGTCAGGTTTTGGCTCAAATATGACGGCTGTAAATTTTTCGACAGCTATATTATCTTCAATGTGACCCAAAACGGAATAGAGGAAATCATCGGGGAAAATATGGTTAGAAATAAAAACATAAGCAGCTATAAATCTGATATTATGTCCGTTGAAAGTATTATAGTTTCTGTTGCGGACGATAAGAAAGCGAATTCGCCGGTTAAGGTTGAAAGCGTAGTATTTGAATATTATATGGGAAAGAGCGAAGGGGTATATAAAAGTGTTCTTGCAATTCCTGTATGGGTAATCCGGTTCAGCGACGGTGATACGCTTGTGTATGATGCCCGAAACGGTACCCTTATCGAAGAATGAGAACTTGCGCGGATTGGGAGGCGAGGTCTAAATCTAAGCCGGAATTTAACATTAGCCTGTTTGTTGGAGCTGTCGCAAAATGCGGCAGCTCCTTTGGGGTGGACGCAAAATAGTGCTGAC
>JAEDLZ010000161.1 GCA_016303265.1 Clostridiales bacterium
ATACCGCAACAGCGCCGAGATTTAAAATTAAAAACATTAATAATATAAATCTTACTGTTACAGCGCCCGAGGCAAAAACCGTATGCTTTGCAGCTGCATTCTATAATAAAAACGGAAAACTTATAAGAATTTTTGTAAGTGACGGATATAATCTTGCGGCGGGAGAAAACAGTTTGACAGTATTTAACATGTTTAATCTTACTACACCGCGGCAGTTTGAGTTACTGAACAGTACATATAATTCTGCGGCATATGCAAAGATTATGATTTGGGATAGTTTGTCATCTATGAAACCGCTTGGTTATGTATGCAGATATAAATAAAATGATACTGTTATGAGAAAAACCGGTAAGTAAAGAAAATAACGACGAGAACAGCATACAACCTTTATGCAATCCTTGGCGTTCTAAACAAAAACAGGAGGTAAAACAATGGACACTATTCAAAGCTACAAATGTCCCTGCTGCGGCGCTCCGCTTGCGTTTAACGCAGCCAATCAAAATCTGCATTGTGAATCTTGTGGAACGGATTTTGACCTTGACACCATGAAACAGCTTGATGAAGCAGACGAAAACGGCATGACCTCATCCAAATACGATTGGGAGCATTACGAGCCGAGGAGCTTTGAGGAGAGCGAGGCGGTCAATCTTTCTTCCTATTCCTGCCCCTCATGCGGTGCGGAGATTACGGGAGACGACACGCTGGGTTCAACAGTCTGCCCCTACTGCGGCAACTCTACGATTGTCAAAGGACAGTTTGAAGGTTCGCTTCGCCCGGATTATGTAATTCCGTTCAAAGTGGACAAAAAAACAGCTATGGCTGAATTTGAAAAAGCATATAAAAATACGCCGTTTCTTCCTAATGAGTTTAAGGACAAAAAGAAAATTGAAGAAATGGCCGGAGTATATGTGCCTTTTTGGATGTTTGACTGTGACTGCAATGCGGATATACGCTACAGCGCACAGAGAGTGACGCATTGGAGTGATGCAAATTACGAATATACCAAAACCGATTTCTATAAACTGTTCCGCTCGGGAAGCATCGGCTTTGCAAACATTCCGGTAGATGGTTCAAAAAAAGCCGATGACGCATATATGGAGGCTGTAGAACCTTTTGATTATGCGGATGCAGTAGACTTTAACACGGCATACCTTTCCGGTTATCTTGCAGATAAATATGACGTAACGGCAGAGGAAAGTATCGACAGAGCAAACGAGCGTGTTAAAAGCAGTACGGAAGCTGCTTTTGCCGGAACGGCGGCAGGCTATTCATCGGTTATTCCCGAAGCATCGTATGTGGACTTTTCAAACGGAAAAATCAGGTATTCTCTCCTTCCGGTATGGATGCTCAATATCAAATATCAAGGTGAAAATTATAAATTTGCCATCAATGGACAGACAGGCAAAACGGTTGGTAAATATCCTGTCGATAAAAAGAAAAAATGGTTGTATTTCGGAAAAGTATATGCGATCGGTCTTGTGGTTTGCATCGCCGCCGCAAAACTTTTTGGGTTGCTTTAAGGGGGTGAGAAGATGAAAAAATCAGGTTTTTTTATTCTGCTGCTCCTTGTTATATGCGCTGTTGTTTTTCCAATTTCTGCAGCAGCAAAAGAAGCACCGCCTGCTCTGGTAGATGTTCCTAATGCTTTATCTTCTGATGAATACATGGAACTCTCCGAAAAACTTGAAGGCCTGCGTAATGCATACGGCATTGATGTGGCATTCATATTATGTGACGAAATCATAGCAGAGGACGCCCAGGCTGAGGCAGACAATATTTACGATTCCTATGAGTACGGAGTCGGCGCAAGCCGCGACGGCATTTTGTATTTTTTATGTAATTCAACGAATGAATACGCTTTTTCCACCTGTGGCAGGGCGATAGAAATCTTTAACGATGACGGTTTGGAATACATTGATAATGCTATGTTGCCTTACCTAAAAAAAGGCGATTATTATCAGGCGGTTTCTGTTTATGCCGATAAATGTGAAGAGCTCATCAATATGGCGGAAAACGGACAACCATATAAAAAGAAAATAAATATACTGTATGTTATCGCCGGAATTATTTTGATTCCATTGGCTTTGGCATTAGCATTCATGACACGCAAGCTTTCAAAAATGAATACGGCAGTTATGCAGGCGGGGGCAGCGCAGTATATGAAGTCGGGCAGCATGAATATGAACAATTCGCGGGATATATTTCTTTACAGCACGGTTTCAAAAAGAGAAAAACCAAAATCAAACAGTACAACACATACGTCCTCATCCGGGACTACACATGGCGGAAGAAGCGGAAGCTTTTGATGTAATATAAAATAATTTGGAGGTAGAAAAT
>JAEDLZ010000037.1 GCA_016303265.1 Clostridiales bacterium
CAAATATTGCAATAGCGAAATTTAAATTTCTTCAAAAAATCATCTAATTTTTACCTATTTATGCAAATTTATGAATAGATTAACGCGCTCCACTCATTTTTTACCCTGACATTTTCACATTTAAGATTTGCCGCCGCAAGCGCCGCTTTTACCTCTTCCCGGCGCTCGTTTATAATTCCGGAGCAGATAAACACCCCGCCCTCTTTCATAAATCCCCTTATGTATGGGGCGAGAGCTATTATTACATCCGAAACAATATTGGCAACCACTATATCGTATCCGGTTCCGAGCCTTTCCCGAAGTCCGCTGTCCTCCGTCACATCTCCGGCAAAACCTGCCATACAATCCTTACTCAGCCCGTTCAGCTCAAGATTTGAAAATGCCACCTCAACCGCATTTTCGTCTATGTCCGCCACTGTTGCCTTCTCTGCCCCCAGAAGCAACGCAATAACCGATAAAATTCCTGAACCGCAGCCTAAATCTAAAATTTTGTCACCGGGGTTTATCACCTTTTCAATTTCTTCAATGCACATCTGAGTACTCTCATGAGAGCCCGTGCCAAAGCTCATGCCCGGATTTATTGTGAAAATAATGCGGTTTTCGGGGTTTTTTACCTCGTCCTTTTCCCACTCGGGTACGATTAAAACCTTTTTACCTATCGGCAGAGGTCTGAAATATTTTTTCCAATTTTCCGACCAGTCCTCATCCCTGACATTGTTGATTATAACTTCAAGACCTCCGAAATTCCCCTCCGTATCGCGCCTTTTAAGCTCCGCCATTTTCAATCGGACTGCCGCAAGGCTTTCCGCCCCCACAGCGTCATCGCTTAAATAAAATGTGACGGAGGAAACACAATCCCGAAGCCTTTCAAGCTCCTCGTCCACATAGTCCCAATATTTTCTGTTATTTTCCAAAAACTGAGCAAAATCATCCTTGTCGCTGATTATAACTCCGCTTATGCCCATATCATAAAGAACTCCGGTTACAGGCTCTATCCCTTCCGCCGTTGTTGTTATTTTAACCTCAATCCACTCCATAATTTCATCTCCCGACAGCTATTTTCCAAAACCGCAAAATTCCGCCATACCTAAGGGTATGACGGGATTTTTCCGGGCACAAAGGTTCTTTAAAGTTTACAGCCTGTGCCCGTATTCTCCTTCATATTCGTTTTTATTTTAATAAATCCTTCATTGCGTCAAAAAAGCTCTTTTTCTTGGTATACTTCACCGTTCCGACGCTTTCTCCGAACTTGCGCAGCAAATCCTTCTGCTCCTTATTAAGTCCTTTCGGCGTTTCTACGATAACCTTAACATATTGGTCGCCTCTTGCTCCGCCGCCGTGAATTTTCGGAACACCTCTGCCTTTAAGGCGAAATACCGTATCGGATTGCGTTCCCTCAGGAATGTCATAACTTACTTTGCCGTCAATTGTAGGAACTTCGATTTCCGCACCGAGAGTTGCTTCGACAAATGTTATGGGGAACTCGCACATAATATCCTGCCCCTGACGGGTGAACACCTTATGCTTTTTAACATTGACAGCCACCAGAAGGTCGCCGCTCGGTCCGCCGTTTTTGCCAACATTTCCCTGTCCGCTGACGGAAACCATCTGACCCGTATCTATGCCTGCCGGGATTTTAACCTTTATCTTGCGTGACTTAAACTCCTCGCCTTTTCCGCCGCAAACAGTACACGGATTGGTCACAATCTTGCCCTTTCCTCCGCACTTGCTGCAGGGACGGACATTTTGCATCTGTCCGAACATTGTATTCTGAACGGTTCTGACCTGGCCTGTACCTCCGCAATTACCGCAGGTTACGGGGCTGCTACCCTTTGCTGCGCCGCTGCCGTTGCAGGCAGTACATTTTTCCGACCGCCTTACGGTAACCTCAACTTCCTTACCAAAGCACGCCTCTTCAAAGGTCAGGTCAACCCTTACCTGAATATCGCTGCCCTTTTTCGGAGCGTTCGGATTTCGTCTTGAACTGCCGCCGAATCCGCCGCCGAATAAATCAAATATATCCTCAAAACCGCCGAATCCGCCGAATCCGCCGCCGCTCTCATAACCGCCGCCTGCGCCAAAATTGGGGTCAACCCCTGCATGACCGAACTGGTCATATCTGTGACGCTTAGTATCATCGCTTAAAACCTCATAAGCCTCGGAAGCCTCTTTAAATTTTTCTTCCGCCTCCTTCGCCTTATCTCCCGGATTCAAATCCGGATGATACTTTTTGGCAAGCTTTCTGTATGCCTTTTTTATTTCATCGGCGCTTGCAGTCTTATCAACGCCAAGCACCTCATAATAATCTCTCTTATCCGCCAAATCTCTCACCCACCAAATAAATGCAAAATATGTCCGTTTCGGGGGATTACCCCGAAACGAACACCAAATATCAATTACTTATCTTCGTCAACAACCTTATAGTCCGCGTCAACAACATTATCACCGGCACTGCCTGAACCTTCTGTGCCGCCTGCCGCACCCTGCTGAGCCTGCTGCTGTGCTGCCGCCTGCTCATAAAGCTTCTGGGATACCGCATAAAATTTCTGAGATACCGCCTCTGTCTGAGTCTTAACCGCCTCGACATCAAAATCGTCTGTCTTTATCATATCCTTGAGCTTATCAACCTCTGCCTGGATTCCGCTCTTTTCATCTGCGGAAATCTTATCTCCAAGCTCGCCTAATGTCTTTTCGGTCTGATAAACCATGTTGTCGGCTGTATTCTTCGTATCAATCTTTTCTTTATTTTTCTTATCCTCTGCCGCATACTGTTCTGCTTCCTTAACAGCCTTTTCTATATCTTCATCGGAGAGGTTTGTGCTTGATGTTATTGTAACATCCTGCGAATTGCCCGTTCCGAGGTCCTTTGCGGTAACATGAACAATACCGTTTGCATCAATATCGAATGTAACTTCTATCTGCGGAACACCTCTGGGTGCCGGCGGAATATTGTTAAGGCTGAATCTACCGAGAGTTTTGTTATACTGCGCCATTTCGCGCTCGCCCTGAAGAACATGAACTTCAACGCTGGTCTGACCGTCAGCGGCAGTTGAGAATACCTGGCTCTTGTTTGTCGGAATGGTTGTGTTTCTGTCGATAATCTTTGTAAACACACCGCCCATTGTTTCAATACCCAAGGAAAGAGGAGTTACATCAAGGAGAACCAAATCCTCGACCTCGCCTGTCAGCACACCGCCCTGGATACAAGCGCCGAGAGCAACACACTCATCAGGGTTGATTCCCTTATGCGGCTCTTTTCCGATTAACTTCTGAACCGCCTCCTGAACAGCGGGGATTCTTGAAGAACCGCCCACAAGCAGCACTTTATCTATTTCGTTTACACTGATTCCGGCGTCGGCAATCGCCTTCTTTGAAGGCTCCATTGTATTTTCAACCAGGTCTGCCGTAAGCTCGTTAAATTTCTGCCTTGAAATGGTAACATCAAGATGTTTCGGTCCTGTTGCGTCCGCTGTTATAAACGGAAGATTTACATTTGTTGTTGTAACTCCCGAAAGCTCGATTTTTGCTTTTTCGGCAGCCTCCTTAAGTCTTTGCAGAGCCATCTTATCCTGTTTTAAGTCTATTCCGTTTTCCTTCTTGAATTCGTCTGCGAGATAATCGATAAGCTTCTGGTCAAAATCATCTCCGCCAAGGCGGTTGTTTCCGTTTGTTGCGAGAACCTCAAAAACACCGTCTCCGATTTCAAGAATCGATACATCGAATGTACCGCCGCCAAGGTCATATACCATTATTTTCTGGTCGCTGTCCTTATCAAGGCCGTACGCCAACGCTGCCGCCGTAGGCTCGTTGATGATTCTCTTAACATCAAGACCGGCTATTTTGCCGGCATCCTTTGTTGCCTGACGCTGTGCGTCGCTAAAATAAGCCGGAACGGTTATAACAGCCTCCGTAACCTTTTCTCCGAGATAGCTCTCCGCATCTGACTTAAGCTTTTGGAGAATCATTGCGGAAATTTCCTGCGGTGTATATTTCTTGTCATCTATTGTAACCTTATAATCGCTGCCCATTTCTCTCTTAATTGAGATTATAGTCTTGTCGGGGTTTGTTATCGCCTGTCTCTTTGCGACCTGACCCACAAGCCTTTCGCCCGTCTTGGTAAAAGCCACTACAGACGGAGTTGTTCTTGCACCCTCGGGGTTAGCTATTACTGTCGGCTCTCCGCCTTCCATAACAGCAACACATGAGTTTGTTGTTCCTAAATCGATACCTATGATTTTTCCCATAATAAAAACTTCCTTTCTATATAAATAAAATAATTAACTAATTTGAAACCTTAACCATTGAATGTCGGATTACTTTATTTTTATACATATAGCCCTTCATAAATTCTTCACTTACGGTATTTTCTCCGAATTCATCATTTTCATCATGCATAACCGCGTCATGTCTTTCAGGGTCAAACGCCTCGCCAACGGAGGGTATTGCCTCGATTCCTATGTCCGCCAAAACATCGCAAAACTGCTTATCAATCATTTTTACCCCGTCGGCAATTGTTCCGGCCTCCGCCCCCTCAATCGTTGTAAGCGCGCGCTCTAAATTATCCTTGACAGGAAGAATTTTCTCAACGGCAGCGCAAACTCCCATGGAATACAGTTCATCCCGCTCCTTTGCGGTGCGCTTTTTGAAATTATCAAACTCCGCCGCACTTCGCACAAGCTTATCGCGAAGCGCCGCAATTTCGTTTGCAAGCTCCTCTTCTTTCGACAGATTGGCGCTTTCTTCCTCCTGCGCTTCTGTTTCTTCCGCCGCCTTATCTTCTTCCAAAGAAGGCTCAGCCATATCTTCGGCTTTTACCTCTTCAATTTCTTCGTTAATTTCGTTTGTTTGAACTTCCTTATTATTTTCATCCTTCTTCGCCATTTATGTCATCTCCATTCTTTGTATCAGCCGCCTCTAAAAGCCCATGTACGCTTTTTCTGTTTGCTCCGCCGAATTTATCGCCCAGAACATCACTAAGCTGTTTCGCAAAATACTCAAGGGCGGATATAACCTTTGAATAATCCATTCTTGCAGGTCCTACAACGCCTATAACGCCCCAAATATTTTCCGAAACCTTATACGGCGCTAATATAACGCTGTTGCTTTTAAGCTCTTCAACCGGGATTTCATCGCCTATCATAATCTTCATATCACCGTTTGCGGGCATTTCGGAAATAAGCTGAGTAAGATTCTCCTTATTTTCCATTGCGGAAAAAATTTTTTTGACCTTCTCAATATCGTTATATTCCGGAAAAGCAAATATACTTGAAAGTCCTTCAACAAAAATCTGTTTCTTGTCAATTTCCGAAACTGCGTCATGAACCAACTCAAGAACCGAGGTGAGAATTTCAATATTTCCTCCCACTGCGCCATGAACCTTCATAACATTTTTCAGATTGATTTCCGAAAGAGTAAGCCCTGCCAGATTTTCATTCAGAACCTTATTGAGCTTTTCAACAAATTCCTCGGTAATTTCTTCCTTAAGCCGCAGAAGCTTGTTCTGAATAATCCCCGACCGATCGGAAATTATCACCATAACAGTATATTGATCCACGGCAACGACCTTTATATTATTAACAAGCCCCGTTTCCGCCGCAGGAAGAACACCTATAACGGGAAGTCCGGTTACATTTGAAAAAGCCGCCGCAACCGCATGTACAATTTTATCAAGCTCTTTTGTTTTTTGGATAACCGCATTATGAAGTTTTTCAATCTCCGAAGCGGTCATCTCATATTTTTGCATGAGATTGTCTACATAGAGCCTGTACCCACGAGTTGACGGTACGCGCCCTGCCGATGTGTGGGGCTGAACCAAAAGTCCCATTTCCTCAAGGTCCCCCATCTCATTTCGGATTGTTGCCGCACTGAGATTCAGGTCGGACTTTTTGGAAATACTCCTCGAGCCGACAGGCTCTGCCGTGTTAATATAATCCTCAACAACCGCCTGAAGTATTGTCTTCTTTCTGTCGTCCAATGCCATCCCTGCTCACCTTCTTATAACAGGTTTGTTAGCACTCAACAATATGGAGTGCTAAACCATACTTATAATATATCACCCAATCTTTGTTTTGTCAACACTTTTTTTAATTTTTTATACGAAATCGGATAAAATATTATTGCTTACATATAAAAATTCCGGTTTTATAAACAGTCTGCCGTCTTTAATTCTCATTACATTCATATTTGTATATTTTTTAATTTGCTCACCGAAAACACTGTTTATGCTTTTGCCGAAAATTTTATTAAAGTTATCAAGGCTTATTCCCTCCTCAAGTCTGAGCCCTAAAAAAACAAACTGGCTCATTTTATCAAACTCGGTCAGTATTTCTTCATTTTCTAAGGCTGGCCCGCCTTGCTTTACAGCTTCAATATACTTTTTCACATTTGAAATTTTGGAAAATCGTTTTCCTTTATATAACGAATACGCCCCTGCACCGATTCCCATGTAGTCATCAAGTGTCCAGTATTTCGTGTTGTGTCTTGATATTTTCCCGTCACGGGCAAAGTTGGAAATTTCATAACGGTCGTAGCCGCATTTTTTTAAGAAACTTACGCAAAGCTCATACATATCTGCGCAGCAGTCATCATCGGGAAGATTGAGCTTCATTTTCGCAAAAGGGGTTCCGTTTTCCACCTTCAGACAATATGCAGATATATGTTCGCTTTTATAAGAAACCGCTTTATAAAGGGTCTTTTCAAACTTACTTACAGTCTGTCCCAAAAGTCCGAACATAACATCTATGGAAATATTATCAAATCCCGCCCTTCTGGCATTTTGAAAGCACTCGTCAAAATCCTCTGCTGTGTGAATCCTGCCCAGCATTTTAAGCTCCTCGTCATCTGCGCTTTGAAGTCCTATGCTCAGACGGTTTGCACCTGCCCTGCGAAGATTCATCAAGTCATCAAAAGTCGCAGTACCCGGATTACATTCGACGGTTATTTCACAATTTTCCGTCCTGTTTGTTATGCTTTTTATAAGCTTGGTTAAATAAAAATTATCCACAGCCGTGGGCGTACCTCCGCCTATATAAATTGTATCAAAAGTATCCCCGTTTTTCTTTGTACTTTCAATTTCTTTGTCAAGGCAGAAAAAATAGTCCTCAAACAGATTCTCAAGCCCCGAAAAGGAATTAAAATCACAGTATTTGCATTTCTGAACACAAAACGGAATATGGATATAAAGTCCGTACATAAAATCCATCCTCTTTAGAAAAAATAAATAAAACGGCGGAAAACAGGCAATTTCCTATAATGCAAGAAACAACAGCCGCTGTTTGCAGCTGTTGTTTCAAAAAATTTACATCAATGCTACCTTATATTACTGCACAACTATAACAGTTGCAACGAATACGCCTGTTGCATTGCTGCCCATAACGGTAACCTCGTCGCCCTTGGCAATTTTTGCAAGGCTGATTGAAGCGCCCGTTGTACTCTTTATAATATTTGTAGAAGAATTAACCACAATCGTAATATCGCTTTCTCCATCGTTGACAATGAGGAGATTGTAGCTGCTCTGAACGGCCGTAACCGTTCCTATAATGCCGTTTCTCGCAACCGTTGAGGTTGTTTCAACCTTTGTAATTTTTGTACTGTCAACTTTGAAATTTATACTGCTGCCCGGTCTTAAATCATAAACCGTTGATGTGATTGAATCAATTGTTATCAGCGCATCGCTTGCAACAGTATATTCATATGCCTTTCCGTCAACCGTCACGCAAAGCGTGCTTCCGTTTTCCGTATGGGTAACGGAAGTAATCTTGCCCGAAAGGTTCTTGCTTGCGCTCTCAGCATTTATCTTTGAAACCTTATTATAAACAAGCTTCAAAACTACGCTGTCGCCTGCAACAAGGTCATTAAGATTTGCCGATGAGCCGTTGCGTGTAACGCTTACACCGTCAAGGCTGCATTCATAAGTTGTTTCGTTTCCTTTAAGGTCCGCAACCGTAACTGTTGGGTTAGCGGCGTTTAAGGAATAGCTTTTAAGCGTAGCTGTAACAGTCGCATTCTTATCTATAACCTCTATCTCGGAAACCACACCGTTTTCAAAGGTAAGCTCAACATAGGAATTGCTCTTAAGCTTTGCAAATGAGTCAACCGCTCCGCTTATAACAACCCTTACATCATTGCTGACTTTATATGTGCTCCTGCGCGAAGAATCCTCAGCGTCGGCAATTATAATCGACCTGCCGTTTGAATCCGTTGAAACGGAAACGATAACGCCCCGGGCGGAATTAACTTCAATTTCCTCTTCGTAAGCCTCTACCATAGAAACCTTGTTTCTTACAATTGTTACCATGCCGTTAAGACCCCTTGAAATATCCTCCAATTCGGAGTCCTCGCCGTTAAGTTTTATAAGCGTATCGTCTTCAATTTCATATGAACTGCCGTTTATTGCAACCGGATCGTTAAAGGTATCAACGGAAGTAATCGTGCCGCTTGCCGTTCTTACATTAAGCTCATCAATAAGTCCCGAAAGCATTTTTGCCATCTGACCACGCGTTACACTGACAAGCGGTCCGAATATGGGGTCGCCATAGGAATCCACTCCCATTCCTTCCATAATTTTTGCATCTCTTACATATTCAACATAAGGTCTTGCATCTGCCGGAATCTGCGCCGTATCCGAATATGACGAAGACAGGAACACGCTTCCCTGAACTTCTTTTTCTGCGCCCAGAAGCTTTGTCAGAAGAATCGCACACTGGTATCTTGAAAGCGCCTTATCCTTATTTGCGTTTGAAATATATGTATCCAGATCATCAGTATCCAGCACGCCTCTGTATAAAAGGAACGCAATTTCATTTTCATAATCGCAGTTAAATTTTGAAAGAACACCCGAATAAGCGGAAACTGCATTTTTCGCCGTCAAACTATATTCGCTGTCCTCAACTCCGAGCATACGGGAGAGCAAAATGAGCGCCTCCGTATTTGAGATGGTTTTATCCGGTCTGAAGGTGTTGTCTTCATAGCCCTTAATATAGCCTCTTTCAACCATATCGTTAACATAGCTTTCAGACCAATGCCCCTTCATATCGTTAAAGCTTGCCGCACTTACCGCAAGCGAGGATGTCAAAACAGTTATACCAACAACCGTACAAATTATTTTCCTTAATTTCATGGAAATTCCTCCTTAATGTTTGAAAGTAATAACTCCCTTTATGTATAGTTTAGCATAAGAATATTTAAATTTCAACTATTATTTCAAATTTTTTTCTAAATGGTAAAAACTTTTTGTTTTAAATTTGTATATGGGACACAAAATAGCTTTGTAAATCAAAAATTATATTTAGGAGGAATAAATCATGTTGAAAAGAATCCTTTCCCTTGCCATTGTTTTAAGTATGACATTCGCAACGGGAATAGGCGCATATGCAACAGAAACAGAGTTTACTCTTCCTGTATCCGGCGAATTGAATACAGCTTCGGGTACGGGGGAGGGTTCTGTTACGGGCATAGGCTCTCAGCCAAAGACCACCGTACGAAATGACGGTAATGTTTCAGGCTCCGACGGTATAACTACCGAAAACAGCCAGCCTATTGTTGAAGAAAACGCCACAAAGTATAACAGTATGATGGACACAAAGCTTGACACAAGCGTTGCTCCGTCAAAATATTACAACCTCAGAATTGCCGCAGCACAGGATGTTAAAGGCACAAAGTACGAAGAAGCTGCCGAGGTTCTCGGCGCTCTCGGCATAATGGTAGGCGACGCCGGAACAGGCGCATTCCGACCAAACGATAACATTCTTCGTTCCGAAATGGCAAAGGTTGCCGTTTACAGCTGCGGTCTTGAAGATGTAGCACACAACTCGTCCGGGCCCACCCGCTTTCCTGATGTAGTTTCCAACCATTGGGCAAACGGAGCGATAAATGTTGCAGAACAGCAAGGTATGGTTATCGGTGATGATATGGGACATTTCCGTCCTGACGACAATGTTCTCTTCCAGGAGGCAGTAACCATAGTTGTAAGAGCCCTGGGATATGAGCCTGTTGCCAACGCTAACGGCGGCTATCCCGCAGGTTATATGTATGTAGCGTCCTCCAACCAGCTCTTAAAGGGTATAACGGCAACAGCTTCCGCTCCGGCGCTCAGAGGCGATATAGCTCAGCTTGTTTTTAATGCCCTGACGGTTAAGCTTATGGAACAGACGGGCTACGGCTCCAATGTAACCTATGAAGTTGTTGACAAAACCCTTCTTTACGATAAACTCAATGTGGAAAAGGGCTACGGTCAGATAACAGGCACAAGCGAAACAACCCTTACAGGCGGCAACACAGTTGCAGAGGACAGAATTCAGATTAACGACGAAGTATTTATCGACGGTACACGGACGGCAAAGCAGCTTTTGGGATATAATGTTGTTTATTACGCAAGAATCGATTCCACAAGCGACGAAAAGACACTTATTCTTGCGCGCAGTCAGTCCAGCAAGAACAACACGCTAACCCTCAATTCCGACGAAATAGACGCCGCAACAGGCGCTCTTGACACAGGTGTATCCATTGAATATACCAAGGAAAATATGACTGCTTCAAAAACGGTTAAAACTGTCGCAAATCCGGTTATTATTTATAACGGAAAGTATGATACAAGCGTAACCCTTAATGACTTCAAGCCAAGCTCCGGAAATCTTATACTGCTTGATACTGATGTGAACAATGTTTACGATATAGTATTTATTAACCAGTTCACAAATCTTGTAGTCGACACAGTTTCAACAGTAACAGGCCGCGTTACCGATAAATACAACGGTGCGTCAATCGTGCTTGACCCTGACGAAAAGGATGTGGCATATACTCTCATTAAAGACGGTGTTGAAATTGATACGAATGACCTGGTTGAGTGGAATGTTATTTCCTATACAACAAGCCGCGACAGGGCTCTTATCCGCGGATATGTTACCGATGACAGCATTTTAGGAACAGTAACTCAGATTTCCTCAACAGGCATAAGGCTTAACAACGAATCAACAACCTATAAAATTGCAGCAAGCTATCCGCACGCTATAAATGTGCGTGATTCCGGCAGATTCTACTTCGATTACGAGGGCAAGATTGCCGCTGTAAACACAAAGGAAACCGTAACCGATACCACAACGCACGAGCTTTACGGCTATCTTGTAAATGCTGCCGAAACAGGTACGCTTGATACCTCAGTCCAGTTCAAGATATTTGGTCAGGACGGTGCGACAACGGTTTACGGAAGCGCCAACAAAATCCGCTATAACGGAACTTACGGCATGACGCCGAGCGAGGTTCTGGGCGCTCTTGCAGACGGCGGAACCTTAGCGCCTCAGCTTATAACCTTCAGAGTCAATGCGTCCGGGAATATCACAACAATCAACACCGCATACAACGGCACAGCAACAGGCGCGCCCAATATTGACCAGTTCACTCTGAATGTTTCAAAGAACGGCATGACCTATAAATCGGCGTCAAGCAAGCTTGATGATATTACTGTGGACGAAAGTACAATTGTATTTGATATTCCCGCGTCAGCCGGCACAGACACCGATAAGTACGCCGTAAGAGGCAAGTCTATGTTCGCCAACAACGGAACTTATGACGCAATGATTTACGACCTTCAGGAAAATTACACCGCAAAGGTTATTGTTGTCACAAGCTCAACGGGCGTAACTGCCGCTAATGCTCCTATCGTGGTAGTCGACGAAATTGCCGAGTCTCAGAATGAGAACTACGAAAGCATTGATGTACTTTACGGATTGTCTGAAGGCAAAACCGTTACACTTAACGCCACCTGCACAGGTGTATTTGTCAAGGACGGAAGACCGCTTCAGCGCGGTGATATAATCCAGTACAGCAAGAACACCAAGGGCGAGGTTGACGAAATTCAGCTTCTCTTCGACGCTTCCGACAAGACAACCGAATTCCAGCGTAATGTTTCAACTGACCTCAAAACGGTTTACGGTAAAGTTACAAAGAAATTTGCAAAATCCGTAAACCTTGAAGTAAACGGCGTTGTAACAAACTATGCAACCGATAATGCAAC
>JAEDLZ010000162.1 GCA_016303265.1 Clostridiales bacterium
CGTTGGCGTCTAATATCTCGCCATCTCCGTAAACAAAGCTTTTAACATTTACCTCAACCTTCTCGGTGTCCGGGTTGTCTTTCATAAAATTCTGATATTTTATCCAATTTTTAAGGTTGTCTTCTCTTTCAGGAATTCCGCCGCACAAAAATGATTCGTTTGCTCCGTTGTCTGCCGATACCGTTACCTTTGAAAATAAAACTGCCATTATATCACCTTCCTTACTTAATCCGTATTGTCTGTCCTTT
Organism: Clostridiales bacterium; assembly: GCA_016303265.1. Classification (GTDB taxonomy): domain Bacteria; phylum Bacillota; class Clostridia; order Monoglobales; family Monoglobaceae; genus SIG454. Next base: position 249 of record JAEDLZ010000162.1, read on the forward strand.
ATATGAGTATGTATTTTGCCTGCGGTTCATCGGATTGTTCACATAGCTCTGTTTTCTTTTCCGCTTATCTTTATACCCGCTTATGCCGTACTTCTCAATAAATTTGGCATTGATAATCAGACAAAGAATTTTATCATCTATAACGCCGTCCTCGGTCAGATCGTCCTCCGCAAGACCTGTTTCCATTCCCGCAAGCATTCTGACTGCGTGATACAAGTTATATTGTTCTTCACCGTTACTGCCGTTATACATTTTCGGCAGAATATAAAGCGGATTGGATACATAGTTTTCAAGGATTGTTCCGAATACTCTGTCAGCGCTCAAAAGATAAATAACAGCAGCTTTTCCGAAATCTAATTTTCTGTCGGTTTTCACGCACTTTCCGTGCATTTTCCAAAACAAATCCCTATGCTCCTCATTGCAAAAAATAAATTCATCAAACAAAAATCTGTCCAATGAATTCATAACCCTTTTTATAATACTTCCGTATCCGTATTCACGCATATATTCTTTTAACATTCCGGCATACTGTGCTTTCAGTCTTTTTTCTTCTTTACTGCATCTCCCCATATCGGGTATCTGCTGCATCATACATTCATACATAAACAGCTTTGTTCCTCCAAAAAATTTCATCAACAATATGCTCACTCCTGACCCGGCATTGTTGCTTTTACATTTTCCACGCAAGCATACTGCATCAGGATTTTATTGCCATACAACATTTTTTGTATGTTTTCATAAAGCGAACGAATCGCACTGCAAATCGATCCGTAATAGTTTTCAATTTCTATTGTGTTATGCCGTATCTTTGACAGGCACCACGAATAGCTTTCGCAGTCAAATCCATCATAATCGAGTGCATCCCTCAAATCCTCTGTAAGCTGCATAATCAGTATTTCTATGCTTTCCGCCGATTTAAGCATTTCCAAAACTTCCTCATCTTCTTCGGATACAAGCTCGGTGAGGTTTGCATCCTCAATATCAAGCGTTACATCCACTCCGTCCGATATAATGAGAAACTTATTCGCCTTATCTTTTATTTTTTTCAACACATCAATATTTCTTATCATTATCCTCTCTCCTTTTTACATACTCAAATTTTGTTCATTTTCAGCATCTTTGTCAAACCATTTGTTCCACTCCTCTGCCGGGCAGTATCCGGCGAGTGCCTTTGAAAACTCCTCCAACCGTTCATATTCAACATCGCAGCACTGAATCTGCACACCGTAACTTCCTTCATATATCTGCTCCACCCTTGCGCCAAGGACATCTGCCCATTCTGCTCTGCCCTTATCGGTAAGCGTGTCATATGACAAATCTTCAATTGTCGCCAAATCGTGTTCAACCTCGTTATGCACAAGATGAACACTTGAAAGGCTTACCCCCTTTAACAGATCGCCAAGTGTAATATTTGAAAGAGTTTGTTCAAGCGGCACTTTGGTGAATGAGTTATCAAGCGATGCAATGTCCGGCAAATAGGTTCCGAGCATTTCGGGTGCAACAAACAATTTCGTACCGTCTGTCCTCTCGAACAGCATATTTTCATCTGTTACCTTAAAGGTATATATTTTCCCGTCGTTTTCGTATCTGTCGCCGTCAGTATAGTAATTCAGTGCCTCCGGCAAAGTCTTTCTTGCAATTTCCGCCAGCTTTTCAGTCAGCTTGCCGTATTCATCACGAAACCGCTTGGCATTAAGATACTGCGGTTTTTGAAAATGCTTGTCATAGCAATAGATATAAAAGTCGTAGTTTCCGTCATCCGAAATTGTCCTTATATCGTACTCATAATTTTCACTTTCAACAAACATTCCGTGCGAATTGCTTTCGGATGTATCAAGCCTTAATTGTTCGTTCCCATATACAAAACTTCGCATATATGCTCTGTCGGTCAAAAGTCGTTCCCGCAAGAATTTCATAACATCATCAAACTCTGTTTTAAACGGTTCTTTATTCAACTTTTCGTTCTTGTCAAACCACGATGTATAAAACTCATTGCCTTTTCTTCCGAAGTCGCCCCTTAAATATCCGATCAAGCCCTTTGTCTGCTCGGCGTTGTTATTGTTGAAAAAGTTTTCT
>JAEDLZ010000163.1 GCA_016303265.1 Clostridiales bacterium
ATCGTATTACGTGAGCTTATATATAATGCATAGATGAACTTGGGGATGGTTTGATTGCCGTCCCCATTGTTATTGCTTATTCTGCGTATATCAATGCAGAAACAATCTATAAATAAAATGCAGTTGCGAGTCCATGTGCTTGCTTTTACTCGTATTTTCGGTTATGTCGGTTTAAAAGGTATCTGAATAGGATTTTTGTCGTTTGGCATCTCTAAAACTATCTTCAAATAACTTGCCCCAAAAACGAGAAAAACCCCGATGAAATCGGAGTTTTTCGGAGGGAATCTTTTTGTTCATAGCGGATTTGATTAAAAAGAATTGAAATACCGGCACGACCACACCTATTTTCTCATATATCCAAACAATAATTATTCCGTACTCATATATGTTGCAAAATTCTTTAAAGGTTTATTTCGGGAAACAGGCTAATTCTCGACAAGCTCGGCATATACCAAATACCTCTGGTAATTGTACGGATACGGATGACAGGTCGATAGGGTCACAAGAGATTTGTTTGCCTGTATATAAATGTTCTTACTGTCATTGGGGTCGATGATCTTGGCTTCTACTACTTTATACACAAGTGTTTCCCAAAAATTAGTTATATAAATTTCATCCCCCGATTTAAGCTCGGTAATTCTTTTAAACATATGGATTCCCTTATACCGCGTATGGGCGGCAATTACACAATTGGTATTGTCTCCTCCGACAGGAAGTGAGGTGTTGGCAAGATATGCCGCTCCCTTAGCCATATTTTCCATGCTTGCGCCGTTATAAATCGGAAGTTTAACATCGATTGAGGGAATTGTAATGTAAGCAAGTATATCACTGTCAATTCCGTAATCGGAGAGTAAAAAATCCGGTTTTTCATACGACAGCTGGTCGATCAGTCCGCTTTGACCACTCAAATACAGCCTCTCATTATAATCAAACATTGCCTTGCGCAGTTGGGCATACGGAAGGTCGCATTCATCTGTAACCGAATCATCCGTCTGAAATTCGTCTGTTTTAAGCTGTTCCAATTGGTCAATCGCTTGATTCGCCTGCATATTAAAGACAACCCTCAGGGCAATAGGATAAGCAAAAAAGCCAATGCCGACAATCAACAAGATAACAGCTATTATTCTAATCAGCTTTCTCATGCTTCTTCCTCCGTATCAAGCCTTTAATCGCACTTCCAAGCAGCAACAGAACAAACACCGCCGTAATACCGATGGCCGCAAGCTTTGTATAGTCCTCCCATGTCATTTTCTTTTCGATTTTCGGTTCTTCGATCAGAGCTTCATCCTTTTCCTCAATTCGTCTGCCGTGTACCAGCAAACGATGGGTGTTCTTACCATAGGGAGTGCAGGTGATCAGAGTCACAAGATCCTCGCCCTCCTGTATAAAAAGAGAGGAACTGTCGTCAGGTTCGACTGTCTCGATATCGTAAACCTGATAGGTTAACGTCTCGTCAAGAACGTGAATACGAAAAATACTGTCTTGTTTTAGCAAATGCAGATCTGTGAAAAGACGTGCAGACGGCAAACCGCAGTGCGCCGATAAAACGGCATGTGTAGTTAATCCCCCTACAGGCAGCGATGTGTTTTCCAAATGCCCTACACCGATCAACAATGTTTCTTCCGCTGTTCCGTGATAAATTGGCAGATACACATTAATCGCGGGAATCTCAATATATGCCATTACATCATCAAAAGCCAAAAGCTCGGTGTATTCGCCGTCGGTTATGGGGTAAGCATCAGGGTCAAAAGGGTCTGTCAGCACCACGGCGTTTTCAAAAAGACTTTCGTTATAGCGCCTTACTGCCTCTTTCTCCTCCGCAATAACCTCAGGACTTAATTTGGAGAGGTTTTCCGAATGCTGGGTAATAGCTTTACTGCTGTTTTTCGCATAAAGATAGTTGGAAACGGTCGGATAGAGGAAAACAGCGATTCCGGCGAGAAATACAAGTACAATCAATATGGTCGGCAATACTTTTTTCACACTGTTTTCCTCCTTTCTAAACACTTAAAAAATGGGGCGGCACGTGTTCGCCGCCCATTTTATAGAATTTTTAATTATTTGTTATCGTTTGCTTTTGATTTTTTGCGTGAAACAACCAAAAGTACAACTGCGCCAACCATAAGCGCAATACCTACTACGGTAAAGATTACAGTACCGGTACCACCGGTTATAGGAAGCTTAATACCGCTGCTGTTAGGAACCTTAACGGTATAAATACCTTCGGTTGTTGCAACATCAGAGTCAGTAAAGTTAACCTTTACGGCATTGTCGAGAATGTTGTAACCCGAGGGGGCCTGCGTCTCGACAA
>JAEDLZ010000164.1 GCA_016303265.1 Clostridiales bacterium
ATAAGAAAAAACTACTCAAACATTTGCAATCCGGTCCACCGTATTGGCTTATGATAAAGCTTGCAAGCTTTGGATTGGGATTTTTGATGTTTACAGGATATTCAAGTCTTTTCTGATAACTCCACATATTCTAAATTCCTCCTTTCGCTATTCCCATGGCCATGGGGTGTCAATCCAATTCCAGAAGTTCATATCTTTAGAGTCGCCTGCAAAAATCGGACCGAACTTTTCGTTATACAGCTTTTTAAATTCCTGTGCTTTGTCAATCATTTTGTGATACATAGCGATTGCCTTTTTGTCGTAAGGGTGCGTATCGAGATATAAATTCCAGTCGTAGGCGGCAAAGGCGTATGACTGCAGTTGTTTCATAAGTTCTTCACGCTCACTCATTGTCGCCGTCCTCCTTTTTAAAAACCTGTCTGCCGTATACGCCGAGCGGCAGGTCTAAAGGCGGAAAAATCGTACCGCGGTTAAGCCCCGTTTCGGCATTGTAAAGATTGGTATCGTCGGCTGTCTGTATCGGAACGAAGGCATAGCCTATCGGAAGATTGCAGCCGGATGATACCCCGTTCATATTTCCCATAATTACCATTCCTTTCCGTGCACTGTGCACAATACATAATATGACAAAATATGAATTTTCGCTACAGCAATGGATAATATAAAATAATAGACAAAATAAACAAAAAATGATATAATAAATCTCGGATATAACAGCAATTTGCAGTAAAATTCCCTAATGTGGCAAAAAAATAAAAATACTCTTGCGGAAAAGTTTTGTATAATTAGACCGTACAGAGGAAACAACGGTACGAAAGGAGCCATTGTTTATGAATAAAAGACAGTCGGATTTGTTGAAAGCTCTGTATAAAGACCGCGGATTTTTGACCATTTCAAAAATAGCGGAGGATATAGGCGTTTCCGTTAAAACAGTCAGAAATGACATATCCGCAATCAAGGATTATCTCACGCAGCAGGGTGCGGGGTTTCTTGAAACAAAGCCTCACATAGGAGTGAGGGCGGTTATAAGCGAAGACGAGTGGGCAAGGCTCCAAGGAAAGGACGGCGGAAGTGATGAGGAAACGGAGATTGTTTTCTTCATAATTCGCCATCTTATGAAAAACGGCACACTGACCGCACAAAGACTTTCGGAACAATATTATATAGGCAGAAATCAGCTTGATAAAATATTGGGAAGAGTTGCGGAATGGTTTTCGGAAAACCGTATTTTATTTGATGTCCGGAAGGGCAAGGGCATTTCCATAAGCTATAGCGAGTTTAACTACAGAATGGCGCAGCTTAAGTTTTATACGGAATATGCAAGGCATTACGCCGGACTTATAACACTTCGGGAAGCGGTATATGTTCCTATGTCATCGGAGGAATATACCTGCCTTTGCGCCGCACTTGACGGCTTTGACGCAGACAGCGTTGAGAAGATAATTATTGAAACAGAAGATAAATTCGGTTTTAAGTTCAACTATATGTCGGGAAGAGATTTGCTTTTCCTCATCGTGCAGAGTATGTTAAGGAGCAGACACGGCAGGGAAATTGAGATGCCAAAGGTTGCACCCTCTGCGGCTGACGGAATTTCCGATGAAATCATAGCGAATGACTTGCTTGAAGGACTCAGCCGAGGACTTAATATAAGGTTTTCCGAGAGTGAGAAGGAATTTATCCGGTTTGCGGTTTCGATTTCGGATATACAGGAGTTCAAGACGGAGAGTGCGAGGCATAAGTATGAGATTATGAATATTGAGCTTTGCAGGCTTACTGTCAGGGCAGTAAACATAATCAGCGATATTGCCGATATAAACCTTGTTGAGGACAGCTTTTTTGTTCATCAGATGTTTCTGTATTTTAAAACGATGATAGCAAGGCTTAAATACGGGTTAGTGATAAGCAACAGCCTTCTTCCGCAGATAAAGCTTAAATATCCCAACACCATGGCAATTGCCTGGTCTTTGGAAAATATGCTTGAAAAAGAGCTTAAGTTTGAGATTAACGAACACGAGGTCGGCTTTATTGCCCTATATATAGGCGGAGCGATAGAGAGAAAGCTCTCGGGAATAAGCGCCTGCATTGTATGTGATTACGGCATAGGAATTTCCCGGATACTTAAGGAAAAAATCTTAAGAGCCATTCCGGAGCTTAAGATAACATCGGTTTTTTCCGTAAGGGATATAAACCGGATAAAAAACGAGGAGTGTGACTTTATTATTTCCACAACGCCTCTTGACGGCTACAGGCTCAGACGGGAAGTATTAACGGTTCGGCATCTGTTTGACAGGGAGGATTTAAG
>JAEDLZ010000038.1 GCA_016303265.1 Clostridiales bacterium
GCCTGTGGGTAACTACAATAAACTGAGTATTTTCCGAGTACTTTCTTAAATAATCGGCATATCGGCTTACATTAACATCATCAAGCGCCGCTTCAATTTCATCAAGAATACAAAAAGGGGTAGGACGGACATTGAGTATTGCAAACAATAATGCAATGGCTGTAAGCGCCCGCTCGCCGCCTGATAAAAGCGAAAGTCTTTGCAATTTTTTCCCCGGCGGCTGTGCCTCAATTTCAATTCCGCTCTCTAAGAGGTTATCCGGGTCGGCAAGGCTTAAGTTTGCCTTTCCCCCGCCGAACAGTTCCGCAAATACCTTGTTAAAGTTGCGGTTAATAATTTCAAACTGCTCCGCAAATTGCTTCTTCATAACCGTCAGCATCTCGTTTATCACCTTTTCAAGGTCCGCTTTTGCCTTTTCCAGGTCATTGGTCTGCACAAGAAGAAAATCGTATCTCTCCTTTATTTCACGGTAACTCTCAATTGCGTCTATGTTTATATTCCCGAGATTTTTAATCTTGCCCTTAAGGGACGCTATATCCTTTTCGGCATTCTTAAGGTCGGCATTTTCGTCCGCTATCTCTGCCGCCGTAAGATATGTAAGCTCATATTCCTCCCAAAGACGGGAAAAAATTCCTTCAAGCTCGGATTCGTTTTTTGCCTTATTTGTTTCTATTCTTGCCTTCTGTCTGCTAAGACCGAGCATAGTGTCGTTTGTTCCGGTAATATCCTTTTGGATTCCTCTGATTTTTTCCTCAGCCTCCGCCTTCTGCTTCGTAAGCTGCTTAATCCTGTCCTCCGTTTCCTTTGTGCTTACTCTTAGATTCTCGATTCCGGTTTTGCTTGACTCAATTTCATTCTGCGCAATTTTAATTTTATTTTCAAGCTCCGCTTTTTCGTTCCCCGCTTTTTCCGTTCTTTCGGCAATTTGCTTTATGTCGTTTCCCGCCGCCCAGACTTTTTCCTTTCGGGTTTCGATGTCCTTAATGCACGAATTTTCGGCAATAGTAAGCTCAAGCAGCTTATCGTCTGCATTTCTTGACGCCTTAAGTAAGTCGTCAAAGCCCTGCTGTTCAGCTGCCGCTTTTTTTTCAAGCGCTGAAATTTTCCGCTCAATTTCAGAGATATTGTTTCTGCGTTCTTCGTTACTTTTTTCTATTTTTTCAATATTTTCGTTAATGGTTGATATTTCGCTCTCGATCTGATTTTTTGAGCTTGTTACACTTGACAAAAAGCTGTTATAGTGCTCATAATCGGACTTTACTTTAATGAAATTGTCATTGACGGCGGAAAGCTCCTTATTGGTAAGTTCAAGGCTTTCCGTATCTGTACGGATTTTCTTATTTTCAATTTCTATTTTTTCACGGCAGGAGGCACGCTTATTACTCAGCTCTTCAATTTCTGTTTTGAGCGCCTCAATCTCAGCGGTTCTGGACAAAAACCCGCCGGACTTATTGAAGCTGCCGCCTGTCATAGCACCGCCCGTCTGCATAACTTCACCCGAAAGACTGACAATTTTAATCTTATAGTCACAGCGTTTTGCGATTTTTATTGCGCTGTCAATGTTATCGGCAATAACAATGGCGCCCAAAAGGTTTTTCTTTATGGCTTCGTATTTTCCGTCTACTTCAACCAGATTGGAAGCAATATCAATATATCCATCCATATCCCTGATTTTTGATACATCCGCCGTTCTCGGCTTAACCGCCGCAACGGGCAAAAAGGTAGCGCGCCCAGCCTTCCGACTCTTAAGATACTCGATTGCCTTCTTTGCATCCTGCTCGGTTTCAACAACTATATTCTGTCCTGCATTTCCCAAAGCGGTATCTATCGCAACCGTATATTCTTTTTTTACCTTAGCCAGTCTTGCAAAAGGTCCGTAAATTCTCACTCCGCTCAGTTTGCCGTCCCTTGCGCCGTTCATAACGGATTTTACGCTTCCGGAAAAGCCGTCGAAGCCCTTTTCCATTTCCTCCAGAACATTTTTCCTTGAAATTTTCTCATTAAGCTGTGACGATATTTCCTCCGCTTCGGCAAGAAGCCTGCGGTGCGCATTATTTTTTTCGTCAATTTCATTTTGCAGAGAGTTACGGGCATTCTCAAGACTTTTGAGTTTGCCTTCGCTTTTAGCAAGCTCCGTTTCCATCGTTCTGACATTTTCGCAAAGCCTTTCATAATCTTTTGTTTTTTCAGAAAGTTCCTTTTCGGCAGCGCTTAGTCTTTCCGCAAAATTATTTTTAAGTATATCGGAATTGGCTATTCGCTCCTTTTCTCTGTTTATTTCCGCACCCTTTTCAATAATTTCCGTCTTAATATCTTCTATAACCGTGTTTTTTGTTGCCGATAATTCTCCTAACTTCTCAATTTCTTTCTCCTGTCTTTCCTTGGACTCTTTTATTTCCGCGGCTTTAAGCTCAAATTTTTCAAGCTCCTCCTCAAGTCCGGCAAGCCTGATTTCTGCCGTTTTTGCCTCCTCAATGCAGCGGTTCAAATCTTCGTCAATTTTTAATATGCTTTCCTCATAATGTCCTATATCCGCCGTTAAAACATTGATTTTGCTGCTGGAATCGCCTATACTGCCGATAATGCTCTTTTCGTTTTCCCGGCACGCTTCTGTTTCGGCGTCCCACCGGGCAATATTTTCATAGATTTCATTGACCTTTTTTTCATTTTCCTCCACCGCTGTACGGATTTTATCTATTTCTTCGTCGGTTTCGGAAAGATTTTTAGACAGTATTTCAATTTCTGCCTTCAGTTTATCAATTTTAACCACCGAAAGATTGACCTCAACTGCTTTAAGCTCATCCCGCAGCTTAAGATATTTTTTTGCCTTCTCCGACTGCTCGTAAAGAGGTTCTATCTGATTCTCAAGCTCCGACATAATATCCTTGACGCGCCTTAAATTATCCGTAGTATTTTCAAGCTTTCTCTCCGCCTCATTTTTCCGGTATTTATACTTGGTTATCCCTGCCGCTTCTTCAAATATCTGACGGCGGTCCTCGGATTTATTGCTGAGGATTTCGTCGATTTTTCCCTGTCCGATAATGGAATATCCCTCGCGGCCAAGCCCTGTATCCATAAACAGTTCGTGAATATCTTTAAGGCGGCAGCCGACACGGTTAATAAAATATTCACCCTCGCCGCTCCTGTATACCCGCCTTGTTACGGTAATTTCTTCATAATCCAACGGAAAAAATCCCCGGGAATTGTCAAGGGTCAGGGAAACCTCCGCAAAGCCCATTGCTTTGCGGCTTTGCGTGCCCGAAAATATAACATCCTCCATTTTGCTTCCCCGGAGTGTTTTTATGCTCTGCTCTCCCATAACCCATCTTATTGCGTCGGAAATATTACTTTTTCCCGAGCCGTTAGGTCCGACAATCGCCGTTATACCAGGATTAAAATCCAGATAAATTTTATCCGCAAAGGATTTAAACCCCTGCATTTCAACGCTCTTTAACAGCATAGCCTACTCTCCTTTCAAATCTTCCGTTTCTTCGGAAAGCTTTGTCCACTCCTCGTAATATTCCTCAATCTTCTGCTTGTATTCTTCCATTTCCTTGCACTTTTCGGTCATCAGGACATAGTCCGAAAAAACTTCTTCCGACGCAATTTCCTCTTCAAGCTGCCGCACCGTATTCTCCGTTTCCTCAATAATGCTTTCCAGCTCTTTAATGCGATTTTTTCGTATCACTTCAATTCGCCGCTGTTCTTTCGTCCGATAGTTTGTTCCCGGCTTCTTTTCTTTATTTTTTTCCGGCTTAGCTTCGGTTTTATCACTTTGGGCAAGGAAAGCTTTTCTCGCCCTATAATCCTCATAAACGCCGTCGTAAATCTTTGCGCCGTCACTTTCGATTTCCACAATCTTGTCAGGCACTTTATTCAAAAGATACCGGTCATGGGACACAAAAATAAGAGTTCCTTTGTAATCTTTCAGTGCTTTTTCCAGCACTTCTTTTGATGCCAAGTCCAGATGATTTGTAGGCTCATCCATAATTATTACATTCGCCTTTTCGAGCATAATAATGCAAAACGCAAGCTTTGCCCTCTCTCCGCCGCTTATAACCCTGACAGGTTTATAAACATCATCTTTCGTAAGCAAAACACTGCCCAATGCTTTTCGTATATCCGTTTCACTTACGGAGGGAAATCTGTCCCATAACTCATCTATTGCAATTTTTTCCTGATTTATATTGAGATTTTCCTGTTCGTAATAGCTTAAAGTAACATTCTTTCCCCATTCCACAGTACCCTTGTAGTAAGGTATTATTCCCTGAATGGTTTTGAGAAATGAGGATTTTCCTATTCCGTTATCGCCGATAATAGCAATTTTTTCGCCTTTTCGTATGTGAAGATTTATATTTCGGCACAGTACCTTCTTCTCCCCGCCGACACAAACATCCAAATCCGAAACCTTAAGGACATCCTTATACGGCTCCTTAATAATATCAAATCTCAGCCGCATGGTTTTCAACTCACCGTCGGGCTTTTCTATAAGCTCCATATTTTCAAGTGCCTTTATTCTCGACTTCGCACTGTTTGAGGTGGAGGCTCTTGCAAGATTTTTGTCAATATAAGTCTGCATACGGGCAATCTCTGCCTGCTGAGCGTCATATTCCTTTTGAAGTCTTATCCGCCGCTCCTCCTTTTGCGTAAGGAATTGGGAATAGTTGCCCTTATATGAAACTATCCGTCCCCGCTCAAGCTCAAACACCGTATTAACTATCTTATCAAGAAAATAACGGTCATGTGATACGACAAGGATGCCGCCGTTATAATTTACAAGATAATCTTCAAGCCAGCTCAGCGTCTTGAAATCCAAATGATTTGTAGGCTCGTCCAATATAAGAAGATTTGGCTCTTTAAGCAACAGCCTTGCTATGGCAAGCCGTGTCTTTTCGCCGCCCGACAAGGTGCTTATCACCGTATTTAAATCCTTGTCCGAAAAGCCCATCCCGTTTAATACCGTCATAATCTTAACATCAATATTATAGCCGTCGCGGCTGTCAATAATCGCCTGGCATTTTGCATACTTTCCCGCAGCGGTTTTATATTCGCTGCTTTCCCTGTCGGAAATACGGCTCATCTCCTCTCCAAGCTCTTCCATCCTCTTCTGAGCCGCAAGGACATCGGAAAACACTTTTCGCATTTCATCGATAATCGTGCTCTCCCTTTCAAGCCCGCTGTTCTGTTTCAGGAAACCTACGGACAGTCTGTCACTTTTGTATATACTTCCTTCTTCGTAATCAAGTTTGCCCGTAATTATATCAAGCAGGGTTGATTTCCCCGCTCCGTTGACGCCAATAAGACCATAGCGGCCTCTCTCCTCTATGGTCATATTGACATTGTTTAATATTCTTCTTTCTCCGAAATTTTTACAAAGGCCTTCAATTGAAATCAGCATTAAATCTATCCCTCAAAATTATATCCGGCTTTAAGAGCCTCGATATTAGCTTCAAGCAGTTTTGCTTTAGACTGTGAAATATGGTTTTTTAGGCTTTCCAAAACCGTATCAAAGGGAATTTCGCCGTACTGCTTTATGAACTGTCCCACCATAACCATATTGCCAAGCTTTGAATAACCAAGCTCCTCCGCCATTTTCTGCGCCGGTATGTAAATTGCTTTCACATCGTTTCGCTTTGTTTTAACATCAACATGAACGCTGTCAATTATCATCATTCCGCCGCTTTTGACCGAAGTCTCAAATTTTTCAAGGGACGGTTTGTTCATAACAATAATACTGTCCGATTTGGTAATAAGCGGCGAACCGATAGATCCTTCCGACAAAATCACCTGACAATTGCAGGTTCCGCCTCTCATTTCCGGGCCGTAAGAGGGGAGCCACGAAATATATTTATCGGCGGCAAGACCTGCATACGCTATAACCTTTCCGGCAAACAACACGCCCTGTCCGCCGAATCCTGCAATAGTAAGCTCCTGCATTACAAACACCCGCCTTTCTCTTTCCTGTTATCACAGTAAACGCCCAGAGGATAGTGCTCCATAAGGTTATCGCGGAGCCACGACAGAGCCTCCTCAGGCTCTAAGCCCCAGTTCGTAGGACAGGTAGACAAAACCTCTATCAGGGAGAACCCCTCCTTGTTTATCTGACATTCAAAGGCTTTTTTTATAGCCTTTTTTGCATTGCTTATATTCTTAATGCTGTCAACAGACACTCTTTCAATATAGGCTGCGCCCTCAACCTGAGAAAGCATTTCGGAAATTCTTATGGGATAGCCTTGATTTTCAACCTTCCTGCCGTACGGCGTTGTCTGCGTAACCTGCCCGACAAGAGATGTGGGCGCCATCTGTCCGCCCGTCATGCCGTAAATTGCATTATTGACGAATATAACCGTTATATTCTCCGACCTTGCAGCGGCATGAACAGTTTCGGCAGTACCTATTGCGGCAAGGTCGCCGTCACCCTGATATGTGAAAACTATATTATCAGGATGAACCCTTTTTATGCCTGTTGCAACAGCGGGGGCACGGCCGTGGGCCGCCTGCTGAACATCAAAATTAAAGAAGTCGTACGCTGTAACGCTGCACCCTACCGGAGCAACGCCTATGGTCTTTCCTTCAACGCCGAGTTCATCTATAACTTCAGCGACCAGTCTGTGTATTATGCCGTGAGTGCAGCCCGGACAATATGTAGTGGAAACATCGCTGAGCGAATGAGGTTTTTCAAATACGGTTTTCATTATATATTGCTCCTTTCTTAGAATAACTTCTTAATTGCTTCAAGTATTTCTTCCTGATTCGGAACCATTCCGCCGGTTCTTCCGTAGAAGCTTACCGAACATTTCCCGTTTACGGCAAGGCGTACATCCTCAATCATCTGTCCCATGCTGAGCTCAACGCACATAAACTGCTTTGCGGTTTCGCTTCGCTTTGCAAAAATTTTTTCAGGGAACGGCCAGAGTGTTATGGGACGGATAAGTCCCACCTTAAAGCCTTCCTGCCTTGCAAGTCTTACAGAGGATAATGCGATTCTTGCAACGGTTCCGTACGCAGCAATTATAACATCTGCGTCCTCCGTGAAGTACTCCTCAAACATAGTTTCCTTCTCTTTTACCTTATCATATCTTTTATACCTGGCAATAACCTTATTCTCCAGTTCTTCCGGCTTGAGATAAAGAGAATTTATAATATTCTTTTCTCTTTTAAGTCCTGTCCCCGTTGTCGCCCACGGCTTTTCGGGAAGCGTGCTCTCATCCCGCTTATCAAAAAACTCGACAGGCTCCATCATCTGACCCAGCATACCGTCGCCCATAATCATAGCCGGCATACGGTATTCATCCGCCTTATCAAACGCCTTTGCGGTAAGGGTCACAATTTCCTGAACAGAGGACGGTGCATAAACGAGAATCTGATAATCACCGTGACCGCCGCCTCTTGTTGCCTGAAAATAATCGGACTGAGCGGGCTGAATACCGCCAAGTCCCGGTCCGCCACGAACTATATCAACAATAACGCAGGGAAGATCCGCGCCCGCTATGTATGAAATACCTTCAGATTTAAGGCTAATGCCGGGGCTGGATGAACTCGTCATAACTCTCGCTCCTGCGCCGGCCGCGCCGTAAACCATATTTATAGCGGCAACTTCGCTCTCCGCCTGCAAAAATACTCCGTTATTTTTCGGCATCTGCTTTGCCATATATGCCGCAAGCTCCGTTTGGGGCGTTATCGGATAACCGAAGAAAAATCTGCATCCGCTCCGCATCGCGGCCTCCGCCAAAGCCTCGTTGCCCTTCATTAAAAATCTTTCACTCATCTTCAAGCCTCCTTAATCCTTCATAACCGTAATAACGCAATCGGGACACATTGTTGCGCAAAAAGCACAGCCTATACATTTCTCGGTTTCAATAACCGTTGCCGGATGAAAACCTTTTGCGTTTATTCTATCTGCTGTCATTGTGACAATATGTTTCGGACATACTGTTGTGCATAGCTTACAGCCCTTGCATTTGTCCTCCTTGAAAATAACCTTTGCCATAAGTTTGGCCTCCCTTTTAAAATTTCAGATTTATATACAAATCAAGCGGAAATTTTCTCCCGACAAGTTTATCGTCAATCTTATCAATTATATCTCTCTTTGCCGAGGTAAATTCTATCGGTATTTTGGTAAGACGCGAAACCTCTTCAGCCAGCTTTTCCCCGTCTGATACAGTTTTCGGCTCGGTATACTGCTTCAGATGGGTGTTATTGATAATTCCGGTCACCTTAAGCCGCGATACCGTTTCAATATCTCTCAGTATATTAACGGCGCCCCCGGCAGTTTCGGTTATGATTCGCCGCTGATTTAAAACAAATAACATATTATAATCTTCTTTTTCAAATTCCCTTTTGAATCTTCCAAGGCATACCGCCCCGTCATCGTCACCGCCCACATCGAATATAACATAAGCATCTTTATTTTCAAATACCTTATTTATTTCCGGCGGCAGCGCAGGATTTTCTATATTGCTGTTGGCATAGGGTGAGGCGATAACCTCAATTCCCATACGGGTAAGCTCCGCCTCTGCATCCTTTGTGCGAAAATACGGATTTACGAAATCATAATCGATTATTATTACCTTTTTGCCCATTTTTCTGAGATTTACGGCATAGTTAATTGCCACTTCCGTTTTTCCGCTTCCGAAATGTCCTGTAAAAATTGTAATTCTTTTCGGATTTATCATTTTTGTCACCTTGTCTGTCTGCGTTCAATCTTAATATCTGATTTTTTATTTTTAAAGCTATACCTTATGACAATGAGGGATATAACCAAAAATCCCGCCGTAAAAAGTATCGAGGCCGTTTCGCTGTTAAAAGCCTCATAACCCAAAATTCCGCCGAGAACCATAACCGCAGTCAATATGCCATAACCTAAGGCGGCGCTTAAAATGAACTTTTTATTGTTCATTTTAACATTTACCGTTTCCCCTTTTTGAAGCTTCATGGTGTTTTCAACTTCAACAATCAATTCGTCCGTTCCGCAGCCCCCGCACCGGCCGCAATCTCCGCCGCAGGAAGATTCTCTGTGTATTCTGATTTTTGCGGTTTTATCATTCGCGTCAATAACATAACCGGATTTTAGCATCAATTTACCTCGTTTTTATATTATTCGCCATTTCAAGCATTTCCGCCGCGCTCTTAAGCGTTGTTTCCGTAACGGAAACGCCACCGATTATGCGACCGAGTTCCTCAATTCTCCCATGCTCGTCAAGCTTATTAACACTCGTATAAGTTTTTTCATCTCTGGTTTCCTTATGGATAAGAAAGTGAGCGTCTGCCATTGCGGCAATCTGGGCTAAATGTGTAACGGCAAATACCTGACAGCTTCCTGAAAAACCTGCAATTTTCTCGGCAATTTTCTGTGCCGCTCTGCCGCTTACACCCGTATCAATTTCATCAAAAATCATCGTTTCCGAATTATCCGTGTCCGACATAACGGACTTGATGGCAAGCATAATTCTTGAAAGCTCCCCGCCCGACGCAATCTTATTCATGGGCTTTGGCGTTTCTCCGGGATTTGCAGATATTAAGAACTCAATATCGTCACAGCCGTAATTGCTATATTCCGCTTCCTCAACCGACACAACAAATTTCACATTCGGCATATCCAAATCGGCAAGCTCTGACATAATTCCCATTTCAAGCCTTTTTGCCGCAGCCTTTCTCTTTTCCGTCAAAGCCGCAGCGAAAGCCTTAAGTTTAATTTCTGTTTCTTCTTTTTGAACGTTAAGCCTTTCGATATTTTCTTCGCTTGATGAAAATTTATCCCTCTCAGCCTTGATTTTCTCAAGATACTCGTTTATTTCTTCAATTGTACTTCCGTATTTTCTTTTTAATGTTCTTATAGTGTTAAGTCTTGTTTCTGTCTCATCAAGCTCACTTTGCGAATAATCGGTCTTATCAAGATAACTTTTTAGTTCGGAGGTTATATCTTCAATTTCTGCCATGGCAGAATCCAGTCTGTCTGCATATGCACCAAGCTTTTCATCATATTCACGAACCGCGCCTATTTCCTTTGCAGCCTTCATAACGAGGTCAAATGCCGCAGACTGAATTTCTCCCCCGTAAAGCTCCTCATAGGCGTTCTGCACGCCTGAGGTTATCTTCTCTGCATTTTCCAAAAATGTCCGTCTTTCCTCCAGCAGCTCATCCTCGCCTGCCTTAAGCTGAGCCGCCTCTATCTCCTTTATCTGAAATTCAAGCAAATCAAGTCTGCGCTCACGCTCTTCCTTGTCGGTATTAAGCTCTTGAAGTGCGCTCAGAATTTCCTTATATTGCCCGTATAACTCCTTATACCCTGCAATACAGTCATCATATCTCCCGTAGTTATCAAGATATACCCTATGATTATGCTTATTCATTATTTTTTGGTTGTCGTGCTGCCCGTGAATATCAACAAGTAATTCACCTATTTCTCTTATACTTGCAAGGGGCAGCATTATGCCGTTGCAGCGGCATACGCTTTTGCCTTCCGAGCTTATCTGTCTGCTTATTATTATTTCGCCATCGTCGCTGTCAACACCAAGCTCTTCAAGCTTTTCCGAAACCTCTCTTGAAACAGCTTCAAAAGTTGCGCTTACCATCGCTTTCTCTGCTCCCGTTCTGACAAGTTCCTTGCTTGAGCGGCTTCCGATAACCATATTTATGGAATCAATAAGAATGGATTTGCCTGCCCCTGTTTCACCTGTTAAAACATTAAAGCCTTTTTCAAAGTCTATAACCGCCTCATCTATGACGGCGACATTTTTAATATAAAGCTCTTTAAGCATATGCAGCCCTCCTTTGCAAAATCCGCAGTCTATATACTCCTGTCTGCAATTTTTTCCCGTACTATGTCATAAAAGCTGCGTCTGTTCAGATTGATAAATTTAGCTTTATGCTCCGATTTTTCAACCTCAACATACAAACCTTCTTCAATTTTTACGCTATGCTTGCCGTCGACCGTCAAAACACCACTGCTTCTGTAAGGAGGCAAAAGTGAAATTCTAACTTTTTTAACAGCGGGAATTATCATACATCTCGCCTTGAGTGTATGCGGACAGATGGGTGTTATCATTATAGCGTCAAGCTCCGGGTGAACAATTGCTCCGCCTGCCGAAAGAGAGTACGCCGTTGACCCTGTTGCCGTGGAGATAATCACTCCGTCCGCCGGATAATTATTTGTATTTATACCGTCAATATCAACCTTTATATTAAGCATGCGGGCAGCTTCACCCTTTATAACCGCATCGTTGAGCGCCGTAAATTCTTTTAAAAGTCTTCCGCCTTCCATAAGTGAGGCGTGAAGCATCATACTTTCGGTCACGGTATACTTCCCGCAGAAAATATCCTCAAAAATATCGGCGGAAACGCACTCCGCCTGAGATAAGAACCCGAGATTTCCGATATTTATTCCAAGAATAGGAGTATCGTTTTTTGCCGCTTCGTCGGCAATATCAAGAATCGTTCCGTCACCGCCTAAAGACACAATCATATCGTTTCCAACAAGCTCTTTCCTGCTTTGTCTGATAAAATCACCGCCGGTGATTTTAAGAGTATTTTCAATACAGACTTCCTTGCCGAAAGAACGAAGAATTTCCGCAACCTTTTTTGTTGTTTCAAAATTCTTATCCTTATCTGTATTTGGTATAATGGAAATTCTGTTCATAATGTCACCCCTGTATACTTAGTTCATGTGACGCACAAACAATGGCGTCAATATCAATAATTGCGGAAGGGTCGCTGCACTTTTCCAAAAACATCAGATATTCAATATTTCCCTCCGGCCCTTTTATGGGTGAAAAGTCAATCCCCTTAACGCAAAATCCTGTA